>CAMDAM010000417.1 GCA_945888575.1 Asaia bogorensis | reverse complement strand
ATGGCGCGCTGGTCGCCGGATGGGCGGCGGCTGGCCTTCCTCACCGGCGGGGCGGCGCCCGCGCTGCACGTGCACACGCTGGGCGGTGAGACGCGCACGCTGCTGACCTCGGCCACCGCGCTGCGCGAAATCGCCTGGTCGCCGGATGGCTCGCGCATCGCCTTCCAGCAGCGCGAGATCGCGGCGGCGCCCACCTGGCTCGGGCTGGGCGGCGCGGCAGAGGGCGAGAGTTGGGCCGCGGCGCCGAAATTCACCGACCGGATGATGTTCCGGCACGACACGGTGGGCGAGTGGCCGGAAGGCAGCTTCCAAACCCATGTGATCGGGGCCGATGGCGCCGGGGGCGCGAAGCCCGTCACCACCGGCGCGTGGTGGCACGGCATGCCGCACTACACCACACCTGGCCTCACCTGGAGCGCCGACGGGCGCTGGCTGCTGATGACCGGCTCGCGCCGGGCGGATTGGGACCGGGCGCCGAACGACGTCACGATCCATGCCGTTGCGGTCGATGGCGGCACGGTGCGGCGCCTGACCGACCAGCCCGGCATGGCAACTGCGCCGCATGTCTCGCCAGATGGCAAGTGGATCGCCTTCCTGCTGTCCGATACCCGCCCGGTGAGCCACCGCCCCAGGCGGGTCTGGGTGATGCCGGCCAGCGGCGGGCAGGCACGGCCGGTGACCGGCGGCTTCGACCGCAGCATCGACAGCCTGGCCTGGGCCGACAACGACAACCTCCTGGTCTGCCACGACGATCCCGGCTGCCGCTCCGTCGGGCGGGTGGCCGTGTCCGATGGCCGCTACACCCCGCTGCTGCGCGACATGGCCGGGGCGGCGATCGAGATGCCCTATTCAGGCGGCGGCTTCTCCGTGGCCGCCGATGGCTCCATCGCCTATGTGCGCGGCGCCTCCGACCTGCCAGGCGAGGTGACGGTGCTCGCCCCCTCCGGCCAGGCCGCGACACTCACCGACCTCAACGGCGCGCTGGCGGCAGAGGTCGGCGGCTTCCGCCCGGCGGAAATGCTGTGGCTGGCCGGCGGCGAGGGGCGCCAGGTGCAGGCCTGGCTCACCGTGCCGGACCGGCCCGGCCCGCACCCGATGGCGCTGGAAATCCATGGCGGGCCCTTTGCCGCCTATGGCGACCGCTTCGCGATGAAGCACCAGATGCTGGTGGCCGCCGGCTACGCAGTGCTGGCGGTGAACCCCTGCGGCTCCACCGGCTATGGCGAGGCCTTCGCCAATGCCCTGCACGACCGCTTCCCTGGCCCGGACCACGACGACCTGATGGCCGTGGTGGACAGCGTGGCGGCGCGGCCGGAGATCGATGCCGGCAACCTCTTCATCACCGGCGTCTCCGGCGGCGGGGTACTCACGTTGTGGGGCATCTCGCATTCCTCCCGCTTCCGCGCGGCGGTTTCCATCAAGCCGGTGGTGAACTGGGAAAGCTGGCTGCTGACGGCGGATCTCGGGCTGTCCGTCGGGTTGATGTGGATGGGCGACGTGCTGCCGTGGGAGGACCCGGCGAAATACCGTGCCCGTTCCCCGCTGTCCCGCGTTGGGCGCATCCGCACGCCCACGCTGCTGATGGCCGGCGAAGCGGATAGCCGCACGCCGCCGACAGAGGCGCTGCAGATGTATTCGGCTCTGAAGCTGGCCGGGGTGGAAACCGCGTTCCTGCGCTTCCCCGCCACCAGCCACAGCAGCGGCGCGATGCGCCCCAGCCTGTTCGCAGCCGAGGTTTCGGCGACGATCGGCTGGTTCGAGCGGTTCCGCGCACTCACGCCTCAGGTCTGATCGTGCAATTCGGCCGAGGCTGATGTAAACGCCGTTCACATGCGCTTCGGCTCCGATCCCCCGCGTGGCCCGCGCCCTGAAGGGCGCGAGAGCTACCACCACGGCAACCTGCGCGAGGCGCTTATCGCCTCGGCGCTGGCGTTGATCGCCGAGCGCGGTCCGGCAGGCTTCAGCTTCGCGGAAGTCGCCCGCGCGGCCGGGGTGAGTGCTGCCGCCCCCTACCGGCATTTCCGCGACCGCAACGCCCTGGTGGCGGAAATCGCACGCCAGGGCTTCGAACGCTTCGCGGTGGCGCTGGAAGCGGCCTGGAACCTGGGCCGACCAGACCCAGTGGCGGCGATCGAGAATTGCGGCCGCGCCTACCTCGCCTTCGCCCGGCAGGAACCGGCCGCCTATGCCGCGATGTTCGAAACCGGCTTCCCCCTGGAGGAGGACGCGGCGTTGCACCGCGCCTCCGACCACGCCTTCGCCGTGATCCGGCGTGCGGCGGAGGCAGCGTGCGCCGAGTGGCGCGGCCAGGGCGCACGGCCGCCGGCGATGATGGTGGCGCTGCATATCTGGGCGATGTCCCACGGCATCGCCTCCCTGTTCGTCGGCCGGTCGGATGCCACGCGCCGCAAGCTGCCGATGCCGCCGGAGCAACTGCTTGAGGCCGGGCTGCTGATCTACCTGCAGTCCCTGGGGCTGTCCGCGCCGGGTTGATCGTTTTTAATCTGCATCCGCTTGACTTCGGGCGGCGGCGGGGGCATCTATGTAAATGTGATAAACATTCACATGGCCGGAGCCAAACCCCCGGCCAGTTCCTCACGGAGAGGGCCATGCACGCCTCCGCCTTCCTGCAAGACATCCCCAAGCCGATCTGGATCGCGGCGATGGTGATGGGTTTCATCTGGTTCTGGCCCGTGGGCCTGGCGATCCTGGCCTACACCATCGGCAGCCGCCGCTGGGGGCGCCGCAATGGCGGGCCGGGCCAGTGGTACAACACCGAGGTGCCGCAGCAGGGCCGCGCCTGTGGCTGGGCCAAGTGGGGCGACTTCGCCACGCCGTGGAACCAGCCCCAGAAGCCCGAAGTTCGCCCGAGCGGCAATGCCGCCTTCGACGAGTATCGGATGGAGACCATCCGCCGGCTTGAGGATGAGCAGCGCGAGTTCGTCGACTACCTGGAGCGGCTGCGCAAGGCGAAGGACAAGGCCGAGTTCGACCAGTTCATGGCCGATCGCCGCCGCCCGATGACGCCGCCGGAGCCCCACCAGGGCGCCTGATCTCCCCATCCCCCTCTCGGCCTCCGGCCGCGAGGGGACCGGGCGGGGCATTCCCCCTGCCCCCGCCCAGACAGCCCGCCTGCCGCCCCGCAGGCGGGCTGTTGCATGTACGGGCTTTCGTTTGCGGCGCGTGGAGGCAGGATGGCTTGCGCGTCCCCGCCAGGAGAGTCCCACCATGCCGAATTACGATCCCCGCAGCTTCCGTGCGCTGACCTTCCATGATGCGCTGCCCCGCTTCCGCGACGGCAGCGACACGCCGCGTGCCTATCTGGAGCGGTGCATCGCGACCGTGGAGGAGCGCGAGAAGGTGGTGAAGGCGTTCGCCTCGCTCAATCTGGAGTCGGCGCGGGCGGCGGCGGATGCCAGCACGGCGCGGTGGAAGGCGGGTTCGCCGCTTTCGGCGATCGATGGCATGCCCGTGGGGATCAAGGACCTGCTGGAGACGGTGGACCATCCGACCGAAATGGGCTGCGAGGCGTTTCGTGGCAATTTCCCCAAGCGCGACAACGCCGCGGTGTGGGCGCTGCGCCTGGCCGGGGCAGTGATCTTTGGCAAGACCGTCACGGCTGAGATCGGCGGGTCGCATCCCGGGCCGACGACCAATCCGTTTGATGCCTCACGCACGCCAGGTGGTTCCTCCTCCGGTTCCGCCGCTGCGGTGGGCGCACGGATGATGCCGGCGGCGATTGGCACCCAGGTGGGTGGTTCCATCATCCGGCCGGCGGCGTATTGCGGCAATTTCGCGCTGAAGCCGACGCAGGGCGGGATCAACCGCGGCGAACGCCAGGCAACCAGCATGAGCACGCATGGGCCGCATGCCGGGTCGATCGAGGACATGTGGCAGGTGGCGATCGAGATCACCAAGCGGGCCGGTGGGGATCGCGGCTGCCTGGGGCTGATCGGGCCGGAGACGGTGCCGGAGGCGGTGAAGCCCGGGCGGTTGATCGTGCTGGAGACCGAGGGCTGGCCTGACCTGGATGCGGCGAGCAAGGCGGCGTTCGAGACGTTGTTGGAGCAGCTCCG
>CAMDAM010000416.1 GCA_945888575.1 Asaia bogorensis | reverse complement strand
GAATGGGTCTTCGCCGAGGGTCGGTTGAAGATGACGAGATCGGCGATGGCTTTCTCCGCCAGTTCGCGCGGTGCGTTGGGCATGAAGGCCCCAGGGTCGTAGCCGTTGAAGCCCATCGGCGTGATGCCTTCGGCCAACGTCACTTCGTTCACCTCGCGCCCAATGGCCCGCCACACCGGCATCATCTCAGGCCGGGCGAGGCAATCGGCAATACCCTTCGCCCCTAGCGCCTGGGCGAACAGCATCGCGCCGTAGCCGAGCTTGCCCCAGAGGTAGCCCCAGATATTCGCGGTGATGATCGCACCGGGTTCGAACTCGGAGAGAAGAGCGTGCAGCGCCATCAGCCGCTCGGTGGTGCGGCCATGAAGCTCCCCCAGCACCACCGCGCCGCGGCTGCCGAACATCACCTCGCCGGGGGCGATCCAGTCGGTCGAGTAGTTGATGAACGCGCCTACTGTGCGGTCGCGCCCGATGATCGGGGCAATGATGGTCTCGCAAAGCCCGTTCTGCAGCGACAGCACATAGCCGTCCTGCGACAGGTGCTGCATCAGCGCGCGCGTGGCTGCCTCAGTGTGCTGGGCCTTCACCGCCAGGAAAATCATGTCCCAGGTGCCCTGCACCTCATCCGGCGTGAAGGCGGGGGCCACCACGGTGAACTGGTCCACCGGGCCGGTGATCTTCAATCCGCTGGTGCGGATGGCCTGCACGTGGTCCTCCACGACATCTACAAAGGTGATGTCGTGGCCTGCGCGCTTGAGGTAGGCACCGGCGGTGCCACCAATGGCACCCGCCCCCCAGATCAGAATGCGCGCCATGCTACCAGTTCTCCATCTGGGCTCGGGTCTCTTCCACCGCCACGTTCCAGATCGCAAGCATGTCCTCATCCGGGCGCTGGGTCCGGCCACCGAAATTGCCGTCCTCCAGCAGGGTGCGAGATTCGAACGGAGCCAGCGTCCGCAGGCGCTCCAGGTCCACCATCTCCTTCACAGCGTCCGCCGGCGTGGTCGGCAGCCGGGTCCACGGAAAGTTCTCCATCCAGCTGCCATGGCTGGCCACGCGATCGGTGGCCTGGCACATCGCGAAGGTGCGTGGCGCGTTGTACCAGTTGTGGAAGCGCACCCGGCAATCCGGGTTGTCCATCATCCACTCCTGCGCCAGCGCACCGGCGGGCGCGTTGCCGCCATGGCCATTCACGACAACGATGCGGCGAAATCCGCTGCGCTTCATGCTGTCCAGCAGGTCGCGCACCACGGCGCATAGCGTCTCAACGCGCAATGTCATGCTGCCGGGAAACGCCTGGAAATAGGGGGCAAGCCCGAACGGGATAGCCGGAAAGACGGGAATCCCCAGCGGCTCCGCCGCCTCCACCGCTACACGCTCAGCCAGGATCGCATCCGTGGCGAGCGACAGGCCCGCATGCTGCTCCACGCTGCCGATGGGCAGCACGCCACGGTCGTCGTGCCGCAGCCAGTCTTCGACCATCCGCCAATCCATCTGCGCGATGCGCATGCCAATCCCCCACGCCAATACGGCTAGGGGGACACGCTGCCACAGATCGAAGCCCCGTCAACCGGCCATCTCGGCCGGCGGCAAACTACTGGCTGGCCGCGGCCACCCGGTCGCAATTCATGCGGTTCGCCATCAGGCAATCCTCTACCCGCGTGGCATGGGAAAGGCGCTGCACCAGATAGACACTGGCCACCAGCACAGCCAGCGTCACGGCCAAGCCTGCCAGGCTCAGCGTCTGCCGGTTGGCGATCTCCGTGCTGCCGGTCTCGCTCTGGAACCGCGGGTTGCCAGACATTCCGCCTTCTCCACCCGCCGCTTGCGCTGCGTTGCGCCGGGGTCCCTTGAAGTTTAGCCGAAACCGCGGGATCAAGCGCAACGATGACTGCATGTGCGGGTTGCACGCCTGGGTTGAACCCGCCGGCCAGGCAACGCCGAAGGCGAACCCGATGACCCTGCTGATCCAGATCGTCCCGTTGCTGGTCCTGATCCTGCTTCTCGGCGTCGTGCGGACAGGCCCGGTCACGGCCTGCCTGGCTGCGATGGCCGCCAGCATTCCGGCCTATCTCGCCATCGAGCCTAGCACGACCTTGCCCGCCTTCCTGGTCGGCAGCCTGGCGGAAGGATCATGGCTGGCGATCGCGCCGGTCAGCATCGTCGCGGCCGGGCTCGTGTTCCATTCCGCCGTCACGATCGAGGGGCGGCCGGTGGCGGCCCCCGGCGACATCGCCGACCGCCTGTTCACCGCCGCATTCCTGCTCGGCCCCTTTGCGGAAACCGTCACCGGCTTCTGCGTCGGGGCAATCTTCGCACTCGGCGTCATGCGCCAGGCAGGTGTCGCAGGCGTGCCGGCCGCGGCGATGTCCCTGCTCACGCTGGCCCTCATCCCCTGGGGAGGCCTTGGCCCCGGCACCGCCGTCGGCGCGGCGATCTCGGGTGTGCCCGGCCAGGAACTGGGTGCCCGCAATGCCTGGATCGTGGCGGTCGAGCTGCCGTTGCTGCTCACCCTGTTCTGGCACTGGAGCAACAAGGCCGGCTTCCCCACACCGCATGCGCGCAAGCTGGGGCAGCTGGCCTGGGTGATTGCGGTCGGCGCATCGCTCATTGTCTGGCACTACTTTGCCCCATGGGAACTCGTCGGCGTTCTCGCAACCGGCCCATTGCTGGCCCTTCGCCTGTTGCTGTCAGACCCGCCACGCACCCTGGCAGCCTGGCGCCATGCCGGTTCCAGGGCGCTGCCCTATCTGCTCCTGGCGGGGGTTCTGCTGACCAGCCGGCTTTGGCGGGATGCCCCCGCCTTCGCCCCCTTTGCGGGCCTACCCCCGATCGCGGCCAACCATGCCATGGTCTCCATCGCGGTGGTTGCGCTGTTGGTCGCGCTGCAGAAGCCGCAGCCGGCCCAGCTCATTTCCTCGGCGTTGGCACGCGCCTGGCGGCCGGCACTGGCCCTGCTGATGTTCGTTCTGCTTTCCCGCTTCCTATCGAATGCCGGCATTCCCCAGGCGCTGGCGCATGCCCTGGCGAATGCGCTGGGTGCCGCCGCACCCTTTGCCTCTCCCGTCCTGGCGGGGATCGCAGCCTTCTTCGCTGGCACCAATGTCGGCGCCAACAGCACAATGATGTCGCTGCAAAGCGAACTCGGCCGGCTCGCCGGCATGGACCGCGCGGCCCGGCCGGCGATCCAGAACGGCACGCTGGTCCTCCTGCTCGCCCCCCAGGTGGTCGGCATGGTCGCCGGCCTCGCCGGACCCGGCGTCACCCCGGCCGCCATCTGGCGGGTGGCCTGGCCCGTCGCGCTGGTATCGCTTGCCGTCGGGCTGGCGGCCGTGGCCGCGGGGTGAGAAGCTGCGCCGATGCGTACCGCCATCCGCCACCTTTCCACGGCCGACCCAGCCATGGCCGCACTGATTCGCAGGGTCGGCCGCTGCGGCTATGCGCAGGAGAAGCGGGAGCCCTATGAGGCGCTGGTGCGTGCCATCGCCCACCAGCAGCTGCACGGCGCTGCCGCCCGCACCATCCTGGGCCGCTTCACGGCGCTGTACCCCCAGGTGGCATTCCCATCACCGGAACTGGTCCTTTCCACCGATGAGGACGCCCTGCGCGCGTGCGGCTTCTCGCGCAGCAAGATCGCCGCGATCCGCGACATCGCCCTCAAGACCCATGAGGGGGTGGTCCCCTCCCGCCGTGCCGCGATGCGCCTGTCGGATGCCGAGTTGATCGAACGCCTAACGGTCATCCGCGGCGTCGGCCGCTGGACCGTGGAAATGCTGCTGATGTTCACGCTGAACCGCACGGATATCCTGCCAGTGGACGATTTCGGCGTCCGCGAGGGGTATCGACGGCTCCACGGCCTGGAAGCGCAACCCAAGCCCAGGGAACTCGCCGCGATCGGCGAGATGTGGTCGCCATGGCGCAGTGTCGCCAGCTGGTATCTGTGGCGCGCGGCGGAGGAACGGCCGGCGACGCCTATGCCGCCGGCATAGCTGGCGCAAAGGCTTCCACCACGGCCAGGAATCCCTCCGGGTCATCAGCATGCAGCCAATGCCCGGCGTTCTTGAGCGCCACGAACTTCGCCGTCGGG
>CAMDAM010000415.1 GCA_945888575.1 Asaia bogorensis | reverse complement strand
CGATAGGCCCGTGCACCGGCGGCCTCGATCAGCAGCGACAGCCCGTCCAGCGTGCAGCGAACCGTGGCGGGGTCGGCGCCGGGGAGTTCGGCGACGACGATGATGGCGTCCGCCTCCTCGAAGATGTCGGTGATCGGCTGGCGGGAGGCTGGCTGGCTCGCCTCCGGTGATGGCTTGGCGATGGTGTCCGGCACATCGCCGAAGCGCTCGGCGGAGACACCGTCCGCCCCCATGCGCAGGGTGTAGCCGAAGACCATCCGGGCATCCTTGCCGCCGACCGAAAAGCCCTGCTCCGCACGGCCGTCGCCGCTGGCGCTCTTGGCGGCGTCGGCAAGCTTTTCCACCATGGATTGCAACGCCTCGACGATGCCGCCGACGCCGGCGAAACCGCTGGCATCCTTCATCGCGGCGGGGTCGGAGGGTTGCTCGGCCCGGGCGCGTTCCGAAAGCCGGCGCGCCACGCTGAAGCCGTGTCGGGGGGGGCGAAGTGCCATGCCGACCTCCTATTGCCGCGCTGTGGCAGCGATGGTGTGCTCAAGCTTGGCGATCCGTTCGAGCAGGGCGGCATTGTCGGCCTGCAGCTTCGCGGAGCCGGCGCCGTTCAAGGCGGCATCGTTTTCCCACCAGCGGATGCCCATTTCGAGGGCGCGATCGACCGAGGCCACCACCAGGCGGATGCGCACGGTGAGCAGTTCGACGCCCACCAGGCTCACCGAAATGTCGCCCGCGACGACGATCCCCTTGTCGAGGATTCGCTCCAGGATATCCGCCAGGCCGGAGCCGCCGACGCTGTGTTGCAAGGCCATAATGGGTCCCCTTTTGGGAATGGCGCGTGGGTGAGGGGAAGTGGTGCCGCGCGTCAGCCCTGGCCGCGGATGAAGCGGCCGGTGCGGTGCCAGCCGGTGACCTGGCCATCGTCGGCGAGCGTCACCTCGTAGCTCGCCAGCAGGTCCTGGGTGCGGGGGATGGAGCGGTGTTCCAGCATGTCCATGCTCACCGTCCAGCCGCCCTCCGCCCGGTCCAGCCGGCTGATCGCGTCCGGGCTGAGGCCGGTGATGGCGGTCATTTGCCGCTTGGCCTCTTCAACGAGATTCACCAGCGCGTTCGTGCTCATCGTCCGTCTCCCTGTTGATCAGCCGCGCCACTTGCCGGGTTGCGGCCGCAGGCCGGTCCGGCTTTGCAGGGCCGCCCATTGCCGCCCGGCCTGCGGCGCCGGCAGGGGAAGATCGGCCGCGGCCACACGCGACGGGGCGGTGCGCCCGGTGCGCGCCACGGCCGGCGCCGGTGCCGGCGGCTGGATCGGTTCGGGCGGCGCTTCCAGCCCGGGGCGCAGGCTCGGGTCCAGCGCGTCCATCTGCTCCACCAGCCAGGACAGGCGGCGCTGGACCTTGGCGAAGCTGCTGGTGGCCGCCTGCAATTTCTGCTCCAGCAGCTCGATCTGATGGGACTGGCGCGCGCGCCGCTGTGCCAGCAGGGCGAACTCCGCCGCGAGGCTCTCGAGCTGCCGCTGGCGGGTGTCCTTGCGGGAGGTGCGCGTGCCAGGCGCACGGCTGGCCATGCTGCGCGCGACGGGGCGGGGCATCATGCCGCAACTCCTTGCCGGCTGCGGGCGAAGGCGGGGTCGGCGCCGCAGAAGTGATCGATCAACTGGATGAGCAACTGGCGCTGCTGCGGATCGGGCAGCCCATCCCCGTCCGGCTTCAGCTTGCTGCCCAGCACATCGAGGCAGAGCTGGACGAAGCGCGGCTCGTCGGAGGCCACGCGTAGCTTCATCTCGCCGGCGATGCGCGCGATCATGATGGAGGCGCGCAGGGTCGGCCGATGCGCGTAGGAGCGCGAGGCGCGGAAGTCGCGCACCGTGTCGACGATCCGCCCGGCATCGCGCGGCGTGAGGCCGGAGCGGGCGGCGACGATGGCGATTTCCGTGTCACGATCGAAGCTTTCCAGATCGAGCGTGATCATCCGGTCGGTCAGCGCGTCCTGCGCCAGGTTGGTGCCGACGTGATCGGTGGGGTTGGAGGTGAAGATGGCGCGGAACTGCGGGTGCACCGGCAGGTAGCTCTCGCCCCGCCCGGCCTTGGCCAGCACCAGCAGCCGCTCCTCCAGCACGGTCAGCAGCACGTTGTTGGCGCTCGGCGGGGCACGGTTGAACTCGTCGTACACGAGGGTGCCGCCCTCCATGCAGGCCACGGTCAGCGCCCGGTCGAGCCAGACGGCATCGGTGTGGCTCTCCACCTTCATGACGCTGCTGATGTAGCGGTCCACCACGCGCTTGGTACGCTTGATCTCGTCACCGCCGACAAGCCGGCGGGTGTCGAAGCTGGCATCGCCGACCAGCAGCACGATCGGCCGCTTGAGCTGCTCGGCGACCCGCAACGCCAGGCTGGTCTTGCCGCTACCCGCCGGGCCGCGCAGATGCAGGGGGTAGCCGGCGCTGAGATAGCTCAGAGCGCGGCGCTCGAGATCGGCAATCGCCTCCGAGGTGGCGATCTCCGAATTCTGCACGAGATGCCGCAGGGCCGGGTCCGTTTCATCGGCCGGGATGGCGGGCGGGCGATCCGCCGGGGTGGTGAGCCGCGCCATGCTGTCAGCCTCCGTTCATGTCGATGGAGAAGCCGCGTTTCCAGGCGGAGCGCAGCAACGAGAGGCCGGCGGGGTCATCCGTCCAGCCGAGAAACAGGTCGCGCGCCGCCCGCAACTGCGGACCCGCGCTTGCCAGAAATGCCTCACCCAGAGCGCCACCGGATGCACCCAAGCGTTCGGCCGCAAAGCCGGGGCGCTGCGTGGCGTCGAGGGAGGCGGCGACGAGGTCGCAGGTCCGCTGGGCATCGGCGCTGGGATGCACGCCGGTGGCGAGATAGCCGCAGGACGCCCCGAAATCCGTTGCCAGCTCGTCCCCGATGCCGAGTTCCCCCGCCATCGCCTGGCACATCGCAGCCAGGGTGCGGGAGACACATGCAGGGTCATGCGGCGCGGGGCCTGAGATGGCGACGCCATCGCGCCAGCACAGGAATGGGATCTGGCTCTGGCCGAAGCGTGGCTGCAACCCGAAGGCAAAGACGTCGAGCGGCAGCGGCCAATGCCGCGCGCCATCAACAAGGACGCCCAGAACGGATTGCCACAAGGCCTGGAACGCACCCAGCGCACCGCGGAAATCCGGCTGGAGCACGATGTCCGGCCGGCTGCCGTCCCGCAGCAGGATGCGACAAGGCAGCCCCACGAGATCGCGAAGGTCGGACGGAAGCGTCAGCTCGATGCTCCCGCTGCCCTTCCCGGATGTTCTGATCTGTCGTGTGCCGAGCAACATCTGGTTCGATAACCTCGTTGGCTAGCACGGAACCTAGCAGCCGAAGATTAATCGAACCTGACCAAGCTCTTCATTGCTTACGGCCGTTAAGAATCCCAATTTGAAACCGGCTGCGGTCCACACAGATTGACAGACCATTGAAATTGCAGAGAATTACCCGGGTTTGTGGGTATCCGGCAATGGATGCAGCGACCATTTGATAGGTGTTGGCAAAAATAGGTTGTTCATCATTATTTAAGAGGTCTTAATGAATCAATAACAAACTGGGGCTGGACGCTCATTCGCGATCAACCATCCGCCGGCTGTGGAAAACAGGCAGTCAGTGGGACCGGATCAGAACCTGAATGTTCGCGAGGTCGAGGGCCACACCCCTCTGGACCATACGGTCTGCGAGCAGGAGCCAATTCATCTCCCCGGCGCGATCCAGTGGCTCGGCCCCTGGCGGATTCTGGAGTAGCCCGCCCTTTCTAACGTTGCGCCAGGAACGGCTTGGCGCCGGCGGCGAGGACGCGGGGGAGGTGGGTGTAGACGTAGCGGCAGCCCGCGCCGAGGACTTCCGGCAGGGTTTCGGCGGTGGCGGGCATGCCGGGAGTTTTGCCGGCGGCGCGAATGCGGGCGAGGGTGGATTCGATGGCGGCGGCAACCGGCGGGGCCTTGGGGTTGCCGGGGTGGCCCATGGATTGGCTGAGGTCGCTGGGGCCGATGAAGAAGACGTCGATGCCCTCGACGGCCAGGATCTCATCGATGTTGGCGACGGCTTCCTGGTGCTCGATCTGGACTGTGACGAGGGAGGTG
>CAMDAM010000414.1 GCA_945888575.1 Asaia bogorensis | reverse complement strand
GGCCCCTCCCCGCCGAAGGCGGAACAACAGATGCAGGGTCCAGGGACCGCTGGGTCCCTGGCGGGTCCAGGGCAGAGCCCTGGCCTTCCTTCCTTTCTCCCTAAGGAGCATCCATGAGCGGTAGCAGGCCGGTGGTGTCGTCGGTGCATGGCATGGTGGCGGCGGCGCATCCGATGGCGGCGTCGGCGGGGGCGAGGGTGTTGTGGGCGGGCGGGAATGCGTTTGATGCGGCGGCCGCGACCGCGGCGGCGTTGGGGGTGGTGGAGCCGTTCATGTCTGGCCTGGCGGGCGGGGGCATGGCCACGGTGTATTCGGCGCGCGAGGGCCGGGTGCGGGCGTTGATGTTCCGTGGGTTGGTGCCGAAGGCGTTTCCGGTGGGCAGGTTCAGCCAGCGGGCGGAGATGCTGCGTGGGGCGAACACGGTGACGGGGCCGGCGAATCTGGCCGGTTGGTGTGCGCTGCTGGAGGCGGGCGGCACGAAGAGTTTGGCGGAGGTTCTTGCCCCGGCGATCGCGCTGGCGCGGGACGGGTTTCCGGCCACGCGGTATAACGTGAGCGGTGTGGCGATGACGGCGGCGGAGATGGCCAAGCAGCCGGGGTTCGCCGAGTGGAACCGCAACTATGCGTTGGGGCGCGGCGCGGTGTCGCAGGGCGAGGTGCTGCGGCAGCCCGATCTGGCGAACACGTTCGAGGCGATCGCGGCGAAGGGGCCGGGGCACCTTTATGGCGGCGCCTTGGGCGAGGCGATGGTGGCGCATGTGCAGGCGCTGGGCGGGTGCCTGGCGATGGACGACGTGATGGCGGTACGCACCACGTGGGAGGAGCCGGTGGCGGTGGCCTATCGCGGCCTCGCGGTGAATGCGCCGCCGCTGCCGAGCCAGGGCTTTCAGTATCTGCTGGCGCTGCGGCTGCTGGATGGGGTCGATCTGTCGCGCATGGAGCGCGATGGGCTGGAGCATCTGGATGCGGTGTGGCGCGCGATCCGACTTTCGGCGGGGGAGCGCATTCGCATCGGCCGCGGCTCGCCGGAGGCGGTGGCGGAGTTGCTCGGCGATGCCAGCGTGGCGCGGCTGCGTGGGCGGTTGATGGATGGCGTGCCGGTGGAAGGGCCGACGGAGCAGTGGGTGGCGCCGCCGGAGGGCAAGCCGGTGGGGCAGCACACGACTTCGCTGTCGGTGGCGGATCGCTGGGGCAACGTGGTGTGCCTGACGCAGAGTCTTGGTGCGCTGTTCGGTTCCGGCATCGTGGTGCCCGGAACAGGCGTGTGCCTGAACAATGCGCTGTATTGGGGCGAGCTGGATCCGCGCGGGCCGAACGCGCTGATCCCTGGCGGTCAGCTGATGGGCTCCACCGCGCCCAGCATCGTGTTGCGTGGCGGCCGGCCGGTGTTGGCGCTGGGCACGCCGGGCAGCTACGGGATTACGCAGACGCAGGTGCAGGCCCTGGTGCAGCACGTCGATTTCGGCCTGGGCATCCAGGACGCGATCGAGGCCCCCCGCGCCCGGCTATGGGATGGGCGGCGGGTGCAGGCGGAAGGCCGGTTCCGTCCCGATGTGCTGGCCGCCCTGGCGGCGCGCGGCCACGGCGTGGAGACGGCGCCGGACTGGACGTTGGCGGTGGGCGGCATGCAGGGCATCGCACTTGATCCCGACAGTGGCGCCATGGTGGGTGGCGCCGATCCGCGCCGCGAAGGCTATGCGGTGCCGGCATGAGGACGCACACATGATCGAGCAGATCATCGACATCCCCACGGAAGCGGGTGCCATGGAGACCTTCATCGTGCATCCGGAGCGCGGCGGGCCGCACCCGGCGGTGCTGATGCTGATGGATGCGCCGGGCATCCGCGAGGAGCTGTACCTGATGGCCCGGCGGCTGGGCACCGCCGGCTACTGCGTGCTGCTGCCCAACCTCTACTACCGTGCCGGGCGGGATACGAAGTTCGGCCCCGGCGTGCTGGTGATGGGCGACGCTGAGCGCGACCGCATGCGCGCCATCCGCACCAAGATGACCATCCCGCCGGTGATGGCGGACGTGGCCGACATGCTGCGATTCCTCGATGGTTTCGCGCCGGCCAAGCCCGGCCCCGTTGGCGTGCACGGCTACTGCATGAGCGGGCCCTACGCGTTGGCCGCCGCTGCCCGCTACCCCGGCCGGGTGGAAGCGGCGGCGAGCTTCTACGGCACCTGGCTGGTGAGCGATGCGGAGGAGAGCCCGCATCTGACGCTGGGGCAGGGCACCGCGGAGCTCTACATCTCCTGCGCCGAGCACGACGAGTTGGCGCCGCTGCCGATGGTGGCGGAGCTGAAGCGGCTGTTCGACGCCTCGGGTGCCGCGGGCGAGCTGGAGATCCATCCCGGCGTGCATCACGGCTTCGCCTTCCCGGAGCGCAAGATCTACGACATGCATGCGGCGGAGCGGCACTGGGAACGGCTGATCGCGCTCTATCGCCGCCGCATCGGCTAAGGGGCGGCACTGACCGCACAATGGCGTCCCGCCCTTTCAACCTGATGCTGCTGGCGCTCGGCGCGATGTCGGTGCAGCAGACCTTCGCCACCATCGGCCGTGGCCTGCCGCCGGTGATCGCGCCCGCCGTGGTGGCCGATCTCGGCATCGATCCCGCGCTGCTCGGCGTGTACGTGGCGCTGGCCGCGGTGGGCTCGCTGGTGTTCCAGTTGGGCTGCGGCAGCTTCATCCTGCGCCACGGGGCGCTGCGGGTGAGCCAGGTGGCGCTCGCGCTGGTGGCCGGCGGGCTGGCGGTTTCGGCCTCGGGCCCGCTCCTGTTGTGGGCGCTGGCGGCGGTGATCGGCGGCGGCGGCTCGGCCATGTCCACGCCTGCCTCCTCCCACCTGCTGGCGCGCTACACCGAGCCACGGCTGATGCCGCTGGTGTTCGCGCTGAAGCAGACCTCCGTGCCGCTGGCGTTGCTGCTGGCGGGGCTGGTGGGGCCGTTCCTGACGGGGCTGCTGGGCTGGCGCGGGGCCATGCTGGTGACGGCGGCGGCCTGCTTCCTGTTCGTGCTGATGCTGGAGCCAGGCCGGCGCGAGTTCGATTCCGATCGCCAGCCCGGCTACCCCGTGAAGTTCGGCGATCTCGCCACCACGCTGGTGGCCGTTACGCGCGCTGGGCCTTTGCGAAAGCTGTCTTTCGCCTGCTTCGCGTTCAACGGGCTGCAGACCGTGTTCACCAGCTACTACGTGATCACGCTGACCCAGCTTGGCTACTCGCTGGAGGCGGCCGGGGCGATGTATTCGCTGGCGATGGTGGTGGCGGTGCCCGGCCGTATCTTCTGGGGCTGGCTGGCCGGCGGCCACGTGGCGCCGCGGGTGCTGATGGCGGGGCTGGCGCTGGGCATGGCGGTCGGCGCCGCGGCGCTGGGCATGATCGCGGCCGACTGGCCGGTCTGGCTCACCGCCATGGTGGCCGTGACGCTGAGCGCCACGGTGATGTCCTGGCACGGCGTGGTGCTGAGCGAATGCGTGCGCCTCGCGCCGCCGGGCATGCCGGGGGCCGCCACGGGCGGGGTGCTGAGCTTCGGGCAGGTGGGCGGGCTGCTGCTGCCGCTGATCTATGCGCTGATGCTGGGGCTCACCGGGCACCCCGGCATCGGCTTCCTGGTGTGCGGTCTGCCCGGGTTGGTGGTGGGGGTGATGCTGCTCAGGAAGTAAAGCAAGCGCGTTCTTTTTTGAAAAAAAGAACCAAAAAACTTTTCCCCCTTTGCGCCGGGGCTAGCCTCGGCGCAAAGGGGTGAAGTCTTTTTTGCTTCTTTTTTCTTCAGAAAAAAGAAGATTCTTGCTTCAGGTCATCGCGATCGGGCAGCCATTGCTCCCGGTAGCACCCTTGATCGGCGAGGGCGTGAAGATATACACGAACTGGTATTTCCGCGCGGCGATCAGGTCGTCGAACACGAGGTTCTCGTGATTGACGATGCCGTGCTTGGTCTGCAGTTCCGCATGCACCACGAAGGCGAGGTTCTTGTCCGGGTTCGGCACCACTTCCACCGCCCAGGTATCGGCGCCGGTGATGCACAGATCCTTCTCGATCACCCAGCGCGCCACTTCCAGCCCGATGCCGGGCTCGCCGTTGTTGTAGCGGTCGTTGTTCTTCATCC
>CAMDAM010000413.1 GCA_945888575.1 Asaia bogorensis | reverse complement strand
ATCCACGGCATCGGCGACGCGGATGAGCGCATCACCCGCGTGCTGGTGCAGGTCGGCCTCGGCCCCGCCTTCCGCTACCGCTACCCGCACCAGCTCTCCGGCGGCCAGCGCCAGCGCCTGGCCATCGCCCGCGCCCTGATCCTGGAACCGCAGGTGCTGCTGCTGGACGAACCCACCAGCGCGCTCGATGTCTCCGTGCAGGCCGAAATCCTGAATCTGCTGGTGGATCTCCGCGAACGCCTCGGCCTCACCTGCATCCTGGTCAGCCACGACCTCGCCGTGGTGGCGCATATGTGCGACCGGCTCGGCGTGATGAACGCAGGCAAGATGCTGGAGGAACTGCCGGTCTCCGCCCTGGAGGATGACAGCCCCACGCACCCCTACACACGCCAGTTGCTCGCCGCGAGCCTGGGCTACGACCGGCGGCTGGCCAGCACGGCGGTGGAGGACATCGACGGCTGAACCGCTGCTACGCCGGGCGGTTCGCCTTCAGGAACGTCCGGATATGCCGCACCGCCATCGGGATGTGCTCCGGCGGGTCCTTCCACGGATACAGACTCACCTGCGCATTGGGCGCCAGCCGGGCGGATTCCATGGCGGTGGCATAGGGGTGCGGCGGAATGTCGTCTGGCAGCACCAGGATCGGCGTCTGGCACTGGCGGACGAAATCGCGCGTCACCGTGAACACGAAATCCCCGGTATCGAGATACATGCGCTTCAGGAACGCCTGCACCTGCTCCATGCCGATCTCCGGCCGGCGCTCGCACAGGGCGGGGCCCCAGTTGGCCATGTTGTTGTTATAGAACTGGTCCGGCATCTCCGGCCGGTGCCCGCTGGGCTGCACGATCACCGCCGCCACCACACGATGCGGCGCGCGGCGCAGCAGGTTCCAGATGAAGGGCCCACCGATGCAGAAGCCCATGACAAAGAAGCGCTCCAACCCCAGATGATCCATCAGGGCCAGATGGTCGTCGGTGTAGGAATCCCACGGCCGCTCCGGCTCCAGCGGCCCCTCGGTCTGGCCGCCATTGGCGTTGCGCAGATCCATGGAGATGCAGCGATACTCGCCGCTGAACTCGTTGATGGAATGGAATGGCCCCTTCTCCGCCACATAGGGCATGGTGGCATTCAGCCCACCGCCTGGCAGCATCAACAGGGGAAAGCCGCTGCCCTCGTCGCGGTAGTGAATGCGGGTGGTGGCGGTCTGGCAGAAGGGCATCCGGGCGTGCTCCCTGGTTTTGAAGCGCATCGTCCGCGCAATGCGGCAACGGTGCAAGCGGAGACGGAATGAGGGGATTGCGGTTGGGCCTGATGCTGTTCGCGCTGTTCTATTTGGCGCCGCTCGCCGTGGCCGCGCTGCGCCACCAGTTCGTGGGCATCGGCGCCGATTGGTGGCAGGCCGACCGCGGCAGCATCGGCCACCTGCCACCTGCCACCACCCACACCCCTGCCGTGGTGCGGATCTTCGCCGCCCCCACGGTGCGCTGGCGTGGCATCTTCGCCGTCCACACCTGGATCGTGGTGAAGCCGGAAGGGGCAGCCCGCTACACCCGCTACGACTACACCGCCTGGGGCGAGCCGATCCGCGTGAACGGCTTCACCCCCGATGGCCGCTGGTTCGGCCGCGCGCCGGAAGTGGTGTTCGCCGCGGATGGCGAGGCCGCCGCCGCCCTGATCCCGCGCATGCAGGAAGCCGTCGCCTCCTACCAGTGGCGCCACCTCGGCGATTACCGCGTCTGGCCCGGCCCCAACTCCAACACCTTCGTCGCCGCCATCTTGTCATCGGTGCCGGAGGCGCATGCCGTGCTGCCACCCACCGCCATCGGCAAGGACTTCCCGCATGACGGCCGCTGGCTGCGCCCCACGCCCTCGCGCACCGGCTTCAGCCTCTCGCTCGGTGGCATCTTCGTGGTCACGCTGGGCTGGGTGGAGGGCATCGAGCTCGGCGTGCTCGGCGCCGTCTCCGGCATCGACATCCGACGCCCGGCGCTGAAACTGCCGGGGCTCGGCCGCATCGGGATGCCGGCCACGGGCTGACCCCGCGGCCGGCGCCGCGTCAAACGCCCTTCGGGCGCGGCTGCAGGTTCGGCTTCACATCCGGCGGGATCGGGCAGACATAGGGCGTCGCCGCCGTGCGCGCCGCGTGGTCGGCCTTGGCCGAGGCCAGCAGTTCCGGGTTGCGGATCGCCTCGGCCGCCGTCGCGGCCATCACCTTGGCCACATGCACCATGCCCTTCTTGGCCAGCGCGGACTTGCCCTGCGCCGTCATCTGCCAGGAATGGAACGGCGTGCCGACCGCCACCGTGGCGCCATCGGCCTGCACCAGCGGCACCTTCCAGGACACATCGCCGACATCCGTGGAGCCCAGCATCGGCGCGCCGGTCTGGCCCAGCTTGGTGATGAAATCGGCCAGCGGCTGGTCGGCCTGGAACGGCACGCCATGGCGGCGATACGGGTAGGCGATGTCATCCGGCGACAGCGTCGCGCGGATCTTCTCGGCAAACACCCGGTCCTCATCGTCAAAGGCTGGCGGGCCCAGCCGCTCGAACTCCGCGTGCATCGCCTTTTCCAGCGGCGAGTTGCCCATCAGGTTGGAAACGGCGGAGATCACCTTCTCCTCCACCGTGGTTTCCGTCATCAGCGCAGCACCCTGGGCGATCTTGCGCACGCGGTCATTGAGCTGCTGCATCTCCACCAGGTCGCGGGCGCGGATGGCGTAGCGGATCTTCGCCGTGCCCTGCACCACGTTCGGCGCGATGCCGCCGGTATCAAGATAGGCGTAGTGGATGCGCGCATCGCTCGGCATGTGCTCGCGCATGTAGTTCACGCCCACGTTCATCAGCTCCACCGCATCGAGCGCGGAACGCCCGAGATGCGGGCTGGCCGCGGCATGGCTCGGCCGGCCGGTGAAGGTGAAGTCGATCCGCGTATTGGCCAGGCTCAGCGCATCGTTCACCCCGGCGAACGGCATGGAATGCCAGGTGATGGCGATGTCCACGTCGTCGAAGCAGCCCTCGCGCACCATGAACCCCTTGGCCGCCCCGCCCTCTTCCGCCGGGCAACCATAGTAGCGCACGCGCCCCTTGATGCCCTGCGCGGCCAGCCAGTCCTTCACCGCGGTGGCCGCCAGCAGGGCGCCGGAGCCCAGCAGGTTGTGCCCGCAGCCATGCCCCATGCCATCGCCCGGCAGCGGCGTCGCCTCGGTGGCGCCGGCTTCCTGCGACAGGCCCGGGAGTGCGTCGTATTCGCCCAGGATGGCGATCACCGGCCCGTCCTCGCCCGCCTCGCCCATGATGGCCGTGGGGATGCCGGCGAGGTTCTCGGTGATCCGGAAACCCTGCCGCTCCAGCTCCGCCTTGTGCTCGGCCACTGAGCGGAACTCGGTGTAGGCGATCTCCGGCATGTCGAACACGCGATCGCTCAACGCCTCGAAGGCCTCGCGCTTGGCGTCGACAAGCTGCCAGATGATGTCCGAGTTCTGCATGGGGCCTCCGGGCTTTGGGTGTGCGTCTGTCTACGTCATCAGCGCGGCAGCGGCCAGCGATCGAGATAGGTCTGGTACTCCGGCTCCACGTCGATCTGCATGGTCGCCAGGAAGCGCACCACCGCGCAGTAGAACGCGATCGTCACCACCAGGTCGGTCAGGTGCTCGGTGCTGAAATACCCCTGCAGCTCCTTGAAGGTGGCATCGCTTGCCGCGCCCTCCACCGTCATTTCCCGCGCCGCGCGCAGCACGCAGCGCTCCACGGCGCCGAGCGACGTCGCCTTGCCGGCGGTATCATCGATCAGCGCCTGGATGTCGGCATCCGACACGCCGAAATCATAGCCGATCTTCACATGGTGCGACCATTCATAGGGCGAGCGCGCCAGCCACCCCACCTGCAGGATCGCCAGCTCGCGCAGCCGCCCATCGAGCGTGGATTTGTTGCGGATATAGCCGCCCAGCCCTTGGAAGGCGCGCGTGACGCCGGGCGAATGCACCATCAGCCGCATCAGCGCGATGTCGCGCGCCAGCAGCTTCTGGTCCTCCGGTTGAAGGTCGGCTTGGGTGAGATAGGGAAGGCGGGCCATGGCGGTTCCTCCGGCGTTGATCTTGCCGCCAAGGATAGAATGGCTTTGAGTGGCGGGACAGTTGCACCAGTGCGGGGTTGAGGCGTGGACGGAACACGGGC
>CAMDAM010000412.1 GCA_945888575.1 Asaia bogorensis | reverse complement strand
CGCCAAAGCTGGATCGAGACCCGCTCGGAAAGGTTCAACTCGTGATGCCCGACCATCCCAACCTCCAGTACAACGCAAACATCAAAGGCGTTGCACCTGGAGTTGGAAACCGCCGTCTTTTTGCTTCTTTTTCTTCAGAAAAAGAAGATTCTTACTTCCTTGCCCGCTCGCAGATCGCCTCGAACTGCCGCGCCACATGCGCCCAGGAGAACCGCTCCTCCAGCCGTGCCCGCGCCGCCAGCGCCAGCCGCGCGCGTTCGCTGGGTTCGGCGAGCAGGCGCACGATGGCGTTGGCGAAATCCTCCGCGGTGTCCGCCTGCAGGAAGTGTTCGCCGGGCGTGATGTCCAGCCCTTCGATCCCCACGCCGGTGGCCACGACGGGGCGGCCCATTGCCATGGCTTCGAACGCCTTGATGCGGGTGCCGCTGCCGACGCGCAGCGGGATCACGGCCAGGTGGGCCTGGGCCATGTGCGGGCGGATATCGGGCACCGAGCCGGTCACGGTCCAGGCGAGGTTGCGGGTGCGCACGGCCTCGATCAGGGCGGGGCGCGGGTTGCGGCCGACGACCAGGGCGCGGGCGGCGGGGCGGGCGCGCAGCACCAGGGGCCAGATCTCGTCCATCAGGAAGGCGATACCGTCGGTATTGGCCGGGCTGTCCATCACGCCGGTGAAAACGATGGTGCCGCCATCGGGGGGCACGGGGCCGGCCTCCGCTTCGGGGGCCACGGCGAAGTATTCGAGATCGACGCCGGTTTCGATCGCCTCGATGCGCGTGTGGGCGTAGCGGGTGTGCAGCGCCTTGGCGTCGCGGTCGGAGACGGCGATGAGGGTGCGGTAGCGGGCGAGCACCTCGGCCTCGAAGCGGCGCATCTTGCGGGCCTGGTCGGCCCAGATGGGGCGCCAGAGGCCGCGGGCGAGGCGGGCATGGCGCTCGAAGATCTCGGCTTCCACGTTGTGGGTGAACATCACGCTGGCGGCCGGCAGGGGGCCGGGCACCAGCACGTCGGCGTGGGGGAAATCGACCACGGTCACGTCGGGGCCAGCGGCGATGGCCTGGGCCACCACGCGGGCGCCGGCGGCAGAGCGGTCGGTGGCGGCCCCCACGGGGATGCGGCCGGCCAGCGCCAGCACGCGGCGCAGGGAGGAGGGCGGGGTGGCGGGCCAGGGCAGGAAATGGTCGCAGATGGCGGCAGTGTCAGCGGCATAGGCCGCGGCATCCGGCGGGGCGGGGGAGGCGAGCGTGATCTCGAACATCCCGCCCTTCATCTGGCGCAGGATGTTGGCGGTGCGGATCTTGCCGCCTTCGTTGGCGGGGAACAGGAAGCGGGGGCTGACGAAAAGCAGGCGCGGCCGGGACGTGCTCACCAGCAGAAGCCCTGGTAGGCAACCCCCGGGATCTCGGCCAGCTCCGGCATCCCCGCCAGGTCGAGCACGCGCTTGCCCGCCAGCGCCGCGTGCAATGCCGGGCGATCCTCCTTGCCGACATGGCCGACGATGACGAGGCCGGCACCCTTCAGGGCGTCCTCGGCCGAGGGCGCGAGCAGGCGTTCCAGATGCGGGATCTCGCGGTCGATATAGGCGCGGTTGGCGCCGGTGAGGCGGGCCGTTTGCACGTGGCGGTCGTGGATGCGCAGCTCCCAGCCGCGGCCGAGCAGCTTCTCGGCCAGTTGCACGAAGGGGGATTCGCGCAAATCGTCGGTGCCCGGCTTGAAGGCCAGGCCGAACAGGGCGACGGGCTGGCGGCCATGGGCGGCGACCATCTCGAAGGCCCGGTCGATCACCGCCTGGTTGCCCGGCAACACCTGGCGCAGGAAGGGGGCTGGCACGTCGCGTGAGGCGGCCAGGGCCAAGAAGCTGCGGATGTCCTTGGGCAGGCAGGAGCCGCCGAAGGCGAAGCCGGGGCGGAGATAGGCGGTGGAGATGTTCAGCACCCGGTCTTCGCAGAACAGCCGGAAGGCGGCGCGGGCATCCACGCCATGGGCGGCCAGGATGGCGCCGGCTTCGTTGGCGAAGGCGAGCTTCACCGCGTGGAACACGTTGGCGAGGTACTTGGTGCTTTCGGAGACGCGATGCGGCGCCACGTGCACCGGCGCCTGGATGGTGGCGTAGATCTCGCGCACCACCGCTGCATCATCGCCCTCCGGCGCGCCGATCAGGGTGAAGGGCGGGGCGTGGAAATCCTTCACCGAGGAGCCTTCGCGCAGGAACTCGGGGTTACCGTAGTAGCGGAAGCCCTGCCCGGCGATCAGGCCGGATTCCTGCTCCAGGATCGGGATCGCCACCTCCTCCGCGGTGCCGGGCGGCACGGTGGAGCGCATCACCACGGTGTGGCCAGCCTTGCCGCGCATGGCCCGGCCGATCTCGGCCAGCACGGCGCGCACGGCGACCATCGAAACGCTGCCATCCGCGGCACTTGGCGTGCCGACGGAGATGAATGACACCTCGGTGGCGGCCACGGCGGATGCCACATCGGTGGTGGCGCGCAGGCGGCCGGCGGCGACGGCGTCGGCGATCAGCCCGTCGATCGCCTCCTCCACGATGGGGGACCGGCCGGCATTGACCAGGGCGACCTTGTCGGCCGCAACATCCACCGCCACCACCTCGTGGCCGAGGGAGGCAAGGCAGGCGCTGGAAACGGCGCCGACATAGTCCACGCCGAAGATCGAGATCCGCATGTGTGTGCGAGCATCCTGTTGGTTTCGCAGCCCGGTGTGGGCCATCGCATGGCATGCGCCATACCGGGGAATGGTGAACATGGCATGCCACGCCGGCCGGGTGCAGGGGGTAGGCAACCAGCGCCGCGGGATGTGAAGCGCATGCGCCTTGCGGCAGGTCAAGGCCCACGCCACATGCGCATGCCATGGTGGCGCATGCCACATCCCAAGAAGGACCGCCCCATGCCGACGATCCTGATCGCCACCGACCTCTCCCCTCATGCCGACCGGGCGCTCGCCCGTGCCGCGTTGCTGGCGCAAGGCGAGGGCGGGGGCCTGGCCGCACTGCACGCCGTCGGCCAGGAACTGCGCACCGGGCCGGCGCTGGAAGCCGCTCTGGCGGCGGCGCGGGCGCAGCTGGAGGACGACCTCGCCGAGGCCGGGCTGCCGGCGGGCCTCGCTGTCACGCCGCTCACGCGCACGGGCGAGGCCGGGCCGGCGATCGTGGCCGCGGCCAAGGAGGCGGGGAGCCAGCTGGTGGTGCTGGCCGCGCCGCATGCCGACCTGCTGGTGGAGCTCTTCCGCCGCTCGGTGCTGCACCATGTGGTGCGCCACGCCCCCTGCCCCGTGCTGGTGGTGCGGCAGCGGGCGCGGGCAACCTATCGGCGGATCGTCGTGGGGGTCGATCTCTCCCTGCCATCGCGCCGGGCGCTGGAGGCGGCGCTGCGGCTGCTGCCGGGCGAGGCGATGGCCGCGGTGGAACTGACCGTGGTGCATGCCAGCATCGGCGCCCTGCCGCCGGCGGCGATGGCGGAGCAGCGGGCGCGGGTGGAGGACATGCTGACCGCCGCCCTGGCCCGGCTGGCCGCCGAGGGCCGGCAGGCACCGGCGCGCGCGCTGGCGGTCACGGCGCTGGGCACGCCGGAGGCGGTGCTGGCCATGGAGGTGAAGCAACGGCGGGCGGACCTGGCCGTGGTGGGCACGCTGGGGCTGACCGGAGCGGCCAACCTGCTGCTGGGCAGCACGGCGGAGACGCTGTTGGCGACGCTGCCCTGCGACGTGCTGGCGGTGCGCGGGGAAGCATAGTCCCGCCCACCTGGCGGCGATCGGGAGGCAGTTGCTGCCGAAGGCGGCACAGGCCGGTTCGGCGGCACCTTCGATTGAGGGCGGAGCCAGTTTCCCTTGCACCAAGCGTGCCTGGAAGGCAGGCAAACGGAAAAGCCCCGGCTTTCAATCCGAAAGACGGGGCGCTTCCAACAGCAAACGGATAAAAGTCTGCGGTTTCAAGGTCCGGGCGCAACCACTTCTCTTCTACTGTGTCTTCGGCCCATTCATCTGGTCGAGCTCGATCATTTTATTGAAGCACTCCAACGGGGTCAGCGCATTCAGACGTGCGCGCGGGCGCGTGTTCAGACGAAGCGCGATCGCGTCCAGATCCGCCTGGCTGTGCCGCGACAGCTCCGAGCCCTTCGGCAGATACTGCCGCAGCAAGCCGTTCGTGTTCTCGCAACTGCCCCGCT
>CAMDAM010000411.1 GCA_945888575.1 Asaia bogorensis | reverse complement strand
AGGACTTCGGAGACCTGGCGGTAGGTGGTGGTGTTGGGCACGGTCAGTTGCATCTTCACCGTGTCGAAGCCGGCCTGCTTCAGCAGGGCCTTTGCCTTTGCGAGGTCGCGCGGCGGGACCGGGATGGCGTCGGCGTAGAAGGCGTGGCCGGGTGGGACGGCCTGGTTTCCGGGGGTGAACAGGCCTTCGAACGCCACCTGGTTCAGCACCTTGCGGTCGATCGCGGCGTCCAGCGCGGCGCGGACCAGCTTGCTGCTGCCGAGCGGGGCTTCGGCGCGCTTGCCGTTGGCGACGTTGATGGCGAGGTAGTTCACCGCCAGGCTGGGGCCGATATGGACCTTCACGCGGCGGTCGGCCCTGAGATCCGGCACGTCGTTCGGGTTCACCGCCTCGATCACGTCCAGCGTGCCGGAGCGCAGGTTGGCGGCGCGCACGGTGGCATCGGGGATCGGGCGGTACACGGCGCTGTCGAAGGCGATGCTTTTCGCGTCCCAGTACTCGGCGAAGCGCTCCAGCTCGATGCGGTCTTGCGCGATGCGGCGGGTGAACTTGAACGGGCCGGCGCAGCCGGGGGCCTTTGCGAAGTTCTCGCCGTTCTGGGCGGCGCTGGCCGGGGACATCATCATGCCGGCGCGGTCGGACAGGGCGGCGACCAGGGGGGCGAAGGGGGCGGAGAGGCGGATCTTCACTTCCAGCGGGCCGGTGGCGTCGATGGCGGTGATCGGGCCCATCTCTGCGCGGCGGGTGGAGCCCTGCATGGTGAGGTGGCGTTGCAGCGAGGCCTGGACGCTGGCTGCGTCCATCGTGGCGCCGTCGTGGAACTTCACGCCCGGGCGCAGGGTGAGGGCGAGGGTTTTGCCTTCATCCTGCCAGGCCCAGGCGGTGGCGAGTTGCGGGATGAAGTTCAGCTTGGTGTCGATCTCCACCAGCTTGTCGCACATGCCGGAGAACACCACGCGGCCGGCGGAGGTGCGCGACAGGGTGGGGTCCAGGATATCCGGGTCGCTGGCCAGGCCGATCCGCAGGGGTTGGGCGGAGGCCAGGGAGGGCAGCAACAGCATCGCGGCGAGCAGCTTGCGCATGGGGGTCCTTTCCCGGGGGAGCGTGGCGCGCCTAGGATGGACCGAATTGTGGGCGATGGAGAAGCGGATGCTGCACAACGCGAAGGATTCGGAACTGCGGGCGCGCGCGGCGCGGGTGGTGCCGGGCGGGATGTGGGGGCACCAGAACGCTGCCAATCTGCCGGAAGGCTATCCGCAGTTCTTCAGCTCCGCGCAGGGGTGCCGAATCCGCGACGTGGATGGCAACGAATACATCGACTTCATGTGCAGCTGGGGGCCGGTGCTGCTGGGGCATCACCACCCGGAGGTAGAGGCGGCGGCGGCGCGGCAGGCGGCGGCCGGGGACTGCCAGAACGGGCCGGGCGAGGCGATGGTGGAGCTGGCGGAACTGCTGGTGGACACTATCCCGCATGCGGACTGGGTGCAGTTCCAGAAGAACGGCACCGATGCGACCACCATGGCGGTGACCTTCGCGCGGGCCGGGACCGGCAAGCGGAAGGTGCTGGTGGCCAAGGGGGCCTACCATGGGGCGGTGCCGTGGACTTCGCCTTCCCTGAGCGGTGTGACCGCCGAGGACCGGGCGCATATCGATCACTACATCTACAACGACGTTGCCAGCCTGGAAGCGGCGGTGGACCGTAACAGCGGGGACCTCGCGGCGATCGTGGCCTCGGCCTTCCGGCATGATGTGGGCATCGACCAGGAGATGCCTTCCGCGGCGTTTGCGCGGCGGGCGCGGGAGCTGTGCGATGCCACCGGGGCGGCGCTGATCATCGATGATGTGCGGGCGGGGTTCCGGCTGCATCTGGGCGGCTCGTGGGAGACGGTGGGCGTGCGGCCGGATCTTTCGGCGTGGAGCAAATCCATCGCCAATGGGCATTCGCTGGCGGCGATCACCGGGAATGATCGGTTTCGGGATGCGGTGAAGGGCACGTTTTCGACGGGGTCGTTCTGGACGGCCGCGGTGCCGCATGCGGCGGGGGTGGCGACGATCCGGGCGCTGAAGCGCGATGACGGGATCGGGCATATGGTGGCGATGGGCGAGCGGTTCCGGTCGGGGATGGAGGCGCTTTCGCGGAAGCACGGGATTGGCATTCGGCAGACCGGGCCGGTGCAGATGCCGCTGGTGCTGTTCGAGGATGATGCGGAGCTGAAGCAGGCCAATGCGTTCTGTTCGGCAGCCCTTCGGGCGGGGGCGTATTTTCACCCCAAGCACAACATGTTCCTCTGCACGGCGCACCAGGCGGCGGATATCGATGCGGCGCTGGTGGCGGCGGATGTGGGGTTTGCGGCGGTAGGGCGGCTTTGAGGAAGGAAGCGGTTCTTTTTTGAAAAAAAGAACCAAAAAACTTTTGTTCGCTTGTGCTCGTGCTGGGACGACTGACACGGGTGCTAGCGAATGAAGTCTTTTTTGCTTCTTTTTTCTTCGGAAAAAGGAAGATTCTTTCTTCGGGCATGAGTCATCGCCGCGGGACGCGGGGCTTTTGCGACGGATTCGGGGTGATTTTGGGCGTACGGCTGCTATGGGGGCGCGCGGGCGGCTTGCGGCGGGGGGAATACGGGCGCGCGGTGGCCCAATAGGGACATGCCCCGGTGGGGCTTGCCGCGCAGCAGCCAGCCGAGTTCGGCGCGGGCGCGGCGCAGCACGCGGAGTTCACGCCAGGTTTGGACGGGCTCTGGGTCTTCGTGGGGGTTGGTGTGCGCGGCGAGGAACCAGTCCTTGCGCGGCAGGCGCAACACGTTGCGCGGGGCCTGGGCCATCGAGAGGGCGCCAAGCAGGGCCAGCAGGAGGAGCTTGAGGGCGGCCGGAATCTGGGCGTGCAAGATCGCCCGCGCCCAGGGGCGCGGTGCGTCGGCTTCGCTCGGTGCGGCTGCATTGTTTGGCATCACTGATAACTATCGCACAGGCAAGGCCAATGGGCAAAGGAAAAAATTACGTACGTACTCGGGTTATGGGAGTTTTGCTCACTCTGGAGGTGGCGCGGAAAAGCGTGGATCCTTCGCCTTCGGCTCAGGATGACGGAAATGAGGAAACGCCCCGCCCTCCGTTTGGAGAGGCGAGGCGTTGAAGTACGTCAAGTAAAAGTCTTTTTGCTTCTTTTTCTTCAGAAAAAGAAGAGTCTTATCTTCCGTACACCGCAGCCGCATTGCCGCGATAGAACTTGCGGGAGTCTTCGGCATTGAAGCGGATGGGCAGCGAGGTCATGGGGTCGTCGAAATCCCAGTGAGGGTAGTCGCTGGCGAACATCAGGCGGTCGAGGCCGATCCAGGCGATGAGGTCTTCGAGGTGCTTGGGGTTCCCTGGCTCTTCCATGGGCTGGGTGGTGAGCCAGACGTTGCGCTTGATGTATTCGCTGGGGGCCATGCGCAGATGCGGGGTTTCGCTGCGCAGGGTTTTCCAGTGCTTGTCCAGGCGCCAGCCGAGGGAGGGCACCCAGCCGAAGCCGCCTTCGACCATGACGAACTTCAGGTTCGGCAGTTCCTCGAACACGCCTTCGACGATGAGGGAGATGAGCTGGGACTGCATGGAGTGGGCGTGGGCGAGCATGTCTTCGATGTAGAAGCTGGCCCAGCCGCCGGAGGTGTTGGGGTTGCCGCCGAAGCCGAAGGCGTGCATCGCCACGGGGATGCCGGCTTCGGCCGCGGCGCGAAAGATGGGGCGGTAGCGCGGGGTGCCGAGGGGTTCGGCGGTGCGGGAGAGCAGGTAGACGTGGCCGATATGGGGGCTGCCGGCCCAGCGGCGGATTTCGGCGACCGCGCCTTCGGCATCTTCGTAGTTGACGGTGATGCTGGCCTTGAGGCGGGGTTCCGGCTTGGCGAGGAACTCCACGGCGTAGTCGTTGAGCGCCGAGCAGATGGCGGTGCCCAGGGCCGGGTTCATGAAGCTTTGCGAGGGGGTGGGCGTGTTGATGGTGCCGAACTCGACGTTGTAGGGGTCGAGGTGCTGGGAGCGGATGAAATCGAGGTCTGTGCCCGGGGGCTTGCCGGAGGGGGGCCAGGCGTCGCGGCGGGCGGCGGCGGGCTGAGCCTTGGCGTAGTTGGGGCCGCCGTTGTTGAGGCCGGTGCGGTGGGACATGCCGAAGGTGGCGATGTGGTCGATCCAGCGCTTGGCGAGGAAGGGGTAGA
>CAMDAM010000410.1 GCA_945888575.1 Asaia bogorensis | reverse complement strand
GTCGCAGCCCAGGGCGCGCAGATCGGCGATCAGGTCCGGCAGCAGGGTGGGGGCGATGGCGGCATCGATCAGCAGCACCTCGGTGGCGCCGCAGACGCCGGTGCGGCGCATCTTGGCGTTGGCGAGCACCGCGCGGGCCATCGCCGGGTCGGCCTTTTCGTGCACGTAGGTGTGGCAGAGCCCCTCGGCATGGGCCAGCACCGGCACCCGCGCCTCGCGCTGCACCCGCTCCACCAGGGATTTGCCACCGCGCGGGATGATGAGGTCCACGGCACCCGCGGCCCCCAGCATCGCGGCCACGTAGGCGCGGTCCGTCTCCGGCGGGATCTGCACCGCCTCCTCCGGCACGCCGGCCGCGCGCAGGCCTTCGCTGACGGCTTCGTGGATGGCCCGCGCCGAGTGGAAGCTGTCGGAGCCGCCGCGCAGGATCACCGCATTGCCCGACTTCAGGCACAGCCCGGCGGCATCCGCACCCACGTTGGGGCGGCTTTCGTAGATCATGCCGATCACGCCGATCGGCTGCGGGATGCGCTTGATCCGGAGCCCGTTGGGTTGGGTCCAGTCCGCCAGGGTGCGCGCCAGCGGGTCGGGCAGGGCGGCGATGTCGTCCAGCCCCTTGGCCATTGCCTCGATGCGGGCGGGGTTGAGGGCCAGGCGGTCGCGGAAGGCCTTGCTGCCGCCGGCGGCGTCGAAGGCGGCGAGGTCCTTCGCGTTGGCCGCCTCGATCCCGGCCGCATGGGCGCGGATGGCGTTGGCCGCGGCGTGGAGGGCGGCGTTGCGGGTGTCGTTCGGCAGCGTGGCCAGCATGCCGGAGGCGGCCTTGGCGCGGCGGGCGGCCTGTGCCATCCAGGCCTCGGCGGTCTCGGCAGGGTTCGTGGCGATGTTCATCGGCGGTCTCCCTTCTACCCCTCGCGCAGCACCAGGTCGTCGCGGTGGATCAGTTCGTCGCGGCCGCGCCAGCCGAGGATGTCCTCGATCTCCGTACTGCGGCGGCCGATGATGCGGGCGGCATCGGCGCTGGCATAGGCGGACAGGCCGCGGCCGAGGGCGCGGCCATCCGGCGCCAGCACCTCCACCACGTCGCCGCGCTCGAAGACCCCGGCCACCTCGCGCACCCCGGCGGGGAGCAGGGAGCGGCCCTGGGCGAGCGCGCGCACCGCGCCATCGTCCAGCACGAAGCGGCCGGCGGGGTGCAGCGTGCCGAGGATGAAGCGCTTGCGGGCGGAGTGGTCGGCGGCCACCGGCAGGAACCAGGTGCAGCGCGCGCCTTCCTCTAGCCGGGCCAGCGGGTTGGGCACGTTGCCGATGGCGATCGCCATGGCGCAACCGGCGCCGGTTGCGATCTTGGCGGCGACCAGCTTGGTGCGCATGCCGCCGGAGGAATAGCCGGGCGGGGGCTCGCCGCCCATCGCCTCGATCTCCGGCGTGATCGCCTCCACCACCGGCAGGTGCCGGGCGCCGGGGTTGGTGCGGGGGTCGGCGGTGTAGAGGCCGTCGATATCAGAGAGCAGCACGAGCTGGTCGGCGCCAACCATCTCGGCGACGCGGGCGGCCAGGCGGTCGTTGTCGCCGAAGCGGAGTTCAGCGGTGGCCACGGTGTCGTTCTCGTTGATCACCGGGATGCAGCCGAGTTCCAGCAGCGTGCGCAGCGTGGCGCGCGCGTTGAGGTAGCGGCGCCGGTCCTCGCTGTCGTGCGGGGTGAGCAGGAGTTGGGCGGCGGTGAGGCCGTTTGCCGCCAGCACATCTGCCCAGGCGCCGGCGAGGCGGATCTGGCCGACCGATGCCGCGGCCTGCTTCTCTTCCAGCCGCAGCCGCTTGCGGGTGAGGCCCAGCGCACGGCGGGCCAGCGCCACGGCGCCGGAGGAGACCACGATCACTTCCACGCCGCGCTTGCGCAGGGCGGCGATGTCGGCGGCCACGCCCGCGAGCCATTCCGTGCGCAGGGTCGATTGCGCGGCATCCACCACCAGCGCGCTGCCGATCTTCACGACCAGGCGCTTGGCGGTGGCGAGGGTGGGCAGGGTGGTCACTTCTGTCGGGCCTCTTGGATCACCTTCCACAGGGCTTCCAGCAGTTCCGGCACGCCCTGGTGGCTGGCGCCGGAGATGACATAGACCGGCGCGCCGGAGGCTTCGTGCAACTGCTTGCGACGGTCCGAGATCTGGCGTGGGGTCATCGCGTCGCATTTGTTCAGCGCGATGATCTCCGGCTTGTCGGCCAGACCGCCGCCGTACTGCTCCAGCTCCCCGCGCACCGTGCGCCATTGCTTGCCGACATGGCCGGCGGCGCCATCGACCAGGTGCAGCAGCACCGCGCAGCGTTCGACATGGCCGAGAAAGCGGTCGCCGAGGCCGGCGCCTTCATGCGCGCCCTCGATCAGGCCGGGGATGTCGGCGATCACGAATTCCCGCGTCATGTCCAGGCGGACCACGCCGAGCTGGGGGTGCAGCGTGGTGAAGGGGTAGTCGGCGATCTTGGGCCTGGCGGCGGAGACGACGGAGAGGAAGGTGCTCTTGCCCGCGTTCGGCAGGCCGAGCAGCCCGATATCGGCGATGAGCTTCAGGCGCAGCCACACCCAGCGCTCCTCCCCCGGCCAGCCCTTGTCGGCGCGGCGGGGCGCGCGGTTGGTGGAGGATTTGAAGTTGGCGTTGCCGAAACCGCCATCGCCGCCGCTCAGCAGGGTGATGCGCTTGCCGGGCACATCGAGGTCGGCGAGCATGGTTTCCTGGTCGTCGTCGAAGATCTGGGTGCCGATCGGCACCTTGATCACCACATCGGGCGCGCCGGCGCCGGTGCGATCGGAGCCTGCGCCATTGCCGCCCTTCTTGGCGCGGAAATGCTGCGTGTAGCGGAAGTCGATCAGCGTGTTCAGGTTCTGGACGGCTTCGAAGATGATGTTGCCGCCGCGGCCGCCATTGCCGCCATCGGGGCCACCGAACTCGATGAAGCGCTCGCGGCGGAAGGCCACGACTCCGTCGCCCCCGTCGCCGGAACGGCAGTAGATCTTGGCTTGGTCGAGGAACTTCATCTGGGACTCCAGAAACGAAAAGGGGGCCGGCTGGCGCCGACCCCCAATCGCAAGCTGGTTCGGGCGCGCGCTGTTATTCGGCGGCCAGCGGCAGCGGCTCCACGGAGCAGTGCACGCGGTTGTCGGCGCGGGTCTGGAACTTCACGCGGCCATCGACGAGGGCGAACAGGGTGTGATCCTTGCCCAGGCCCACGTTGGTGCCCGGCTTCACCTTGGTGCCGCGCTGGCGGACGATGATGTTGCCGGCGATGACTTCCTGGCCGCCGGACTTCTTGAGACCGAGGCGGCGGCCTTCGGTATCGCGACCGTTGCGGGACGAGCCGCCTGCCTTCTTATGTGCCATGGGTGGTTCTCCTTACGCCGCGTTGATGGCGGAGACGCGCAGCACGGTGACGTGCTGGCGGTGGCCGTTCTTGCGGCGGCTGTTCTGCCGGCGACGCTTCTTGAAGATGATCACCTTTTCCAGGCGATCCTGGGCGATGACGGTGGCGGTGACCGTGGCGCCGACGACGGTCGGCGCACCGATCGTGATCGAGCCTTCGGCGCCGAGGGCCAGCACGTCGGTGAAGGTGACGGTGCCGCCGGCTTCCGCCTCCAGCTTTTCGACCTTCAGCACCTGGTCGGGCTGCACGCGATACTGCTTTCCGCCGGTGCGGATGACTGCGAACATGGTCCAATTCCTTGCGAGCGGCAGGCCGCGGCGCAGATGCAACAGTGAGGGGGCGCGGCAGGGTGCCCGCGCGCCAGGAGGGCGGCTTTTAGGGCGACGGCGGGCGGGATGTCAATGCGTGGGAGCCGAGGATCAGTACACCGCTGAGGCGAGGCGGCCCTTGGCGGGGGCGGCTTCGGCGACGGCGGCGGCGAGATCCCTGAGATACGGCTCGCGGGCGGGCTCGTGAAGCAGGGACATCATGAGGTGCAGGCCCGGCGGGGTGCGGACCATGCCGGGGATCCAATCCCGCTTGGCCATCCCTTCGGCGATCGAATCGGCGTCTTTCTCCGGGGCGCCGAAGGCGAGGATGGAGAGATCCGGCTTGCCGTAGACCTGCATGCCGGGGATGGCCTCGATCCCCGCCACGTAGGCGTCGCGCATGGCGAGCATGCGTTCGGCGATCTGCAGGTAGCCGCTGCGGCCGAGGAAGGTGAGCACGGCCCAGGCGGC
>CAMDAM010000409.1 GCA_945888575.1 Asaia bogorensis | reverse complement strand
AGCACGCTGACGCCGATGGGGGTATCGGCCAGCTCGGCGGCGAGTGCCTCCGACAGGCTGACGACCGCGGCCTTGCTGGCGCAGTAAGGGCCCATGCCGCGGAAGCCGTTCATGCCGGCCATGCTGCCGGTGTTGACGATGTGGCCGGGTTCGCCATGCGCCTTCATGTGCGGCACGAATTCTGTCAGGCCGTGGACCACGCCCATGAGGTTCACGCCCATCAGCCACTCCCAGGCGGGCGGCGGGACGGTGTCGATGCGCCCGCCGGTGCCGACGCCGGCGTTGTTGCACAGGAGGTGGATGGGGCCGAAGGCGGCGATGGTGGCATCGCGGGCGGCGGCCACGCTGGCGCGGTCGGCGACATCGCAGGGCACGAGCAGCAGTTGGCCGGTGTGGCCGGCGAGGATGTCCGCGGCGCGGGCGCGGGCGGAGTCCTCGATGTCGGCCAGGGCCACGTTCATGCCGCGGGCGAGGCAGGCCTCCACCAGGGCCAGGCCGATGCCGCTGGCGCCGCCGGTGACGAAGGCGGTCTTCATGGTGAAAGCCAAGAAAGGAAGTCTTCTTTTTCTGAAGAAAAAGAAGCAAAAAGACCTTTGATCACTGCGCCGGTTTCTCCCGGCTGGCGTGGGTGCAAGCGAATAAAAGTTTTTTGGTTCTTTTTTTCAAAAAAGAACAATCTTTCTTCCCTCACGTCCACCCTCCCTCCGGCATGGCGTGCCGGGTCTTGTTGGGGTGATGGTGGCCCCAGCGGCGGGCGAGGGCAAGCCAAGGCTTGGCGGGCCGGGCGGTGCCGGCCCATGCTGGCCCGCACGCCACCTGGCGGCAGGGAGGGTTGCATGACATCGCCTGAGCGCATTCCAGTGATTGTCGGGATCGGGGAGATCAAGGACCGGCCGGTAGACCCGGCGGAGGGGCTGGAGCCGATTGCGCTGATGCACGAAGCCCTGAAGCGGGCGGAGGCGGATGCCGGGGCGGGGCTGTTGGCGCGGCTGGATGCGCTGGATGTGGTGAACTCTGTTTCATGGCCCTATCCGGACCTGATGGGGGCGCTGCTGGCGCGGGCGGGGCTGGCGCCGCGGCATGCGTTCTATGGGCCGGTGGGGGGCGAAACGCCGGTGCGGTTCCTGCACGAGGCGGCGGAGCGGATCGCGCGCGGCGAGAGCCAGGTGGCCGCGGTGGTGGGGGCGGAGGCGCAGCATACGGCGGCGGCGGCGCAGAAGCGGGGGATCGAGCTGCCCTGGACGCCGCGCGAGCCGAACCCGCAGCCGCGGAGCCGGTCGTACCTGCATGAGCTGGCGCGTCGGCATGGGATCGACATGCCGATCCGGGTGTATCCGCTCTACGAGAACGCCACCCAGGCGGGCTGGGGGCAGACGCCGGCGGAGGGGCATGCGGAATCCGCGCGGGTATGGGCGGCCTATGCCGCGGTGGCGGCGGGGAATCCGGATTCCTGGCTGCCGCGGGCGTTTACGCCGGAGCAGATCGCCACGCCTTCCCCGGAGAACCGGATGATCGCCTGGCCGTATCCCAAGCTGATGACGGCGAACCCGCTGGTGAACCAGGGGGCGGCGGTGATCCTGACCAGCCTGGCGGTGGCGCGGTCCCTGGGCATTGCGGAGGAGCGGTGCATTCCGGTGCGGGGCGGGGCGGCGGCGAACGAGCCGAAGGATTATCTGTCGCGCGACCAGTTCCGCCATGCCCATGCGCAGGATGTGGTGCTGGAGGCGGCGCTGGAGATGGCGGGCGGGGATGTGGATCGGTTCGCGCACCGGGAGTTCTATTCCTGCTTTCCCTGCGTGCCGAAGATGGCGCGGCGCAAGCTCGGGCTGCCGGAGAGTGCGACCCCGACGGTGGCCGGGGGGCTGACGTTTCATGGCGCGCCGCTGAACAACTACATGCTGCACGCGGCCTGCGGGATGGTGCGGGCGTTGCGCGGCGAGGCAGGCGCGCTGGGGTTGCTCTATGGACAGGGCGGGTTCGTGACCAACCATCGCACGCTGGTGCTGGGCGGCGCGGCGGACGGCACGCTGGTGTCGCGCGACCTGCAGGCGGTGGCGGATGCGCGGCGCGGGCCGGCGCCGGAGATCGTGGAGGGACGCACGGGCGAGGCCGAGGTGGAAACCCACACCGTGGTGTTCCGCACGGATGGCACGCCCGAGTACGGCGCCGTGGTGCTGCGGTTGGCCGATGGGGCGCGGACCATGGCGCGGGTGCCGGCGGAGGATGGCGCGACGCTGGGGGTGCTGATGTCCGCCGAGCGGAGTGCCGTGGGGCGCGCGGGCCGGTTGTCGGAAGGACAGGGCGGGTTACAGCGGTGGGAAGCCTAGGAAAGACCCGGTATTTCCGCCTCAAACGAATGAAAGTTTTTTGGTTCTTTTTTTCAAAAAAGAACCGCTTCCTTATCGTCGGCTGACCGGGATCAGGCACAGCATCGCCACGACGGCCACCGCGCCCATGATGCCCAGGGCGGTATGGGCGGAGACCTGTTCCAGAAACGGGGCGACGAGGGTGGGCATCAGGGCCTGGGCCATCTGGCTGGGCAGGGCCATGCGGCCCATCAGCGTGGCGTAGCCGTTGGGGCCGAAGACGTGCATGGGCACCACGCCGCGGGTGATGGTGAGGATGCCGTTGCTGATGCCGTAGAAGGCGGCGAACACCACGGCCGGCGCGCCGCCGAGCAGCAGGATCACGCCCACGGGCAGCATCACGGCGCCGAACCAGGCGGACATCATGGGCGTGAGCCAGCGGGCCAGGGTGAATTCCACGATGCGGCTGGCGACCTGGCTGGGGCCGATGACCATGGCGCAGAGCACGGCGGCTTCCATGGACAGGCCGAGGCCGGTCAGCAGGAACAGCAGGTGCAGCGTCACGATCGCGCCGATGGAGGCGCGCAGGGTGAAGAAGGTGGCCAGGAACAGGAACAGCCGGCGCTCCCGCGCGGGCATGGGGGGGGCTGCCTCGCCGGGGGCGCGGCGGGCGGGGGCGGGGTTGGGCTGGGCCTTGGGGATCAGGGCCAGCATGGTCGGCAGGATGATGCACAGCGCGACGCCGGCGTAGAGCACCATGGCCCAGCGCCAGCCCCAATGGGCGGCGAGCCAGGTGCCCATGGGGAAGCCCAGCGTGCCGCCGAAGCCGGCGATGAAGGTGACGCCTGTCATCGCCGGGCGGGCATCCTTCCCCAGCAGGCGGCCGATGGTGGAGAAGGCGGTGTCGTAGAGGGCGAGCGCCATGCCGACGCCCAGGATGCTCCAGGCGACGTACCAGCCGATGACGGAGGTGCAGACGGAGAGCGCGAGCAGCCCGGTGGCGGTGACGACCTGGCCGGCGCAGAGCACCGGCTTGCCGCCGTGGCGGTCGATGTAGCGGCCGATGGCGGGGGCGCAGAAGCCGGCGATCAGCACGGCCCAGGAGAAGGCGCCGAACAGCATGGTGCGCGAGGTGCCCAGCTCCTCGGCGATCGGGCCGGCCATGGTGGCGGGGATGTAGTAGGTGGTGCCCCAGGCCAAGAGCTGCGTGAAGCCGAGAGTGAGGGCGAGGCGGCGCTGGAGGGCCGTCATCGAGGTGGCTTAGAACCCCGCTATGGCGCGCAGGGCCTCGGCCACGCCCGGGCCGGTGGCGCGGATCGGGTTGCCATCCGTCATGCCCTGCCCCGCGGTGAAATCCGATGTGATGGCGCCGGCTTCGGCCAGGATGCACAGCGCGGCGGCGACGTCCCACAGGTTGATGTGCAGTTCGATGTAGCCGTCGATGCGGCCGGCGGCGACGTCGGCCAGGCCCAGGGCGCCGGAGCCGCCGGCGCGGAGCATGGCGCCGGCTTCCATGATGCCGCGGGAGAGGGCGTAGAACTCTGCGTTCGGGCGGCGGGGCGACCAGCCGCATTCGACCATGCCGCGGGCGAGGTCGGTGGTGGCGGCGGCGCGGATGGGGGTGCCGTTCAGCGTGGCGCCGGCGCCCTGGCGGGCGGCGAAGGTCTCGCCCAGCATCGGGGCGTGCAGCACGCCGGCCACGGAGGTGCGGCCTTGCATGAGGCCGATGGAGACGCACCAGCGCGGGGCGCCGCGGGCGAAGTTGGAGGTGCCGTCGATCGGGTCCACCACCCAGGTGAGGGCGCCCTGGGGGCCGGTGCCGGTTTCCTCGCCCTGGAAGCCGTCGTCCGGGAAGGCGGTGGTGAGTTCGCGCTTGAGGAAGGCTTCCAC
>CAMDAM010000408.1 GCA_945888575.1 Asaia bogorensis | reverse complement strand
ATACCGCTGTGGCGAAGTGACGCTGGCGGGCCAACTGGGATGCTGAGGCGGCTGCTGCTGGCGCGGCTGGTGGACCTGGCCGTGGTGCTGGCCGCCGTCTCGGTGATCGTGTTCGCGATGATCCGGCTGATCCCCGGCGATGCCGTGGCGATCATGCTGGGGGCGAACACTGAGGTGACGCCGGCGGCGATTGCGGCACTTCGGGCGCAGATCGGCTTGGACCAGCCGATCCATGTCCAGTATTTCGGCTGGATGTCCAAGGTGTTGCAGGGCGACCTTGGCACGTCGCTGTGGACCGGCAAGCCGGTGGCAGGCGAAATCCTCGTGCATGTGTGGCCCACGGTGCAGCTCACCGTGCTGGCGCTGGTGGTGGGCGCGGGGCTGGCGGTGCCGGCCGGGTGCCTGATGGCGCGCTGGCGCGGCGGCGGGGCGGATGCGGCGATGCGGGTGGTAACCGTGGCGGGGCTGACGATCCCGAGCTTCTGGCTGGGGATCGTGATGATCCTGGTGCTGGCGACGGTCGCACCTTCGCTGCAGTTGCTGGGCTATGTGCCGTTCAGCGTTGATCCCATTGGAAACATCACGCGGCTGGCGTTGCCGGCCTTCGCGCTCGGCCTGCCGATCCTGGCCAACCTGTCGCGGCTGGTGCGCTCGGCGATGCTGGATGCGCTGGGGCAGGATTACATCCGCACGGCGCGGGCCAAGGGGGTGCCGGAGCGGAGCGTGGTGTATCGCCATGCGCTGCGCAACGCGTTGATCCCGTTCGTGACCTCGGTGGGGATCATGACAGGGTATCTGCTGGGCGGGGCGATCGTGGTGGAACAGGTGTTCGCCATCCCCGGGCTCGGCCGGTTGATCCTGGGGGCCATTGCCGAGCGCAACTATCCGCTGCTGCAGGCGACGATCCTGATGGTGACGCTTGGGTTCGTGGTGGTGAACTTCGTGGTGGACCTGCTGTACCTGGCCATCGACCCCCGGGTGCGGGCGTGATGGCGGGGCGGCGGTTGCTGTGGTTCGCCATGGCGCTGGTGGTGCTGCAGGTACTGGTGGCCGGGTTCGCGGAGTGGGTGGCACCGTACGACCCCGTGGCGCAGGACATCATGGCGCGGATGAAGGGGCCGACGGCGGCGCATTGGCTTGGGACGGACCAGTTCGGGCGCGATGTGCTGAGCCGGATCATCCATGGCAGCCGGACCTCGCTGTTCGTCTCCGCGCTGGCGGTGGGCGTGGCATTGGTGGCGGGTGGGACGCTGGGGCTGGTGGCGGCCTATTACCGCGGCTGGACGGACCGGCTGGTGATGCGGGCGATGGATGTGCTGTTCGCCTTCCCGGTGATGCTGCTGGCGATCGGGGTGGTGGCGGTGCTGGGGCCGCGGCAGGAAACCGCCGCTGTGGCAATTGCCGTGGTGTACACGCCGATCTTCGCCCGCCTGCTGCGCGGGCCGGCGCTGGTGATCTGCGAGAGCGATTACGTGACCGGCGCGCGGGCGGCGGGGGCGACCGACGGGCGCATCATCTTCCTGCACGTGCTGCCGAACCTGGCCAGCGTGGTGCTGGTGCAGACCTCCCTGCTGCTCTCGGCCGCAATCCTGGTGGAGGCATCGCTGTCCTTCCTGGGGCTGGGGACGCAGCCGCCAACGCCCTCCTTGGGGCTGATGCTGTCGGAGGGGCGGAACTTCCTGATGCTGGCACCGTGGCCGGCGGTGTTCTCGGGCGTTGCGATCCTGCTGCTGGCGTTCGGGTTGAACCTGCTGGGGGATGCGCTGCGGGATACATTGGATCCGCGGCTGAGGGGCGGGCATTGATCGTCCGCCCCGCCATGCCCGGGGATGTGCCGGCGGCGACCGCGGTGGCCAGCGCCTCCTACCGCGCCGCCTTCGCGCCGATCCTGGATGACGAGGAACTGGCCCGGCGCACGCCGGAAAGTTTCGTGGCGCGGTTCGAGGCCAGCCTGGATCGCCTGCGCGTGGCGGAGGCCGGTGGCCGGGTGGTGGGGTTCTCGCTGGTGACCGGCACGCACCTGGACATGCTGTTCATCGACCCGGCGGTGCAGGGCACGGGCGCGGGGCGGGCGTTGCTGGCGGAGGCGGTGGCGCGGGGGGTGTGCAGCCTGGAGTGCTTTAGGGCGAACGGGCCGGCGCGGTGCTTCTATGAGCGGGCGGGCTGGGTGGTCACTCGTGGCTACAGCCGCCCCTTCGCGGGGCGGCTGCACGGCTTCGTGTACTACGAACGCAACGAAGCTTAATTTCTCGTGGCCTGCTCGTCCGCTACGTTCGTCCGAAGCCGGACGAACTCCGCGGGCAGGACACTAACCCTTGGCAGGGCTGCGGGCGAGGGAGCGGATGGCGGGGCGGGGGCGGCCGGAGGCCTGGCCGATTTCGCGGTCCTGCTGCTCGATGATGGGCTGTGCGGCTGCGTCGCCTTCCAGGCCGGTAAGGGCGGTGGCGGGGACGCGGCGGTTGGAGGTTTGGGTGCCGTCGACATAGGTCACGTCGAAGGCGATGAAGCTGGTTTCGATGCGGCGCCTAGGTGGGGCCATTGTGTTCGTCCTCCTGTACCGGATTTTCGGGGTTGGGGGACTCGTCGCGGGTGTTGCGGCGGCGGGCGACTTCCGCCTCCTTCTCGCGCAGCTTGGCGTCTTTCTTCGCCTGCTTGGCGCGATCGCGCTCATTGCGCTGCTGGTTGTAGTTAACCTTGAAAACCATTGCAGCCCCTGTTCATCCGCGGCGAAGCTCGGTCTCGCTGGCCACGCGTTCGTGCTGGTCGCGGGCGTGCTTCACGCGGTACTGGTAGTCGGTGCCTTGCCACGGCATGAGGCCCACGATCGTGTAGGTGCCGGCCACGACATTTGACGCGCTGAAGCGTGGGGGGTCGGACCGACCGGGGGAGAGTTCCACCCGGTCGCCGACGGCGAATTTGCGGATGGGCGGGGGCATGCGCCCGCGCCCGTTCTCGCTTAGGCGTTCTTGAGGTTGACGGCGGACATCTTGCCCTGCTGGCCACGCTCGAGGTCATAACCGACCTTCTGGCCTTCCTTCAGGCTCATGCCGGCACGCTCCACGGCGGAAATGTGCACGAACACATCCTTGGAGCCGTCGTCAGGCTGAATGAAGCCGTAGCCCTTGGTGGTGTTGAACCACTTAACCGTTCCTGTCGTCATCGCATGTCTCCTACGTCTCCGGCGCCCCGCGCTACTTGGCGGGCCGGAATTGATTTTCGAGGCAGGGAGAACCAGTGCGAAGACAACCAGAAGGCGGGACTTGCGAGGCGTTCAGCCCAGAACGAAAAGCGCCGAGGGTGAGCATATGGCGCATTGGGGCCTTCGACACCAGCCCCCCGTGCGGACAACTGGGCGCGAGCCAGGGTTCGATTGAAAGATTGATGTAGCGAATTCGTGGCAGATTGTATCCATACCGCTACAGCGATTGTCATTCACGCCATATTCCGAAAGCACTGCATTGACCTTTTTTTCTTCCTGCTGGCCGGGAACGGCCATAGACGCGCGCGGGACGGTCGCGGTGGAGTATGCCGTGGTCATCGGCACGCTCGCGGCGGCAGTTTCGATGGCCTTCACCGGGCTGGGCGGGCGGCTGGTGGAGAAGCTGGCAGCCCTGCCGATCTGAGCGGCCCCCGGGGCGGGGAACGGCGGACGACCTTGCGGTCTTGTGCGATCGGTGGCTGAAACGCCGCCGCTGGGAGCATCCCAGGGGAGGAGCCGCATGATCGGGGTGGATTGGGGCACGAGCAACCTGCGCGCCTACCGGTTCGATGCCGCGGGGCGGGTGGTGGACCATGCCGCCTCCCCGCGCGGAATCACCAAGGTGGAAGGCGGCGCTTTTGCCGAGGTGTTGCAGGAAACGGTGGGCGCCTGGCTGCAGGACGGCGAGCGCCAGGTATTGATGTGCGGCATGATCGGCAGCCGGCAGGGCTGGGTGGAGGCGCCCTACCTCCCCTGCCCCGCCGATCCCCGTGCCATCGCGCAGGCGCTGGTGGCGGTGCCGTTCGAGGGCGCCGAAGTGCGGCTGGTGCCCGGGCTCTCCGGTCGCGATGCCTCTGGCGTGCCGGAGGTGATGCGCGGCGAGGAGACCAAACTCGTGGGGCTGATGGCGTCCCTGGGTGGCGAGGGCGTGGTGTGCATGCCCGGCAGCCACACCAAGTGGGCGCGCATCGAGGGTGGGCGCATCGAGGGGTTCGCGACCTATTT
>CAMDAM010000407.1 GCA_945888575.1 Asaia bogorensis | reverse complement strand
AGAAATTCGGCGAGGAAGCGGTGGAATGCCTGATCGAGGCCGTCAGCGGCAACCGCGACGCGCTGATCTCCGAAAGTGCCGATGTGCTCTACCACCTCATGGTCATGTGGGTGAACGCCGGCGTCCGCCCGGAGGAGGTCTGGGCCGAGTTGCAGCGTCGTGAGGGTGTCTCCGGCGTGGCCGAGAAGGCCTCCCGCGCCCGCGCCCTGCCGCTGGAACTCGGCCTGGGCACCACCAAGATTCCCTGATCCCCCTCCAGGAGACACGACCATGCCGGTGAAGGGCACAGGCGAGTACGACGACACCAACATCTTCGCACGAATCCTGCGCGGCGAGATCCCGTGCCGGAAAGTGCATGAGGATGCGTGGTCGCTCGCCTTCCATGACATCAACCCGCAGGCGCCCACGCATGTGCTGGTGATCCCGCGCGGCCGCTACATCTCCTGGGCCGATTTCTCCGCCCGCGCCGCGGAGGCGGAAATCGCGGGCTTCGTCCGCGCCGTGGGCCAGGTGGCGCGCGACCTGGGGCTGGAGGAGCCGGGCTACCGCCTGCTGGCCAATATCGGCGAACACGCGGGGCAGGAGGTGCCGCATTTGCATGTGCACCTGTTCGCCGGGCGCGCCCTGGGGCCGATGCTGGCGCGGTAATGCCACGTCTCGTTCGGTCTGACCGATAGAAGAATAGGAAGGCCAGGGCTCTGCCCTGGACCCGCAAAGGGCCGGCGGCCCTTTGATCCCCATATCTTGAGAGGATCATACCAACCAGCCTTCCTGTTGACCGAGGAGCGGTGTCGGCGCCGGGATGGCGGCGCGCGCTGGGCGTGAGTCATCTCCGCGGGACGCGGGGTTTTTGCGACGGATTCGGGGTGATTTTGGGCGTGCGGCTTCTATGGGGGCGCGCGGGCGGCTTGCGGCGGGGGGAATACGGGCGCGCGATGGCCCAACAGGGACATGCCCCGGTTGGGCTTGCCGCGTAGCAACCAGCCGAGTTCGGCGCGGGCGCGGCGGAGCACGCGGAGTTCACGCCAGTCTTGGACGGGCTCCGGGTCTTCGTTGGGGTTGGTGTGCGCGGCGAGGAACCAGTCCTTGCGCGGCAGGCGCATCATGTTGCGCGGGGCCTGGGCCATCGAGAGGGCGCCAAGCAGGGCCAGCAGCAGGAGCTTGAGGGCGGCCGGAATCTGGGCGTGCAGGATCGCCCGCGCCCAGGGGCGCGGTGCGTCGGCTTCGCTCGGTGCGGCTGCAGTGCTTGGCATCTCTGATAACTATCGCACAGGCAAGACCGGAGGGGAAAGGAAATTTTTACGTACGTACTTGGGCTATGAGAGTGTTGCTCACCTTGAAGGTGTCGCGGAAAAGCGTGGGTCCTTCGCCTTCGGCTCAGGATGACGGAAATGAAGAAACGCCTCGCTCTCCGTTTGGAGAAGCGAGGCGTTGACGTGCGAACGGATAAAAGTCTTTTTGCTTCTTTTTCTTCAGAAAAAGAAGATTCTTCGCTTCGCTCGCAAAGACGGGGGAGTGATAGGGCGGTGTGGGTGATCCCGCCGCCCCGTTCCGTCAGGCGACCCGGAAGTTGGCGAATTGCCACGGGCAGGCATTGTCCAGTTGCTCCGTGAACAGGCCGCCGCGGTCTTCCAGCGGGGTCCAGTTGCTGTAGGCGCCGACCACCTCGCCCAGGTAGGGGCCGGCGACTTCCAGCACTCGGGCATGGTCGAGCTGGTCAGCCTCCACCACGCCGGCCTGCGGGTTCTCGATCGCCCAGACCATGCCGCCCAGCACGGCGGCTGTGACCTGCAGGGAGGTGGCGTTGTTGTGTGGCGCCAGCGCGCGGGCCTGTTCGATCGACAGGCGCGAGCCGTACCAGTAGGCGCCGCGGGCATGGCCCATCAGCAACACGCCCAGCTCGTCGATGCCGCTGGTGATTTCGCGCATCATCAGCCGTTGCTGGGCCTGCATGCTCCAGTTCTTGCCGGCCAGCTCGTGCAGCGACAGCACCGCGTCGTCGCAGGGGTGGTAGGCGTAGTGGACGGTCGGCCGGTAGCGAACGGTCCCGCCGTCTTGCAGCGTGTAGTAATCGGCGATCGAGATTGCCTCGTTGTGGGTGATCAGGAAGCCGTGGAAGGGGCCTTCCAGCGGCGTCCAGCTGCGCACGCGCGTGGCCGCCCCGCGGCGGTTGAGCCAGATCGCGGCGCCGCAGCCGAAGACGTGCTCGCGCCCGTCCTCCGGCAGCGCCTTCTCATGCGTGCCCCAGCCCAGCTCGGCCGGCTGGTTGCCCTCGCCGACGAAGCCGTCGATCGACCAGGTGTTGACGAACTCGCCGGGCTTCTTGGCGATGTCGGCCGTTTGCGTGTCGCGCTCGGCGATGTGGATCACCTTCACGCCCAGCGTATCGGCCAGCTTCGCCCAGCCCTCGCGGGTGGCGGGGGTGGTGGCGTCCTGCCCGCTGTCCGCGGCCAGGTTCAGCAGGGCCTGCTTGACGAAATGCGAGACCAGGCCGGGGTTGGCGCCATGGGTCATCACCGCGGTGGGGTCCGCCGCGCCCGGGCGCACCAGCGCCAGTGCGCTTTCACGCAGCGCGTAGTTGCTGCGCAGCGCCGGCGGCAGGGCGGGGTCGGTGTAGCCGCCGGCCCAGGGCTCCACGCAGGTGTCCAGGTACAGCGCGCCGAGTTCGCGGCACAGCTCCACCAACGCGACGGACGAGACATCCACAGACAGGTTCAGCAGGAAGTCGCCGCGGCCGAGGCGGGCCGAGAGCACGGCGCGATAGTTCTCGCGCGTGATCGGCTGCACCGCGTGGGCGATGCCATGGGCGGCCGCCACCTCGGCGCCGCGGTCGTCGGCGCTGAGGATGGCGATGCGCTCGCGCGGCATGGCGATGTGGCGCAGGATCAGCGGCAGCACGCCCTGGCCGATGCTGCCGAAGCCAAGCATCACCAGGCGGCCCTGGAAGGTCGCGTGAACAGTCATGGCAAGCTCCTTTCGGGAGTGGGTGTGCGGAGGTCAGGCCGCGTGGAAGGGCGCCGCGTCGAAGGCGGGGTCGCAGACTTCGGCCACGCGGGCGCGGTCGAAGCCGTTGAAGGCGGTGCGCAGGCAGGCGCCGTAGGCCCCGAGCTGGCCGATCTCGATCCAGTCGCCCTCGGCGATGTCCTCGGGCAGCCAGAACGGGCCGCGCATCACGTCGGCGCTGTCGCAGGTGGGGCCGAAGAAGCTGAACCCGCGCACCACGTAGGTCGGCGCCGCGCCGGTGGGGCGCAGGCAGCGCACGGGGTAGCGGAAGCCCAGCGCGCCGGCATCGGCCAGGCTGCCGTAGACGCCATCGTTGATGTAGAGCGCATCGCCGCGGCGTGCCTGCACCTGCACCACCACGGAGGCACCGCCGGCCACCAGCGCGCGGCCGGGCTCGGCCCACAGCTTCGCCCCGGGCAGGCCCAGCGCGTCGAACGCCGCCTCGATCTCGGCCATGAAGGCGCCGAGCGGCGGCAGCTCGACATCGGGATAGACGACGGGGAAACCGCCGCCGACATCCACGATGTCCACCGCCACGCCCGCCTCGGCGATCGCCGCGCCGGCCAGCGCCATCGCCTGCCGCCATGCGACGGGGTCCAGGCACTGCGAGCCGACATGGAAGGCGATGCCGAGGCGGGACGCCACCGGGCGGGCGGCGCGCAGCAGCGCCACGGCCTCCTCATGCTCCGCACCGAACTTGCCTGAGAGGTCGAGCACCGCGCCGCCCTTCGGCAGGGCGAGGCGCACGACCAGGCCGAGCGCGCCTTCCACGCCGGTGGCCGCGGTCTCGCGCAGGATCTTTTCCAGCTCGTCGCGGGAATCGAGCACGAAGTCGCGCACGCCATGCCGCGCCCAGGCTTCGCGGATCGCGCCGCGCGCCTTCACCGGGTGCATGAAGTGGATCTCGGCATCGGCGAACATGGTGCGCACCAGCGCCACCTCGGCGGGCGAGGCGCAGTCGAAATGGCGCACGCCGCCGGCCCACAGGGCGCGCAGCACCGTGGGGTCCGGGTTGCACTTCACGGCATAGAGCACGTCGCCCGGGAAGGCCTGCACGAAGGTCTCCGCCGTCGCCGTCAGGGTCGCCGGGCGCAGGCAGTGGACAGGCTCCTCCGGGCGCAGCGCGGCCACCAGCTCGGCCACGGTGGGCAGCGCTTCGGGAAGCTCGGCCGGCAGCACCGGACGGCGGAGGGGGGAGACGGCGGAACGGGCACGGAGGCTCGACATCGCAACAATCCTCGCGACAGTGCGTTTGCGCAACACAGATGCGCAAACGGGACCATG
>CAMDAM010000406.1 GCA_945888575.1 Asaia bogorensis | reverse complement strand
GCGAGGCCGGTGACGGCGGTGTATTCCTCCAGCATCCGGTCATCCACCGCGCGCGGCTGGAACGGATCGGGCGTGGGGTCGTAGTGGTGGCTGTCCCCCACCACCAGCGAGCCATCCTCGTGCTGCACGGCGATCAAATGGATGCCATCTGCCAGATACGCCGACTGCTCCGCCTCCAGCCGCGCCCGCAGCGCCGGCAGGCGCGGGCCCTGGTAGCCGAGATAGCGCACCAGGCCGAGATCGCTCATCAGCGGCGCGGGGAAACGCACGCCGGGGTCGGCCAGCCGCAGCATGTGCAGCTTGCACAGCGTGATGCCGCGCCGTGCCATCACCTCGGGATAGAGCGTCACAAGGTCCGGTCCCGGGCACACCACCACATGGCGGGCGCGAACGGTGCCGCCGGCATGGTGCACCGCCCCCGGCTCCACCCCCCGCACCGCCGTCCGCGACAGGAACGCCACGCCCTGCCCGGCCAACCAGGCGGTAAGCCGCGGGATCGCATCGCGGCTCTCCACGCGCAATTCATGCGAGGAGTGCAGCGCGCCCAATAGCCCCGGCGCCAGCATCGGCGCCTCCGCGCGCAGCCCTTCAGCGCCCAGCAGCCGGCAGCCTTCGCCCATCGGCCCGGCGGCGAAATCCTCCAGCACCGCCATCGCCTCCACCCGGCGCGCCACCATCAGCAGCCCGCGCTGATGCACGGCGATGCCGGCCTGCGGCGCCACCTCGGCCCACACATCGCGCGCGCGCCGCGCCCGGCGCCAGGTGATCCCCGCCTGCTGGCCAGTGACGGTCACGAAGCCGAAATTGCGCACCGAGGCCCCGGCAGCCCGCGCCTCCCGGTCGATCACCGCCACGCGCAACCCGTGGCGCAGCGCCGCAAGTGCGTGGCCGAGGCCGACGATGCCGGCGCCCACAATGGCGATGTCGTAGGGTGCGTCACTCATGCGGTCGGGTCCGGTTGACGGGTGCGGGTCAGGCGGGGCGCCAGTTCCTCGCTGAAATGGCAGGCCACGTGCTGCTGCGGCGCCACTTCGCGCCAGGCCGGCACCTCGCTGCGGCACCGGTCCTGCGCGAAGGGGCAGCGTGTGTGGAAGCGGCAGCCCGGCGGCACGTTGGCGGGGCTGGGGATCTCCCCCTCCAGCCGCTGCGCCCGCCCGCGGTCATCCGGATCCAGCGACGGGATCGCCGAGAACAGCGCGCCGGTATAGGGGTGACGCGGCTGGGCGAACAACCGGCGCGACGGCCCCACCTCCACGATGGTGCCGAGATACATCACCGCCACCATGTCGCAGACATGCGCCACCACGCTCAGATCGTGGCTGTTGACCAGGATGGTGAGGCCGAGTTCCTCGCGCAGCGTCTTCAGCAGGTTCAGGATGTCCGCCTGGATCGAAACATCCAGCGCCGCCACGCTCTCATCGGCCACCACGAAGCGCGGCCGGGCGGCCAGCGCGCGGGCAATCGAGATGCGCTGGCGCTGCCCGCCGGAGAAGGCGTGCGGGAAGCGGCGCAGATGCTCCAGGTTCAGCCGGCAGCGCGCGGCGATGTCGCGCACCCGCTCATCGGTCTCCTCGCGCGACTTCGTGAGCTTCATCACCTCCAGCGGCTCGGCGATGATGTCGCGCACCGTCATGCGCGGGCTGAGTGCGGCATAGGGGTCCTGGAAGATCAGCTGGGCGCGGGTGCGGTAGTCGCGCAGCCCAGCCTTGTCGAGCGCGCCGACATCCACTTCCACCTCCTCGTCGCGGTAGGTGATGCGGCCGGCGGAAACCGGGGCGGCACGCAGGATGGCGCGCCCCAGCGTGGTCTTGCCGGACCCGCTTTCGCCGACCAGGCCAAAGAAGGAATTGCGCGGAATGTCGAGCGACACGCCATCAACGGCGCGCACCATCGGCGGCGTGCCGAACAGCGTGCGGCCGAGTGCGTAGTGCACCGACAGCCCATCGAGCGAGACATGGATCGGATGCGGGGTGGTGCTCATGCCGGCACGCCTGCGAGCGCGAAGCAGGCGGCCATGTGGCCCGGCGCCACCGCATGGGCCGAGGGCACGGCGGTATCGCAGGTGCCGGGGATCATCCGCGGGCAGCGCGTGTGGAACACGCAGCCCGTGGGCCGATCCAGCGGGCTCGGGATGTCGCCGGCCACCGGGGTCAGCGGCGCATCGGGATCGTCCACCTTCGGGAGCGCATTCAGCAGTCCGGAGGTATAGGGATGCGCCGGCGTGCGGATCACCTGGCGCACCGCCCCGGTTTCGGCCACGCGGCCCAGGTACATCACCGCCACCCGGTCGGCCATCTGCGCGATCACGCCGAGATCGTGGGTGATGAACAGGATCGCCATGCCGTATTCCGCCACCAGCCCGCGCATCAAATCCAGCACCTGGGCCTGGATCGTCACATCCAGCGCCGTGGTCGGCTCATCGGCGATCAGCAGGCGCGGCCGGGTGGAAAGCGCCATGGCGATCATGGCGCGCTGGCGCATGCCGCCGGAGAATTCGAAGGCATACTGGTCGATGCGCTGCGCGGGGTCGGAGATCCCCACCCGCGCCAGCATGTCGATGGCATGCGCGCGCGCCTGGCGCTTCGTCATGTCGGTGTGCAGCACCAGCTGCTCCACCATCTGCGCGCCGACGGTGATGGCCGGCGCGAAGCTGGCCATCGGCTCCTGGAAGATCATCGAAACGCGCCCGCCGCGCACCACCATCATGTCGCGCGCGCGCTTCAACGCCAGCACGTCGATCGCCCGCCCCTCGTCGTGCAGCACGATCCGGCTTTCCGGCGCATAGACGGTATTGCCGGGGTTGAGCCGCATCAGCGCCTTCGCCGTGACAGACTTCCCCGACCCGCTTTCGCCCACCAGCCCCAGCACTTCGCCGGGCGCAATGTCGAACGAGACGCCATCCACCGCCGTGATCAGCCCCTCATCGGTGCGGAAACGGATGGACAGGTCCTGCACGGAGAGCAACGGCAGGGCCATCAGCGGTGGTCCGAATAGGGGTCGGCGGCGTCGCGCAGCCCATCACCCACGAACACGAAGGCGAGCACCAGCACCACGAAGAAGATCACCGGGATGAAATACCACTGGTAGTTCAGCAGCACGTCCGCACTGGTCACGTTCTGCAGCATCACGCCCAGCGAGTTCACCGGATCCTTCAGCCCCAGCCCGATGAAGCTCAGCGCGGTTTCGGACAGCACCATGTAGGGAAACGAGATCACGAGATCGACGATGATGTAGCTGGTGAAGCTGGGCAGCAGATGGCGCCGGATCACGTGCCCGCCGCTCGCCCCGCACAGCTGTGCCGCCAGCACGTATTCCTGGTTACGCTCCGTCAGCAGATGGGTCCGCACGCGCCGCGCCAGGGTGGGCCAGCTGATCAACCCCAGGATGGTGGCGATGAACAAGAAGCGCCGTTCCGCCGACCATTCCGCCGGCATGAAGGCCGCCAGCGCCATGAACAGCGGAATCGCCGGAATGGTGCGCACCGCGTCGGTGGCCATCTGCAGCGCGCTGTCGATCCAGCCGCCGCGATAGCCGGAGATGCCGCCGATCACCAACGCCAGCACGAAGCCGATCAGCACCCCGATGGTGCCCACCGCGAGCGAGGTCCAGATCGCATGCAGCGTGCGCGAGAAGATATCCTTGCCCGCACTGTCGGTGCCGAACAGGTGGATTGAGCCGGTGTCCACGCCGAACAGGTGGGTGGTGAACGGAATGCCGGGCACGTTCACCCGCAGCTCCGTGCCGGGGATCTCGAAATCGAGCGACAGCAGCCGGTATTCCCAGCCCTGCACGAAGAACTGCACGTAGCGCCGCTTCTCCATGTTCACCGTGGTGACCCAGCGGAAATTGGTCTGGATCGAGCGGGTGCGCTCCAGCGTGTAGAGGAAGGGCCGCCAGGAACAGCCATTGTGGTCGCAGAAGCGCGGGATCTGCGGCGCACCGTTCATGTAGTCGCGGTTGCGCCCGTTGATGGTCGGGTCGTACGGCGACAGCACCGGCGCGAACAGTCCCACCAGCACCATGAAGGCCAGCACGGTGCCGGCCACCATGGAGGCGCGGTTGCGGCGAAAGCGCGCCCAGATCAGCTCGCCCTGGCTGGCGGTGAAATAGGCCTCGCGGGATTTGCGGTCCGGCGCCGTGGTGGCGGTGGCCATGCCCTAGCCCCCCATCACGCTGCGGCGCACGCGCGGATCGGCCAGCGCCAGCAGGATGTCGGTGAGGAAATTCAGCGCCACGATGGAGCCGGTGAGCAGGAAGATGATGGCCCCGGCCAGCTGCTGGTCGTTGGATCG
>CAMDAM010000405.1 GCA_945888575.1 Asaia bogorensis | reverse complement strand
TTGGCCGCCGGCGTGCGCGGGGCGCGCGTTCCGGCCTGAAGGAGCGGATGCGATGAACTGGCTCACGGAATTCGTCCGGCCGAAGATCCGCACCCTGCTGGGGCAGCGGGATGTGCCGCAGAACCTGTGGGTGCAGTGTGCCAACTGCCAGCACATGATGTTCCACGCCGAGTTCGAGAAGAACCAGCGCGTGTGCGGGCAGTGCGGGCACCACTCGCGCGCCTCGGCGCCGCAGCGCCTGGCCTGGACCTTCGACGAGGGGAAGTTCACGCGCATCGAGCTGCCGAAGGTGCCGGTGGACCCGCTGCGGTTCCGTGCCACCAAGCGCTATTCCGACCAGTTGCGGGAGGCGCGCGAGAAGACCGGATTGGATGATGCCATCCTTGTCGCGCACGGCAGGATCGGCGGGCACAAGGCGGTGGTGGCGGCGATGGCGTTCGAGTTCATCGGCGGCTCCATGGGGGCGGCGGTGGGCGAGAGCATCGTGGCGGCGGCCAAGCTGGCGGTGCTGCAGGATGCCCCGCTGATCGTGTTCACCGCCTCTGGCGGCGCGCGGATGATGGAAGGGGCCGTCAGCCTGATGCAGATGCCGCGGACGGTGATCGCGTCGCAGATCGTGAAGGAGGCGGGGCTGCCGTTCATCACGGTGCTGACCGACCCGACCACGGGCGGCGTGACGGCGAGCTTCACCATGCTGGGGGATATCCAGATCGCGGAGCCCGGCGCGGAGATCGGGTTCGCGGGCGCGCGGGTGATCGAGCAGACCGTTCGGGAGAAGCTGCCGGAGGGGTTCCAGCGCAGCGAATACCTGCTGGCGCATGGCATCCTGGACATGGTGGTGAAGCGGACGGACATGAACGCGACGCTGGGGCGGCTGATCTCTCTGCTGCGGGTGAAGGAACTGGCGCCCGCCGCCGCGCCCACACCCCCTGCCCTTCCGGCACCTGCCGTCTGAGCCCCATGGCCGTGGGCAGGATCGAGGCTGTGATCGAGCGCATGCACGTGCTCTATCCGCGGCTGATCGATTTGAGCCTGGAGCGGCTGGAACGGCTGCTGGCGCAGCTGGGCCACCCGGAGCGCACCCTGCCGCCGGTGATCCATGTGGCGGGCACCAACGGCAAGGGCAGCACCTGCGCCTTCCTGCGCGCCATCGGCGAGGCCGCGGGAATGCGGGTGCATGTGGCGACTTCGCCGCATCTGGTGCGGTTCAATGAGCGGATCCGGCTGGCGGGCACGCTGGTGACGGATGCGCAGTTGCTCGATGTGCTGGACGAGATCGAGCCGGTGAATGCGGGGCAGCCGATCACCGTGTTCGAGGTGCTGCAGGCGGCGACCTTCCTGTTGTTCGCCCGGGTGCCGGCAGATCTCGTGGTGCTGGAAGTGGGGCTGGGTGGGCGGTTCGATGCCACCAACGTGGTGGAGCGGCCGGCCGCGTGCGCGATCACCTCGATCTCGCTGGATCACCGGGAGATGCTGGGGGACACGCTCGGCAAGATCGCATTCGAGAAGGCGGGAATCATCAAGCCGGGCGTGCCGGTGGCGACGGGGCGGCAGGAGGCAGAAGCCTTCGCAGTGATTGCGGCGCGGGCGGCTGAATTGGGGGCGCCGTTGCTGGCGCGCGGGGATGCCTGGGACGTGTCGCCGACGGCGGATGGGCTCTCGTTCCGGGATGCCGGCGGGGTGTTGCAGTTGCCGCGGCCTTCGCTGTTGGGGCTGCATCAGCTGGACAATGCCGGGATCGCGGTGGCGGCGGCGCGGGCGAGCGGGTTGGGGTTCACTGAGGACGTGATTGCGCGCGGGATCGCCTCGGCAACCTGGCCGGCCCGGATGCAGCGCCTGACCGGCCGGCTCGCGGCCCAGGTGCCGGCGGGGTGGGAGCTGTGGCTGGATGGCGGGCACAATCCCGGCGGCGGCGTGGCGATCGCCGAGCAGTTGCGCGGCGCCTGGGCGGATAAACCGGTGCACCTGGTTGTGGGAATGAAGAAGGCGAAGGACACGCGGGAGTTCCTGGCGCCGTTGCTGGACCTGGCAGCCAGCGTGTGGGCGGTTTCGGAGCCTGGGCAGTATTCGGCCTTGCCGGTGGAGGCGATCGTGGAGGCGTCCCAAGGGCGGGCTCGGCCGGGGCCGACGGTGGGCGATGCGCTGGCCGCGTTGCCCAAGGGTCCGCCGGCGCGGGTGCTGATCTGCGGCAGCCTTTATCTGGCGGGCGAGATCCTCAAGGCCGATGGCTGGCCGTATGACGGGAAGGAATGACGATGAAGCGGATCCTGGTGCTGCATGGCGCGGGCATGGACATGCGCGGCAAGACGATGATCGAGACCTTCGGGCCGATGCTGCTGCCGGAATACGACGAGAAAATCCGCGGCTTCGCGGCCGAGTTGGGCGTGGCGGTGGAGATTTTCCATTCCAACAGCGAAGGCGCGATCATCGACAAGCTGTATGCGGCGCATGACGCTGGGTTCGATGGGGCGATCATCAACCCCGCCGGGTTCACGCGCGGCTATCCGGCGTTGAACGCGGCGATCTCGCAGGTGAAGTTCCCGGTGGTGGAGGTTCACATCTCCAACCCCGCGCGGCGCGGAACGGTGAGCGAGGTGGGCGCGGTGTGCGTGATGACGATGGCCGGGTTCGGCATCCAGGGCTACGCGCTGGCGCTGCGCGGGCTGCGCGACCGGTAGGCGTTGGCACGCCCACCAGGGCATGGCAGGCTGACCGCCAAATGGGAGGCGGCCATGAGCAACCATGGGATCGAGGTTCGCACGCTGACACCCACGATCGGTGCCGAGGTGCTCGGCATCGACCTGGCGCAGCCGATGAGCGAAGGGCAGTTCACGGCGGTGCGCCAGGCGCTGCTGGACCATTCGGTGATCTTCTTCCGCGACCAGCGCATGACGATCGAGCAGCACAAGGCGTTCGGCGCGCGCTTCGGCACGCTGCACATCCACCCCAACGCGCCGAAGGCCATTCCGGAGCATCCGGAGATCCTGGTGATCAAGGGCGATGCCAACAGCAAGCGCGTGGCCGGCGAGGTGTGGCATTCCGACGTTTCCTGCGATCCGGAGCCGCCCATGGGCTCGATCCTGCACATCACCGAAGTGCCGGAGAATGGCGGCGGGGATACGAGCTTTGCCAGCATGTATGCCGCGTATGAGGCGCTGTCGCCGGCGATGCAGCGGTTCCTGGAGGGGCTGACGGCGGTGCATGCCAGCCTGAAATCGGCCAACCATCAGTATCGCGACAAGACCACCGAGATGCAGTTTCCGGAAAGCGAGCATCCCGTGGTGCGCACGCATCCGGACACCGGGCGGCGGGCGTTGTTCGTGAACCGCGGCTTCACCACGCATATCCCGCAATTGGCGCGCGGCGAGAGCGATGCGGTGCTGGGCATGCTGTTCGACCATGCGGAGCAGACGCGGTTCCAGTGCCGGTTCAAGTGGCAGCCGAACTCGGTGGCGTTCTGGGACAATCGCTGCGCGATGCACCAGGCGATGTGGGACTACTTCCCGCAGCGGCGCTTCGGCCACCGGGTGACGGTGTGCGGCGACAAGCCCCGGCTGGTGTAAGCGCCGGGGCCCGCCGTCGTCAGGCCTTGATACGCTTGAACTTCTGCATCCGCCGCAGCTTCTCCGGCCGTGGAGTGCCGGGGAACACCGCCGCCCAGTCATTGGCGATCACCTCGCCCACGTAAAGGTCGCCCAGGGAATCCAGCGCCACGCTGTGCGGGGCGACGAAGGCGCCGGGGGTGGTGCCGGGCTTTTCGGTGCCGAGGCGGTTGATGAGCTTGCCGTCGTTGTCGAGGATCATCACGCGCGGGCCCAAGTTGGGCGTGGCGTGGTTGACGGCCATGTAGGGGCCGAGTTCGCCGACCAGCACATGGGGCTTGGTGCCGCCGGTGATGCAGAGGCCGCAGGGGCGGTGCAGGTTGTTGATCTGGCGGAGGTAGGTGCCGTCGCCGTCGAAGACCTGAACGCGGTGGTTCTCGCGGTCTGCCACGTAGACCAGGCCGGCGGCGTCGCAGCAGATGTTGTGCGGCAGGTTGAACTCGCCCTCGCGGGTACCGGGCTTGCCCCAGGTCTTGAGCAGCTTGCCGTCGGGCGAGAACTTGTGGACGCAGGCGTTGCCGTAGCCGTCCGACACGTAGATGTCGCCGGTGGGGGAGAGGGCGGTGTGGGTGCAGCGGCAGAAGGGCACGTTGCTCATGGAGGGCGAGGGCTGGCCGGGCACGCCGATCTGCAGCAGCAGCTTGCCCTCGGGCGTGAACTTGCGAACGGTGTGGTCGCCGTTGTCGGTGAGGTACAG
>CAMDAM010000404.1 GCA_945888575.1 Asaia bogorensis | reverse complement strand
GCCGCCCCACTCGATCCCGCGATCGACTTCGCCGCCAGCACGCGCAGCACCACGACCAACGCCACGGTACGGGTGACGGGGCGGGCGAGCAGCCCGGAGATCAGGCTCACTTCGGAGCCCGAACTGCCGCAGGACGAGATTCTGGCGCAGCTGCTGCTGGGCCGGCCGGTGGCGCAGCTCAATGCGCTGCAGCTGGCGCAGATCGCGGCGGGGCTGGCGGAACTGAGCGGCAAGGGCACCGGGCTCGATCCGCTTGGCCGCATCCGCGGCGGGCTGGGGCTGGACAGGCTGGCGCTCGGCGCCACCGAGAACGGCGCCACCACGCTGGAGGCGGGGCGGAACCTGGCACCGGGGGTTTATCTGGGTGTGCGGCAGGGCACCGGCGATGCGGGCACCAAGGCCACGGTCCAGATCGACCTGGGGCGCGGCCTGAAGCTGCAAGGGGAAGTGGGCACCTCCAGCGGGGCGCCAACGGCCACCGGAAGCGGGGGGAACGGCAATTCGGTGGGGCTGGTCTGGTCGCGGGAGTGGTAGGAACCCTCTGGTCGCAGAGGTCGGTCTATCCCAGCAAGTCCGCCACCGCCCCTGGCAGTTGCGTGGCATGGTCCAGCACCAGGGTCGCCCCGCAGCGTTCCAGTTCCTCGCGCCCGCCATAGCCCCAGCCGGCGCCGATGGCAGGGATGTGGTTGGCGTGGGCGGCTTCCATGTCGTGCAGGCCGTCCCCGGCCAGGGCGGCCCGGGTGAGGGTGTTGGTTTCGATGATCCAGCGCGCGAGCACGGCCTTGTCGTCGAATCGGCCGTCATCTTCCGTGCCGTGGATGCCGCGGAAGAGCGGGGCGAGGCCGAGACTCTCCAGGATGGGCACGGCGAAGCGGGTGCGCTTGGCGGTGCAGAGGAACAGGTGGTGGGTTTGGGCCAGGGTGCGGACGGCATCCTCGATGCCGGGATACATCGCGTTCCCGGTCAAGCCGAGGCGTAGGTAGTTGGCACGGTAGCGATCCACGGCGAGCTGGGTGCGGTTATCGTTCCAGCGTGCCAGCACGCCACCCATCACCTGCTCCATCGGCGGGCCGATCATCCAGGTGAAGTCTTCCGCAGGGTCTGGCGCATGACCGAGATCCTGCAAGGCGGCGCGGATGCTGGCGACGATGCCCGGGCGGGAATCGATCAACGTGCCGTCGAGGTCGAGAAGAAGGGCGTGGCGGGTCATGCGAGGCGGTCCAGCAGGGGGTGGGGCGAATCGAGCCAGGCGAGACGTACCCCGACCGGGGTGATGCGCGGGCGCAGCGCAGGGGGGATGCGGACCATGTCCTTCGGCGTGGTGACGAGGGTGGTGCCGGTGGCGAGGAGGGGGAGAAGGTCGGCCTCGGAGTAGGGGTGGTGGTCGGGGAAGGGGACGAGGCGGGTGACCTGGGCGCCGGCGGCCTGCAGGGTCTCGCGGAACTTCTCCGGGCGGCCGATGCCAGCGAAGGCAACAAGCGGGCCGGGGGGCGGTGGGGCGGAGACCAGGCGGGCGCGCAGGACGGGGAGCGTGGGGGGCAGGCGGGCGAGGGCGCCCGTGGCGTCGGCCCCGATCAGGATGGCGGCGGCACAGCGCGCGGCGGCAGCAGCGACGGGCTCGCGCAGGGGGCCGGCAGGGAGGACGCGACCATTGCCGAAGCCGGCGGCGCCATCGATGAGCAGGAGGGAGAGTGTTTTCTCCAGGGTGGGGTTCTGCAGGCCGTCGTCCATGAGCAGGACGGTGGCGCCGTGGGCGAGGGCGAGGCGGGCGGTGGCGGCGCGGTCAGGGCCGAGGAAGGTGGGGGCGAGGGCAGCGAGGAGGAGGGCTTCGTCGCCGGTGTCGGCGGCGGTGTGGTGGGTGGGGTCGACCTGGAGCGGGCCGGGCAGGCGGCCGCCGTAGCCGCGGGTGAGGAAGGCGGGGTGGTGGCCGCGGGCCTGGAGGCGGGCGGCGAGATCGAGCGCCACGGTGGTCTTGCCGGTGCCGCCGGCGCCGGGATTGCCAATGCACAGCACGGGGACGGGGGCGCGCCAGCCGGGGCGGGCGACGCGGCTTGCGGTGACTGCGGCGTAGAGGGCGGCGAAGGGGGAGAGCAGGCGGGGGAGCAGGCCGTTGTGCTGCCAGAACTCAGGCGCGCGGATCATGTGGAAACGCGCTCGGGGACGGGCGCCTCGGCCAGTTCCAGCAGCAGGCGGGCGGTGCGGGCGGGTAGGGATTCGAAGCCGTGCAGGGCAGCCTGGCCGGCCTGGCCCATGGCGCGGGCCTTGGCGGGGTCTTCGAGCAGGGTGGCGACCCAGGCTTCCAGGGCGGCGGCATCGGGCAGGCGGGTGAGGGCGCCGGCGTGTTCCAGGGCCTCGACGGCTTCGGGGAAATTGAAGGTGTGCGGGCCGACGGCGACCGCACAGCCGAGCAGGGCAGGCTCGATCGGATTCTGGCCGCCGAGGGGAACGAGGGAGCGACCGACGAAGGCGTGGCCGACGAGACGGTAGAACAGGCCAAGCTCGCCGAGCGTGTCTGCGAGCCATATGGCGGCTCCGGCAGGCGGGTCTTCGTTGCGTGACCGCTGGGCAAGGGGGCGTGGGGCGGCCAGGGCGGCGATCTCCGGCGCACGTTCGGGGTGGCGCGGGACGATGATGGTCAGGAGGGTGGGGAAGCGGGCGGCCAGCGCGTCGTGGACCGGGAGGAGGAGGGCTTCCTCGCCGGGGTTGGTGCTGGCGGCGAGCCAGGTGGGGCGGGCGGCGAGCAGGGTGCGCAGGCGTGCGAGTTCGACGTCGTCGTGCGGGAGAGGGGGGGCGGCGAATTTCAGGTTGCCCTCGTGGACGACGTTCGGGGCGCCGAGGGCGCGCAGGCGGCTGGCAATGGCGGGGGATTGCGCCTGGGCAAGCGCGAAGCCGGCGAACAGGCTGCGCGCCAGGGCCGGGTGTTGGCGCCACCGGGCGAAGCTGCGCGGGGAGATGCGGGCGTTGATCAGCATCACCGGGATGCGGCGGGCCCGGCACGCGGCGAGCAGGTTGGGCCAGATCTCGCTTTCAACGAAGCCGGCCACATCCGGCTTCCAGTGGTCCAGGAACCGGGCGGCCCAGCGCGGCACGTCCAGCGGGGCGAAGCGGTGCCGCACGCGATCCTGCAAGCCAAGCTCCGGCAGGCGGCGGGCCATCAGCATGGCGGAGGTGACGGTGCCGGTTGTCAGCACCACCTGGACCCCAGGCGGCAGGGCGGCAAGTACGGGCAGGATCGACACGGCTTCCCCCACGCTGGCCGCATGGAGCCACACCAGCGTGCCCGGAGGGCGGGGCGTAGGGTCGATCCCTTCGCGCTCCGGCAGGCGAGCGGCGATTTCCTTGCCGCGGCGCGCGCGGCGGCGCAGCCACGGCCGCAGGGCCGGCGCGGCGAGCGTGGCCAGCGCGGCATAGAGGCGCCAGATCAGGTGGCGGGACATTGTGGGGCGGTAGCACGGTGCGGCCTGTTCATCCAGGGTGGGTGCGTGATACCGCGTGGCCCGCACCAGGAGCCTCCGTCATGGCCGGTCCCGCTACGTTCGCCACCCCACCGGGATTCCTCGGCATCACCCGCAGCCATCGCGACGCCACCTTCGCCGTGGCGGGCATTCCGCTGGATATCGGCACCACCAACCGCGCCGGCACGCGCGACGGCCCGGCCGCGATCCGCCGCGCCAGCCGCATGCTGACTGACGGGGCGCATCCGCAGTCCTGGGTAGAGCCGGCGGCGCTCGACCTGGCCGATCTCGGCGACTTCGCGATCGCGCTGGGCGATATTCCCGCCTCGCTCGCCGCGATCGAGGCACAGGCGGCGGGGCTGCGGCACCTGATCGCCCTCGGCGGCGAGCACGGCATCACCCTGCCGCTGCTGCGGGCGTTGCGGGCCCGGCTGGGCCACCCTGTGGGGCTGGTGCATTTCGATGCGCATGTGGACACATGGGAAGACAATTTCGGCCAGGTGTTCGGCCACGGCTCGGTGTTCTGGCACGCGATCCGCGAAGGGCTGGTGGACCCCGCCCGGATGATCCAGATCGGCATCCGCTCCCCGGTGCAGCGCGAGGTCTGGGACTGGACCGTGGCGCAGGGGGTGACGATCCTGTCGGGGCAGGACGTGCAGGAGCTTGGCCCGATCGAGGTCGCCGCCCGCATCCGCGCCGTGGTGGGTGCGGCGCCCTGCTACCTCAGCTTCGACATCGATGCGCTGGACCCGGCCCACGCGCCCGGCACCGGCACGCCGGAGATCGGTGGCCTCGCTTCCTGGCAGGCGCAGGCGATCCTGCGGCGGCTCGGCGGGTTGGGCTTCGTCGGCATGG
>CAMDAM010000403.1 GCA_945888575.1 Asaia bogorensis | reverse complement strand
CCGCGCTGGATGTTGCGCGGATCGAATTCCAGCCCCACGCGGCGGGCGGCGGCCTCTGTCAGCACGGTGCGCTCGGCGCCGGTATCCAGCACCATCGTGGCCGGCGCGCCGTTCAGCCGCACATCCACCAGCGGGATGTTGTTCACCACACGCAGCGGGATTTCGGCCTGCGGGCGGATGCCGCAGGAGAGCGGGCCCCCCAGGGGAGAACCATTAGGGGCGCAGCCCTGGAGCAGCGCGGGCGGCAGGGCGAAGCCTGCGAACAGCATGGGGAAGCGCCGCCGCGACAGGAGCCGGAGGGGGCGTGCATCTGCTTCGGTCATCGTCGTGTCCGGGCCCCCTGCTGCGTGCGTCCGCCCTGCCCACTGGGGACCGGCGGCGGCAATCTAGCCGCAGGGGCAGCTTGCAGGAATGGGCTTCAGCTTCGTGGCGGCCCTGGGCGAGCGGGCGGGGGTGCGGGTTGCGGAGCAGGCGGCCGGGGTGGGGCCGCGAGATAGACCATGTCCGACCCGTTGGATATCCAGATGCGCATCCGGCCGATATGGCTGAGGCCGAGGATCATGTCCGCCGCCATGCCGAGATCGGTGATCCAGAGCTGGGGCGCTTCGATGCGAGCCGGTCCGATCTCCAGCGTGCCGAAGCGGTGCAGCCACATCGGCAGCGTGGTCTCCGACATGGTGCCGGTGGTGCCGCGGCGCGCGCCGTCCGGCGGCTCGGCCGGCGCGCCAGCGGCCACGGCGAAGCTCTGGTCGACCACGGTTGTGGTGGCGCCGGTATCGACCAGGGCGCGGGCCTGCCGGCCATCGAGCCGCGCGTTGATCATCGGACGGTTGCCGGTGCTGTGCTGATTCGCCCCGGCACGGGGGAAGGACAGGAAGCCGCCCTGCCACGGCGGGCGCCCCTTCGGGCAGAAGCGGGCGCGATACAGCGCCAGGGTGCGGGCAGGGAAGTCGATCTCGACATCGTTTCGGTCGAAGACCTCCATGCCGAGGATGCCGTCGAACCCACGGCTGGCGCTCTGGGCGTCGGTGGTTTCGATCAGCAGGGTGGGAACGGAGCGGGTCTGCCCGCCGATCGCCACTGTGCCCGCCTCGAACACCCGGCGATAAACGGTGCCGCCCAGGCCTGTGGTGCTGGCGCGCATGTCGCTGCGCTGGCGCAGGCCCAGGCGCTGTGCGACCTCGGTGGAGATGGTGAGGCCGTTGGCGCCGCTGTCGAGCATCATGCGCACGGGCTTGCCATCCAGCAGCACCTCCACCGCCCAGCGCGAGGTGCGCGGCGGATCGGGCGGCAGCAGGGGGACGGAGGCCACCTGCTCCACGCGGCACGCTTCCGTGCTGCCCGGTTCCGGCATTGGCGCGCAGGCAGCGAGCATTGCGGCCAGGAGAACGGGAAGGATCAGGGCGCGCATGTCTTTCGCAATCTCCGGCACGATGGCTGGCGAGCATAGGCGGCGGCGATGCGGTGGCGCAACGAAGCCGCCTGTCAGCCGCCCGGGGCGCGCGGGGCGGCCGGCGCGATGTGGACGGTGCCGGATCCCGGGGAGAGCCAGATGCGCAGGCCCGCCAGCATGTCCTGCCCCACCACGATGTTGGGCTGCTCGCCCAGCGGCGCGATCCACAGGCGCGGCGCGCGCAGCCGGGCGCCGGCCACCTCCAGCACCTCGAACCCGTGGCGCCAGATCACCACCTCGGGGTCGGTGATGGTGACCATGGTGTTGCGCTCCGCCCCCGGCGGCGGGGTGGCCGGCGCACCGGCGGCACGGGCCAGGGCGCTGTCCACCACGGTATCCGTCGCACCCGTGTCCAGCAGGGCATGCGCCACCTGGCCGTTCAGCCGGGCAGGCACGAAGGGGCGGTTGGCGGCGCTGTCCCCGGCCGGCAGGCGGCGCACGCCGGAGACGGGGCCGGACCAGGGCGGGGCGCCGCCGGGGCAGATGCGCGCGCGATAGAAGGAGAGCGTGCCGGCCGGCAGGTCCAGCTCCAGGTCGAAACCCTCCAGCGCCTCCAGGCCCAATATCCCGTCGAAGGCGCCATGCAGGCGCGGGATCGCATCCAGCTCCGGCACCAGCACGCGTTCCAGCACCACGCGGCCGAGGGCGAGGCGGCCGATCTCGCGGACCGGGACCTGGATACCCGCGCCGGGGCCGGCGGAAATGGCGAAGCGCAGGTGAGTGCGGCGGGTGCCGAGACGGGCGGCAGCCGCGGGAGACAACGCCGCGGCATTGCCGGCGCCAGTGTCCAGCATCAGCACCGCCGGCTGGCCGTCGATCTGCGCGTCCACCGCCCAGAAGGAGCCTTCGCGGCGGAGTTCGATCGTTTCGAGTTTCTCGAAGGCGCAGGAATCGGGGGTGGGGGTGCAGGCAGAAAGGAAGGCAAGCAAGAGGTTCTTTTTTGAAAAAAAGAACCAAAAAACTTTTGTTCGCTTGCACGCGCGCCAAAGGGCTGGCACGCGTGCAAGCAAATGAAGTCTTTTTGCTTCTTTTTCTTCAGAAAAAGAAGGTGCTTGCTTACACCGAGAAATACTTCGCCCTCTGGTTGAGCACCACGATCGCACTGGTGGATTGCTCAGGATGCAGCTGCCACTCGTCGGACAACGAGACCCCCACGCGCTCGGCCTGGAGCAGTTGCAGGATCGGGGCCTGGTCTTCCAGACGGGGGCAGGCGGGGTAGCCGAAGGAGTAGCGGCTGCCGCGGTAGCTTTGGCCGAGCATCTTCTCCATGTCGCGGTCGTCCTCGCCGGCGAAGCCCAGCTCGGCGCGGATGCGCTTGTGGGTGTATTCGGCCATCGCCTCGGCCATCTCCACGGAAAGGCCGTGCAGATAGAGGTAGTCCTGGTAGCGGTTCTCCTCGAACCAGACGCGGGCGGTGTCGGACGCCTTCTGGCCGACGGTGACGACCTGGAAGCCGATCACGTCGCGCTGTTCGTCGTCCACGTCGCGGAAGAAATCGGCGATGCACTCGCCGTCTTCCTTGGGCTGGCGCGGCAGGGCGAAGCGGCAGACTTCCGTGGTGCCGTCCTGCTCGAACACGATCAGGTCGTTGCCCTGGCCGGCAGCCTTCCAGTAGCCGTAGATCGCCTGCGGCTTCAGGATGTCCTGCTCCGCGCAGATGGTGAGCATGCGGCGCATGACGGGGCGCAGTTCCTGCTTGGCCCAGCCGAGGAAATCATCCAGCGAGCGGCCCTGCTTCCGGAAGCCCCACTGGAATTGATACAGGCTGCGCTCGTTGATGAAGGGCACGATCGCCTTGGGCGCGGCCTCCACCATGCGCGGGCCCCAGAAGGGCGGTTCGATCGGGGGCTGGTCCTGCGTCAGGCGGCGGCGGCGCTGCTGCACGGCGGCGACATCCACCGGGCGGTAGGCGCGCTCATCGGCCTGGCCCAGGGAGCGGGTGGTGTTGCGGGCCTTGCCGCTGCGCTTGGACTGCACGGCGGCCAGGTAGTCATCGAAGGCGTTGCCGGTGATGCGATCCATCAGGTGCAACCCGTCGAACGCATCGCGCGCATAGGCCACGCGGCCGGAGCCGTAGGCGCGCACGCAATCGTCCTCCACGTAGTTGCGGGTGAGGGCGGCGCCACCGAGCATCACGGGGATGTCGAGGTTCTGGCGGGACATTTCCTCCAGGTTCTCGCGCATCACCACGGTGGATTTCACCAGCAGGCCAGACATGCCGATGGCATGCGCGTTGTGCTCCTTGGCGGCCACGAGCATGTCCGCCAGCGGCACCTTGATGCCGAGATTGACCACCCGGTAGCCGTTGTTGGTGAGGATGATGTCCACCAGGTTCTTGCCGATGTCGTGCACGTCGCCCTTCACGGTAGCGAGCACGATGGTGCCCTTCTCCTGGCCTTCCACGCGCTCCATCAGCGGCTCCAGATGGGCGACGGCGGCCTTCATGGTCTCGGCGGATTGCAGCACGAAGGGCAGCTGCATCTTGCCGGCGCCGAACAGTTCGCCCACCACCTTCATGCCGTCGAGCAGGATGTTGTTGATGATGTCGAGCGGCTTGTTGGTCTTGAGCGCCTCGTCCAGTTCATCGGCGAGGCCCTTGCGGTCGCCATCGACGATGCGGTCCTTGAGGCGGCCCTCGACGGTTTCGGCACGCACCTTCTTCACCGCGTCGGCGGCCTTGCGGTCAGCGAACTTGGCGAGCAGGGCCTGCAGCGGGTCGTAGCCTTCGGCGCGGCGGTCGAAGATCAGGTCCTCGCAGATCTTCACCTCGTCCGCCGCGATCAGGTGCAGCGGGCGGATTTTCGACACGTGCACGATGGCGCCGGTCATGCCGGCCTTCACGGCGTGGTCGAGGAACACCGAGTT
>CAMDAM010000402.1 GCA_945888575.1 Asaia bogorensis | reverse complement strand
TCGCCGGTGGCGGTGGCCTCGCTGGTGGTGCTGGTGCTGGTGGCACTCAGCGCGCTGCTGGCGCCGGTGATCGCGCCGCAGAACCCGTATGACCTGAAGCAGGTGTTCATCGACAAGGCGGAGATCCCGCCGATCTGGACGCGCGATGGCGAGTGGCCGTTCCTGCTGGGCACGGACCCGCAGGGGCGCGATGTGCTCTCCTCCATTCTCTACGGCACCCGCATGTCGCTGCTGATCGGCGTGGCGGCGGTGGCGGCGAGCATGTCGATCGGGGTTTCGATCGGGCTGGCGGCGGGGTTCCTGGGCGGCTGGGTGGACAATTTGCTGATGCGGATTGCCGATACGGTGCTGTCGATCCCGACGCTGCTGGTGGCGATCCTGGTGAGTGCGGTGGCGCGCGCGCTGCTGCCGCCGGGGCTGCGCGAGCCCTTCGCGGCGGTGATCCTGGTGGCATCGATCTCGCTCACCGGCTGGGTGCAGTACGCGCGCACGGTGCGGGCTTCCACCATGGTGGAGCGGCGGAAGGAATACGCGCAGGCGGCCCGGATCATCGGCGTGTCCTCGGCGAGGATCATGCGGCGGCATATCCTGCCTAACACGCTGACGCCGGTGCTGGTGGCCGCCACGCTGAACCTGGGGCTGGCGATTTTGGCGGAGGCGACCTTGTCGTTCCTCGGCGTCGGCATGCCGATCACCCAGCCTTCACTGGGGGCGCTGATCCGCATCGGCAACCAGTATCTGTTTTCCGGCGCGTGGTGGCTGGTGGTGTTCCCTTCGGTGCAGCTGGGGCTCATCGTGCTGTCGGTGAACCTGCTGGGCGATTGGCTGCGCGACGCCCTCAACCCGAAGCTCAACTGAACCGGCGACGAGACCGGTGGAGAAAAATCCGATGGCTGGCGCTTCCCTTTTGATCCGCAACGGCCGCCCGATGGGCAAGGCGGTGGCGGACGTGCTGGTGACCGATGGCGTGATCGCAGCGATCGGGCCGAACCTTGCCGCGCCCCCGGGCGTGGCGGTGGAGGATGCCGGCGGCGCACTGGTGCTGCCCGGCCTGGTGGAGGCGCATACGCATCTGGACAAGTCGCTCTGGGGCATGGGCTGGCGACCGAACGATGCCGGGCCCAGCCTGCTCGACAAGATCGACAACGAGCGCAAGCTGAAGCGCGAGCTGAACATCGACCCGGCGCGGCAGAGCGCACGGCAGGCCGCGGTCTCCTCCGCCAACGGCTCCACCCATATCCGCAGCCACGTGGATGTGGACACGGATCACGGCCTGTGGGGCATCGAGGGGGTGATGGCCACGCGCGATACCTGGCGCGAGGTGATCGACATCGAGCTAGTGGCCTTCCCGCAATCCGGCCTGATGCGCCGGCCGGGCACGCTGGAACTGATGGATGCCGCGCTGGCCGCCGGCGCGGAGATCGTCGGCGGGATCGACCCGTGCGGGATCGACCGCGACCCGAAGGGCCAGCTCGATGCCGTGTTCGCGCTGTGCCAGAAGCACGGCAAGCCGCTGGACATCCATCTGCATGAGCCCGGCGAAATGGGCGCGTTCTCGATGGATTTGATCTTCGAGCGCACGCGCGCGCTGGGGATGAAGGGGCAGGTGGTGATCAGCCACGCCTTCTGCCTCGGCACGCCGGACCCCGCGCTGGTGAACCCGCTGATCGACGCGATTGAGGCGCTGGATATCGGCATCATGACCACGGCTTCGGCCAGCCGCCCGGTTCCGGCGGTGAAGCCGCTGCTGGCGCGCGGTATCCGCGTGTGCTCCGGCAGCGACGGCATCCGCGACACCTGGGGGCCATACGGCACGGCGGACATGCTGGAGCGCGCAATGCTGATTGGCATGCGCAACAATTTCCGCCGCGACGAGGAGGTGGAGCTGGGCTTCCATGTCTGCACCCAGGGCGGCGCGGACGTGATGCGCATCGCCGATTACGGCTTCGCCGTCGGCAAGGCTGGCGACCTGGTGGTGGTGGACGGCGAGGCGATCACTCATGCCGTGGTGGCGCATCCGCCGCGCAAGCTGGTGGTGAAGCGCGGCCGAGTGGTGGCGCGCGATGGTGCCTGCCTGAAGGTGGCGCCGTGAGCTTGCCCCAGGCCGCGCCCCGGCCGAAGGGGGCGGTGCTGATGACAGCGCGGTTCGTCGTTGGGCATCGCAACGGGCGCCACGTGCTGATCGAGAATGGCGAGGTGGTGTTCGAGGACGGGGTGATCACCTTCATCGGCCGCGGCTATGGCGGCGAGGTGGCGCGGCGGATCGACTATGGGTTGGCGCTGATCGGGCCGGGCTTCGTGGACCTGGATGCGCTCGCCGACCTCGACACCACCATCCTCAGCTACGACAACCAGCCGGCCTGGCGGAAGGGGCGGGTGTGGCCGAAGGACTATATCGAGGCCGGGCCGGTGGAGATGTACAGCCGCGAGGAGCTGCGCTTCCAGAAGCGGCACGCCTTCGCCGGGCTGATCCGCAACGGCATCACCACGGCGCTGCCAATCGCCAGCCTGTTCTATCGGGCCTGGGGCGAAACGGTGGAGGAGTTCACCGATGCGGCGCACGAGGCGGCCGATCTCGGCCTGCGCGTGTATCTCGGGCCGGCCTATCGCACCGGCAACCAGATGGTGGACGAGACCGGCACCATCGGCACGTATTACGACGAGCCGCGCGGGCTGGCGGAACTGGCGGAGGCGATCCGCTTCTGCGAGCGGCTGGAGGGCACGGCCGGCGGGCTGGTGCGCACCATGCTGTCGCCGGACCGGATCGAGACCTGCACGCCGGAGCTGATGCGGCGCACCGCCGCGGCCGGCCGGGCGCTGGGCGTTCCGGTAAGGCAACACTCCTGCCAATCCAAGATCGAATACGAGCTGGTGCTGAAGCAGCACGGCATGAGCCCGCCGGAATGGATGGAGAGCCTGGGCTACCTCAATGAGCGCACCTTGCTGCCGCACGGCACCTATGTATCGGGCAGCCGCCACATCGACCGGCCCGGCCGGGACCTGGAGATCATTCGCGACAGCGGCGCCACCATCGTGCACTGCCCGCTGGTGTCCGGCCGCGGCGGCGGGGGGATCGACCATTTCGGGCGCTATCGGGCGATGGGGCTGAAGATCGGGCTCGGCACCGATACCGCACCCAGCGACCTGGTGATGAACATGCAGATCGGCATGATCGTGGCGCGGCTGATGGCGGGCACGCCGCTGGCCGTGCGCAGCGAGGACTACTACGACGCCGCAACGGTCGGCGGCGCGGATGCGCTGGGCCGGCCGGATCTCGGGCGCCTCCAGCCCGGCGCGCGGGCGGACATCACGGTGTTCGACCTCGACCGGCCGCATACCGGGCAGGTGATCGACCCGATCCAGACCATGATGCTCAGCGGCCATGGGCGGGATTTCTCCACCGTGGTGATCGATGGGCGTTTCGCCATGGAGAACCGCGCCATCCCCGGCAGCGACGAGGCGGCGGACAATGCCCGCGCCCAGGCGCAGTTCGAGGGGCTGATGGCGAAGTATCCGCAGCGCACCGTGTTCCATCCGCCGGCCGGCGCCATCTTCACCTCCGCCTATCCGGTGGATTGGTCTGATGACGGCCCGCGCGTATGGGGCCAGCCGCAGGGATGAGCGGTGCCGCGCCCCTGCTGTCCGTTCGTGACCTGCGCGTGGCGTTCCACACGCGGCGCGGCCGGCTGGTGGCGCTGGATGGCGTGAGCTTCGACATCGCGCCCGGGGAAATCCTGGGCGTGGTGGGTGAATCCGGCGCCGGCAAGTCGCTCACCGGCACCGCGGTGATCGGGCTGCTGGAGCCGCCCGGGCGGATCGACGGCGGCGAGATCTGGCTGGAAGGCCGGCGGATCGACACGCTGTCGCCCGCCGAGATGCGCCGGGTGCGCGGGCGGCAGATCGGCGCGATCTTCCAGGACCCGCTGACCTCGCTGCATCCGCTGCTGACGGTGGGCGCGCAGCTGGAGGAGACGATCCGCACCCATCTGCCACTGGGAAGGGCCGAGGCGAAGGCGCGCGCAGTGGCGCTGCTGCGCGAGGTGGGAATCCCAGCGCCGGAGACCCGCGTCTCGCAGTATCCGCACCAGTTCTCCGGCGGCATGCGGCAACGCGTGGTGATCGCGCTGGCACTCGCCGCCGAGCCGAAGCTGATCATCGCCGACGAGCCGACCACGGCGCTGGATGTTTCGATCCAGGCACAGATCACCGCGCTGCTGCGCCGGCTGTGCCGCACCCATGGCACCGGGGTGATGCTGGTGACGCACGACATGGGCGTGATTGCCGAAACCGCGGACCGCGTGGCGGTGATGTATGCCGGGCGGCTGGT
>CAMDAM010000401.1 GCA_945888575.1 Asaia bogorensis | reverse complement strand
TGCCGCGCGGTCACGCCGGAATCCTCGCCGATGCGTTTCGATGCCCGCTTCCTGGTGGTGGACGCGGAGCACGTGACCGGCACGCTGGCCGGCTCCGGCGAACTGGAAAACCTCAGCTGGTACGACGTGGCCGAGGCGCTGGAGATGGTCGGCCAGCCCACCAAGGGCGTGCTGCGGCACCTGGTGGATTGGATGGAGATGGACCCGGGCCTACGGGCGGTGCGGGATGTGGTTTCCACCATGCGCGAGCGCGACTGGGAGCCGGAATAGGGCCCTACGCCCCGGCCTGGGCGAGCAGCCAGGCGCGCACCGCGGGGTCCGTGGACAAGCCGGCGGCGTGGCGGAAGGCGGCCTGCGCCTCTGCGCGGCGGCCGAGCAGCGTCAGCCCGCGGGCACGGCATGCCCACCAGGGCTGGTAGTCGGTCGCAGCTAGCTTATCGAGCAGCGTGAACGACGCCTCGGGGTCGCCGGCCTCGGCCAGCGCGGCGGCGCGGGCGACCTGCACCCCCACGGTCGGCGAAAGCTGCGCGAGCAACCCGTAGAGCGCGACGATGGCCTGCCAGTCGGTCTGGCCGGTGGCGGCGCGCTGGGCATGCACGGATTGGATCGCCGCCTCCAACTGCAGCCGGCCAGGGGTGGCGGCCCGTGCGGCCTCGCGCAGCAGCGCCTCCGCCTCTTCCATCATCGGGCGGGACCATAGCGCCGTGTCCTGGCGGGCGAGCGGCACGAAGCCGCCGGAGTCATCCCGGCGGGCGGGGCGGCGGGCCTCGCAATGCAGCATCAGGGCCAGCAGCCCCTTGGCCTCGGCGGCGTCGGGCAGCAGGGCCACCACGAGGCGGGCGAGCCACACCGCTTCCTCCGCCAGCCCGACATGGCGGGAGTCGGCGGCGAAGGCCTCATCCCACCCGGTGCCGTAAGCGGCGTAGATGGCGCGCAGCACGCCATCGAGCCGCGGTGGCAGGTCGGCGGGCTCGGGCAGGGCGAAGCCGATGCCGGCGTCGCGGATCTTGGCCTTGGCGCGCACCAGGCGCTGGCCCATGGCGGCGGGCGGCACCAGGAAGCAGGCAGCGATGCGCGCGGCATCCAGCCCCAGCACGGTCTGCAGCATCAGCGGCGCCTGGATGGCGGGATCGATCGCCGGGTGGGCGCAGACGAACAGCAGGTTCAGCCGGTGGTCCGGCATGGCGCCGGCGGGGTCGTCCTGTGCCTCCTCGGCCAGCTGGGCCATGGCGGCGGCGGCGGCGCTGCGCACCTGGGCGTGGCGGGCGCGGTGCCCAAGCACGCGGCGCGCGGCGGTGAGCAGCCAGGCCTCCGGCCGCGCCGGGATGCCGCGCGCCGGCCAGGTTTCCAGCGCCAGGCGGAAGCCCTCGGCGAGGGCATCCTCCGCGGCGGCGACATCGCGCGAACGGGCGGCAAGCAGGGCGACGAGCCGCCCGTAGGACTCGCGCGCCGCCCGCTCCGCAGCCCGGCCAGCCTCGGCCGGGGTAGGCATGGTCACTGCGGCATGGGCGGCATCACCGGCCGCACCTCGGTGCTGGCATAGCTGGCCGAGGGGCTGCGGGCGGCCCATTCCAGCGCGGTGTAGAGATCCGGCACCTCCACGATGAAGTAGCCGCCCACCTGCTCCTTGCTGTCGGCATAGGGGCCATCCTGTACCGCCCCATCCTGCAGGCTGCGCACGCCGTCGCGCACGCGCACGATGGTGCCGGTCTCCGGCGGCATCAGCCCGTTGCCGTGCACGATGATGCCGGCCTTGGCCATGGCGTCGATATAGGCGGCCCAGGCGCCCATATGGGCCGGCGCGCGGGCGGGATCGCTGCGCAGGGCGAAGTCGTGGGCGGTTTCGTTGAAGAGGATCATGTACTGCATGGGTCGGCTCCGCTCGGGTACGGCACCGGCATTTCCGGCGCCTGACCTGATGAGCCGCAGGGTGCCGCCATTTCGACAGCCGGCTGAAGAAAAAATGCGAAGTGGCGGCCCCTCCCGGAGCCGCCCCTTGCAGATGTGCCTGGCCGGAAGGTCAGACCTCTTCGTCAGACCCCGCGTCAGACCAGCCGCCATCGGCCTGCTGCCAGTCGCTGTCCTGGGCGGTGTCCTGGTGGCTGGTGGGCTGCTGCCAGCCGCCATCCTTGGGCTCACCGCCCTGGGCGTAGGGGTCGCTGGTGGGGTTGGTCCAGGGCGAGCTGGCAGCCCCCGTGGCCGCGCTGGCAGCATGGGCGGCGCCACCGCCGGAGAAGGCGTTCATCAGCATGTTGCCCACCACCATGCCGCCGGCCACGCCGGCCGCGGTGGTCAGCGCCGAGCCAAGGAAGCCGGAACCGCCACCCTGCTGGAACATGCCGGGCTGGTAGCCAGGCGCATGCACGGGCTGCGGCGGCGGCATGTAGCGCTGCTGGGGCGGGGGCGGGGGCGCGGACTGGCGTCCACCGAACAGCCCGCCGAACAACCCGCGCGAGGGCTGCGGCGGCTGGGCGGCGGCGGCCCCCCAAGGGGAGCCGCCAGGCGCCTGCGGCTGCGCATAGCCCTGCTGGCCGTAACCCTGCTGGGCACGGGCCTGCTCCAGCTCCCACTGCAGACGGTTGATGGTGTTCTGCGCCTCGGCCAGGGCGTGCTCCTGAACGAAGGCCATCTGCGTCAGGCGGTAGCGCGCCTCGGGGTGGCGCTGCATCAGCTCGGCGATCAGCGCATCCGCCTCCCGGTCGACAGGCGGCTGTGCCTGCTGGGCGGGCAGGGTGCTGGGCACCGAGCCTGGCGCGCGCACGGGGGTGCCGGCAACACGCTGGATGAACTGGGCGATGAGGTCGCGTTCCTCGTTGGTCATCTGAATCCCTGTGCGGTTCCGGTTGCGAAAAGCAGTCGAACCTCTCCGGGATGTGGCCCGGGGGCGGGGGCGGTTCAAGTTACATCCTGCTCATCGCGGGCTCATGATCCCCGCCGGCGCTTCTCTTTGCTGCGCTGCGGCACTAGTGTGCGCCCGATTCCATCCCGCAGGCGGACGATGACGCGATCTTCCTTGAGTTTTCAGGACCTTATCCTGAAGCTGCACGGCTTCTGGGCGAAGCAGGGCTGCGTGATCCTGCAACCCTATGATGTGGAGATGGGGGCGGGCACGTTTCACCCGGCCACCACGCTGCGCGCGCTGGGCAAGAAGCCCTGGGCGGCAGCCTATGTGCAGCCGAGCCGGCGGCCGAGCGACGGGCGCTATGGCGAGAACCCGAACCGGCTGCAGCACTACTACCAGTACCAGGTGATCATGAAGCCCTCGCCCGCCGACGCGCAGGCGCTGCTGCTGGAAAGCTACCGCGAGATCGGGCTGGACCCGAAGCTGCACGATTTCCGCTTCGTGGAGGATGACTGGGAAAGCCCGACGCTGGGCGCCTGGGGCCTGGGTTGGGAGGTGTGGTGCGACGGCATGGAGGTGGGCCAGTTCACCTATTTCCAGCAGGTCGGCGGCATCCCGGTGGACCTGCCCAGCTTCGAGATGACCTACGGCCTCGAACGCCTGGCGATGTATGTCCAGGACGTGGAGCGGGTGTACGACCTCGATTTCAACGGCCGCGGCGTGAAGTACGGGGATGTCTTCCTGCGCGCGGAGAAGGAATACAGCGCCCACAACTTCGAACACGCCGACACCGCGATGCTGGGCCGCCATTTCGAGGATGCGGAACGGGAATGCGCCGCCCTGCTGGGCGAGAAGCTGGCGCTGCCGGCCTACGACCAGTGCATCAAGGCCAGCCACCTGTTCAACCTGCTGGACGCCCGCGGCGTGATCAGCGTGGCGGAGCGGGCCAGCTATATCGGCCGGGTGCGCACGCTGGCGAAGGGCTGCTGCGAGGCATGGCTGGCCGGGGAGCAGGCGGCCTGACGGCGAATTGGCATGACGTGGCACCGCCGGAGGCGTATTCTACCGTGCGGATGGAGATTTCTACCATGGGCTCCCAGCTGAACATCAAGAGCGACGATGCCTATGCCCTGGCCTCCCGCCTGTCGGAGCTGACGGGGGAAAGCCTGACGACGGCGGTGACGACGGCGCTGCGGGAGCGGCTGGAGCGCGAGGAACGGCTACTTGTTGCCGCGGAGGCGGAGCGCCAAACGCTGATCGCCGAGGTGCTCGCCTTGGGGCAAGAGCTTCGGCGCCACGTGGAGCCAGGAACATCGAGCGCCGACCACGAGGAAATCTATGGCGCGGACGGAATGCCGCAGTGATCGTCGATGCATCCGCCATCCTGGCCATCGCCCTGGTCGAACCCGAGGCGCCGCGCATGCTGGATGCGATCACCCGCGCCCAGCGGCCCCGCATCCCGGCGCCGACATGGGTCGAGGCTGCA
>CAMDAM010000400.1 GCA_945888575.1 Asaia bogorensis | reverse complement strand
AAGCTGAGCGCGGTGCTGGCGAGCGGGACGACCTATAGCGTGGTGGTGACCTCGTTCGGGGGCTCGGCTTCGATCGCGCTGCCGCTCGGGTTCTACACTGATGCGCCTGGGGCGTTCGCGGCGGCCGCGGCACCGCCGCCGGTGGCGTTCATGGTGGTGCAGGACTGGTCGGCGCCGATGGGCCTGGCGCTGGCCGCGGGGCTGCCGGTGGGTGGCGCGGCGGCGACGCCGGAGCAGGTGGCGGTGTTCGCGCCGCTCCTGGGGCTTTCGCCGGCGCAGATGCTGGAGAACCAGCGGCAGATGGCGCCGATGATCTATGCGGATACGCTTTCGGCGCAGCGCGACGCGTTCCTGGCGGCGATGGGCAGCGTGGGCGGCGAGCTTTCGGCGCGGCGCAGCGGCACGGCGCAGGCGGGCGGGCAATCCGTGACCACGGCGCAGGGCCTGACGTTCTGGATGCAGGGCAGCGGGATGACCCAGCGCACGACGAACGGGGCGGCGAACCAGCCGGGCAGCACGGTGCGTGGCGGCGGGGCGACGGTGGGCGTGGATGCGCCCGTGATGCCCGGGCTGCGGCTGGGCGTGGCCGTTGGGGTTTCCCACCTGGTGGTGGGCGCCGGCAATGGGGGGCAGCAGAAGGGCGAGGTGGGTCACCTCACGGGGTATGGCAGCTACAGCCTCGGCACCCCCTACGGCCTGGGTTTCGTGGATGCGCAGGTGAGCCTGCTGGCCGCGCAGGGCAAGGCTTCGCGCCCGTTGGCCTTCTATGGCGCCACATCGCAGGGCGACACCGGCAGCCTGGGCGTGGGCGGCCAGGTGAAGGGCGGCGTGCGGATGGATGTTTCGGGCTGGCAGGTGGAGCCGAGCCTGGGCTTCTCCGCGCTGCGGCTGCACCAGGGCGGGCTCAATGAGTATGGCGCGGGGGCCGTTGGCGCCAACATCGACCGCGGCGAGCTGACCAGCCTGCAATCCCAGGTTGGGGTGCGGGTGGACCGCGGCTTCGCGTTCGGCGAGGGGATGCGGCTTGTCGGCTCCGTGAGCGCGGGCTGGGCGCATGAGTTCGGCGACGAGCGCACGCGGGTTTCGGGCCGGATCTCGGGCCTGCCGGGTGCCGGGTTCGCGCTGATGAACGCGGGCGGCGGGCGCGATGCGCTGGTGACCTCGGCGCAGGCGGTGCTGGAGATGCAGACGCCGCTGAAGCTGTTCGTGGCGTATTCCAACACCACCTCCAGCCGTACGCTGGGGCAGGCGGTGACGGCCGGGCTGCGCTACACCTGGTGAGAGCCTGATCGATACCTCTACTCCGGCGGTCATCCGACGGCGATTTGCTGTGCTCCGGTGCTCACGGCCTCCAGGCCGCTCCGCTCCGGTGCTCGCAAATCACCGCCGGGCGGCGGTCAAGCGGCCGCCTCTGACTCGCCGGAGCGAGGTCTCGACCAGGCTCTCGCTAACTGATGCCACGAAGAGGCGTTTGGGGATCAGTCGTCGGTGCTGGGGGTGGGGCGGCGCATGCGCAGGCGGCGGATGCGGCGGACATCGGCTTCCAGGATGCGGAACTCGATGCCGCTGGGGTGGCCGATCACCTCGCTGCGGGTGGGGACGCGGCCGGCCAGCGTCATGACCAGGCCGCCGATCGTGTCGATATCGGCGTTGCGCTCATCGTCGGTGAGGACGGGGCCGAGGCGCTGCTCGAATTCGGCGACGGGCAGGCGGGCGTCGATGTCGATCGTGCCATCCGGCCGTTCGGTCCACATCTGGCCTTCGGGCTCGTCGTGCTCGTCGCTGATGTCGCCGACGATTTCCTCCACGAGGTCCTCGATGGTGACGAGGCCGTCGATGCCGCCGTATTCGTCCACCACGAGGGCGAGGTGCATGCGGGCCTGGCGCATCTGCAGCAGCAGGTCGAGCACCGGGATCTGCGGGGCGACCAGCAGGGGGCGGCGGACGATCTTTTCGAGGTTGAAGGCGTCGGCGCGGCCGACATAGGCGAAGACGTCCTTGATGTGGACCATGCCGACGATGTCATCGAGCGATTCGCGGTACACCGGCAGGCGGGAATGGCCGTCGGCGCGGATCTGGGCGAGGGCTTCGTCGAGCGAGACATCGACGCGCATGGCGATGATGTCCGCCCGCGGGACCATGACGTCGTCGGCCTGTTTGCCGCGCAGGCGCAGCACGTTGGCGATGAGGGCCTGTTCGTGCGGGTCGATTTCCGGGGTGCCGTTGTGGCCGGCCTGGTTGCCGGCGGCTTCCTGGACGAGTTCGGCGATGGATTCGCGCACGCTGGGCTCGGCGCGGCCACGGAGCTTGGCGCGCAGGCGGTCCAGTATGGAGTGGCGGGAGGCGCTCACAGGCCGCGCCCCCCGGATTTCCCCATGGAGGTCTTCCACGGATTGGGGCGGCGCAGGCGGGCGAGTGCGCGGGATTCGGCCATTTCCATGCGGCGCGCCTCGCCGGCCTCGCCGTGGTCGTGGCCCTGGAGGTGCAGCATGCCGTGCACCACGAGATGGGCGAGGTGGTCGGCGGGGCGGCGGCCGGCGGAGTGGGCCTCGCGCCGGACGGTGCCGAGGGCGAGCACGATCTCGCCGGGCAGGCCCGGGGCGGCGGGCTCGAAGGTGAGTACGTTGGTGGGCTTGTTGCGGTCGCGGTGGCGGGCGTTGAGGCGCTTTACCTCGGCATCGCTCGCGAGAACGATGGTGGCGGCCCCGCCGGTGGTGTGGGCGGCCTGGCGGGCGACGGCCTCTGGGCGGGCGACGAAGCGTCGCCAGGCTGGGTCCGCGATGATGACCTCGATCTCCGAAGGGAGAGCGAGGGGGAGCCCCGCCGAGGCGGGGCTGGGTCTACTGGAGGGGTCCATTTACTTTCCTGTGGGGGCCGCATCCTGCGGCGGAGCGGCGCGGCGGCGGCGGGCGGTTTCGCCCTCGGCGGCGGTGCGCTGGTCGTAGGCTTCGACAATGCGCGCGACAAGGGGGTGGCGCACCACGTCGCGCTTGTCGAAGCGGGCGATGGCGATGCCGGGCACGCCTTCCACCGTCTCCAGCGCGTCGCGCATGCCGGAGCGGGTGCCGGCGGGGAGGTCGACCTGGGAGAGGTCGCCGGCGATGACCATGCGGGTGCCCTCGCCCATGCGGGTGAGGAACATCTTCATCTGCACCGGGGTGGTGTTCTGCGCTTCGTCGAGAATGACGAAGGCATGGGCCAGGGTGCGGCCGCGCATGAAGGCGAGCGGGGCGACCTCGATCTCCCCGGTGCCCATGCGGCGGGTGACCTGGTCGCCGGGCATCATGTCGTGCAGCGCGTCGTAGAGCGGGCGCAGGTAGGGATCGACCTTTTCCTTGAGGTCCCCTGGCAGGAAGCCGAGGCGTTCGCCGGCCTCGACGGCGGGGCGGGAGAGGACGATGCGGTCCACCTTGCCGGCGGTGAGCATGGCCACGGCCTGGGCGACGGCGAGGTAGGTCTTGCCGGTGCCGGCCGGGCCCAGGGCGAAGACCATCTCGTGGCGGGCCAGCAGGTCCATGTAGGTGGCCTGGCCCGGGGAGCGCGGGCCGATGGCGCCGCGCTTGGTGCGGATGGCCGGCAGGTCGGACAGCGGCAGGCGGGGGTCTTCGATTTCGGCGAGGCGGATGGCGGCATCGACCTCGCTGGGGCCGACGGCCTCGCCGCGCTGGAGCTTGGCGTAGAGGCCGTTGATGGCGCCCTGGGCGGCTTCCACGCGGGCGGCGTCCCCGCTGACGGCGAGGCGGTTGCCGCGGCAGGCGAGCCGCACGCCCAATCCCTGTTCCATGCGCACCAGGTGCCGGTCGTGGTCACCGAGCAGAAGCGACAACAGCGTGTTGTCGGCGAACTGGAGGGTGACGGCGGCTTGGGCGGGGCCCTGCGCGGTGCGGATGCTGCCGGGCAGGCTGGGCAGGTTGGTGGCGCTCAAGCGGGGGTTCGCTCCTGGGCAGGGGTGAGGGCGGATTCGGCGAGGGTTCCGGACAGGGAGTTGGTGTGGGCGGTGGTGAGTTTCACCCTGGCTTCGGTTCCGATCAGGGCTTCGGTGCCGATGACGTGGACCGGCTGGAGCCAGGGCGAGCGGCCGACGATCTGGCCGGGATGGCGGCCATGGCCGGTGAAGAGAACGGGCACGGTGCGGCCGACGCAATCGGCGTTGAAGGCGGCCTGCTGTTCGCGCAGCAGGGCCTGGAGTTCCTGCAGCCGGGCATCCTTCACCGCTTCCGGCACCTGGAGGGCGGCGCCGGCGGCGGGGGTGCCGGGGCGGGGCGAATACTTGAAGCTGAAGGCGCTGGCGAAGCCGATGTCGCGGATCAGCTGCATGGTGGCCTGGAAATCCGCGTCGGTTTCGCC
>CAMDAM010000399.1 GCA_945888575.1 Asaia bogorensis | reverse complement strand
TGCAGCTGCTGTTCCTGACCGTGCTGGGCTGGCGCGTGTTCTGGGCCATGTCCGCCCCGCTGCTCTACCTGTATTTCCTGGTGCCCTTCGGCGCGTTCCTGACGCCGTACCTGCAGCATTTCACCCTGCAGTTCAGCCTGGCGGGGCTGTCGGTGCTGGGGGTGCCGTTCTATGCCGACTCGTTCCTGATCGAGACGCCCTCCGGCCGGTATTTCGTCGCCGAGGCCTGCGCCGGGCTGCGCTTCCTGATCGCGGCGATCGCCTTCGGCGTGCTGTACGCCTGCCTGATCTACCGCAGCTACCACAAGCGGGCGCTGTTCATGCTCGCCTCTATCGTGATCCCGATCGTGGCCAACGGATTCCGGGCGCTGGGGATCGTGCTGCTGGGCGAGGCGATGGGCAGCGCGGAGGCGGCGGCGGCGGACCATATCCTGTATGGCTGGATCTTCTTCTCCATCGTGATCCTGCTGCTGATCCTGGCCGGCATGCCGTTCCGTGAGGACACGGTGGTCACGGTGCGCGAAGTGGCGCCGGCGGAGCGGCTGCCTGGGGCACGCCTGCGCGCCGTGGCCGCGGCCGTGATGGTGGCGGCCTTCGCGGCGAGTGCCGCCAGCGCCTCCGCCTTTCTGGACCAGCGGGCGCTGAAGGTTGCCGAGGTGACGCCGCCCTCGCTGCAGGCGGCGGTGGGCTGCATTGCCGCTGGGCCCATGGTGCACACCCCGCCGGGCACGGCGGGGGCGGTGCATCCGCAGGGCAGCCGCAGCGTGGCGGAGTTCGTGTGCGGCCCGGTGCGGCTGACAATGACGGTGCAGGTGTTCTCCACCCGCGCCAACCCTTCGGCGATCGTGCAGGCCCGGCGCAGCCTCGCGCGCGAGGACCTGGCCGACGAGATGGAGTTCGGCGCGCTGGACGTGCCGGGCCAGGGCAGCTGGCGCCTGGCGACCAGCGCCAACCCCGCGGCGATGGCGGCAACCCGGCTGTGGCTGGATGGCGCGCCAAGCCGCGGCGGGCTGGCCGAGCGGATCCGCCAGGCACGCAACAGCGTGATGGGCACCGATGCCGCCTCGGTGCTGGTGGCCGCCTCGGTGCAGTTTCCGCGCAGCCCGATCGGGGCGCGGGAGCGCGAATGGGCCCAGCAATTGCTGGCGGCATTCCTGGGGGCGCAGGCGGGGCTGGACGAGCAGATCGCCAACCTGGCAAGGGCGGCGGCCGGAAGCTAAGCGCGTTCCTTTTCGAAAAAAGAACCAGAAAACTTTTGTTCGTTTGAGCTCGATGGTTCAGCCGCAAACGAACAAAAGTCTTTTTGCTTCTTTTTCTTCAGAAAAAGAAGACTTTTCCTTTCATGCCATCCCTTCATGCGCAAACAACGAAGGCGCCCCACCCGTGTGGATGAACACCACATGCTGGTCCGCCTGCCAGCGCCCGGCCTGGAGCAGCGCGATGAGCCCGGCGAGGCCCTTGGCGGAATAGACGGGGTCCAGCACCAGCGCTTCCTGCCGGGCGGCGAGGCGCAGGGCTTCCAGCGTGGCCTCGTGCGGCACGCCATAGGCCGGGCCGGCATGGCCGGCGACGACTTCCAGCGTGCGGGGATCGAAGGGCAGGTCGAGCAGCGCGGCCGCGCCGGTGGCGTAGCGGGCCACGTCGGCGCGCACGCGGTCTGGTTCAGCGTCGATATCGATGCCGACGATATCGGTGCCGGGAAGGCCAGCGACGGCAAGGCCGGCCTGGGTGGCGCCACTGCCGGAGCAGAACACGATGGCGGCCGGGGTGAAGCCCAGGGCAGCGCATTGCCCGGCGATCTCCAGCGCGCAGGAGGCATAGCCCACGGCACCGAGCGGGCTGGAGACGCCGTAGGGCACGAGGAAAGGGCGGCGCCCCTCGGCGCACAGGGTTTCGACCAGGGCGGCGATGGCGCCGTTGCGGTCGCCGGTCCAGGGCATTTCGTGCAGCGTGGCGCCGAACAGCCGGTTGAGCAGGGCGTTGCCGGAGGTGGCATAGGCCGGCCCCGGCGGCGCGACCCGGCCGTGATACACAGCGAGGTGGCAGGCGAGGCCGAGCTGCGCCGCGGCCGCAGCCACCTGCCGCTGGCTGTTGGATTGCACAACGCCGCCGGAAACCAGCGTGTCCGCGCCCTGTTGCACCGCCTCCTGCAGCACCAGATCCAGCTTGCGCAGCTTGTTGCCGCCCAGGCCGCGGCCGCAGAGATCCTCGCGCTTCACCCACAGGCGGGGGCCGCCGAGATGGGCGGAGAGGCGCGGCATGGGTTCCAGCGGCGTGGGCAGGGTGGCCAGGCCGAGGCGGGGGAAGCGGGCGAGGCGCTGGACGAGGCCGGCGGCCATGCTCATGCGGGCAGGAGGCTCGCGGCATGCTCCAGCATGGGCAACGGCACCTGATACGGGCTTCCCGGCGTGGCAGCGCCCTGTGCCTCCCCCACCACGTAGCCGTAGCGCAGGCCGCAGACAGAGGCGAGCGACCAGAAGACCGGCGAGGGATCGGCGGGGCCGAGCAGCTCCAGCACCCCGGCGCCTTCAGGGCAGAAGGCGCATTCGGCCAACGCGCTGCCCTGCGGGGCGACCACGGCGCTGGCGTGGCGCAGCAGGGCGATGCGATCGGCCAACGTGGTGCGGTCGGCATCGACCAGGGTGAAGCCCCGGGCAGCCAGGGTGGCGGCGACCAGCGGCTCGTTCCGCAGCCGGGAAGCGGATTCCGCCGACTGCAGATACAGGCGCCTTGGGCCGGGTGCGGACATGGGCATCAGGGCCGCCAGGGCCTGTGCCGCATTGCGGGCCAGTGGCGAGATCTCGGCCTGGTCAAGCCGGCCGGTGACGACGAGTTGGGTGCAGGCCATTGGCTCGTCCGGCAGCCAGTCGGCCGCGGCGGCGAGGTTGAGCAGGGTCAGCATCTCCTCCAGCCAGGGCGCGCGGGCGGCCTGGGGAAGCAGAACGCGCAGCTCCGGGTGCTGGCGGCGCAGGCGCGCGGCGGTAACGAGGCGCGGCAGCACGGTGAGCATCCCGTGCGGATCGTCCTCCCAGCCCGGCCCGAAGGCGAGCAGCGCCTGGGCCGTGATGGCCTGGCGCGGGGCGGCGGGTGCAGGCGGCGGAGGGTCCGGCAGCGTGTCGGCCAGGGTGAGGCCCTGGTACAGCACAGTGCCGCTGCCGCCCAGCACGACGGCCTGGTCCAGCTGGGCGATCAGGGTGGTGGGCAGGGCGTAGCGGCCGGCGGCGGGGTGCAGCAGCGCGGCCCCCCGCGGGGCGATGCGGGGGTCGATGGTGGTGGCGAAGAAGGGCGGCGTGCGCACAACCTCGGCGGCGGGATGCAGTTCCGCGATATGCGGCAGGGCGCCGGAGGCGCGGAGCGCCGCAAGGTCAGGGCCCGGCGGAACAGGCGGGGCGGCAGCGGGCGCGGGGGCCGGTCGCAGGTGCCACTCCAGCCATTCGTCGAAGCTGCGTTCGGCCTCGCCCTGGCGATAGCGCAGGGCGGGGTGCCACCAATCCAGCCGGAAATGCGCGGCCACCGCGGGATGCACCGGCGCCTGCTGGTCGGCAAAGATCGTGGCGAGCCCGGGCAGCACGGCGGCGAGGCGGGCATCGTGGCTGCCGGTGCCCAGGGCGGCGATGGCGGGGTGGCCCAGCAACTGGGACAGGGCGACTTCCAGTAGCGGGGCGGCGGGATGCAGGGCGCTGTGGAACAGCCGCTCCTGCCGGAAGCGGGCGAGCACGAAGCCGGCCAGATGGATGTCGCAGCCCTGCTCGCGGCGGAACATCTCCCGCGCCACGAAGGCGTGCATGCGGTCCAGGTCCACCAGGGTATCCAGCGCCACGGCCTCGTAGGCGGCGCGGCGGCCGTCAGGTGGGGTGGCGCTGCGCAGCACGCGAAGGGCGATGCGGTCGCCGAACGCGGCCGGCACGCCGGGCAAGGTGCCGCGCGGTGGATGCTCGGCGGTGAGCGGCCAGAGGCTTTCGAATTCCAGGCGGGGCAGTGTGATCAGCGCACAGCCGGGCGGCAGGAAGGCGCGCTCGGCCGGGCTCAGCGCGCCGGCCTCGGCCAGCACAACGGCGGCGCGCGCCAGCACATCGGGCGCGGCGGGCGGGCGGCCGCCGGGCAGGTCGGGGCAGAGATGCAGTTCCACCGCCGCGGCAAGCCCGGGCACGGCGCCCAACTGTTCCACCAGCGCGCCCACCACGTGGCCGCCAATGCCGAGCAGGGCGGGGCGGCTCATGGCGGGGTCAGCGCGTCGGGCGGGGCGGGGTCTGGCTGTAGTCGTAGAAGCCGCGGCCGGACTTGCGGCCGAGCCAGCCGGCCTCGACATACTTCACCAGCAGCGGGCAGGGCCGGTACTTGCTGTCCGACAGGCC
>CAMDAM010000398.1 GCA_945888575.1 Asaia bogorensis | reverse complement strand
TCGTTGCTGCGCCGGTCATGGCCGACATAGACGGTCATGCCCGCGGGGATATGGTCCACCCAGTACAGCACGCGTTCCGGATAGCCGTCTGGCTGCAGGCGCCCGGTGGTCTGGCCATAGAGCGCGCGGGCCAGCACGCCCTGCACCTTCCCACCCGGCATCGGCGGCGGAGCGTGGCCGAGCATGTCGGTATGGAAGCCGCCATGCACGAACATCCGTGCCGACCCGTCCGCCGCGCGCTGGCGCAGCCATACCGGCGCCCGGTCGATGACGCCCGCGGCCTGGTGCCGCAAACCGGGATCAAGCTGCCGCAGCGTGACGGCCAGTTCCGGCCCCACCCGAACATTGCGGCCGCCCAGGGCGCGGCGCAGTTTGTGCTCGTGGTTGCCCAGCAGAAAGATGCCGCGCCCCTCCTCCACCATGCGCAGCGCCAGGCGCAATGCCTCCGCGCTGTCCGGCCCGTAATCCACGATATCGCCAAGCTGGATCACGAAGCGGTCGGTCGCCACCGCCAGGGCGAAGGCTCGTGCGTCGCCATGCACATCGCCGACCACGCGCAGCGGAATGCCATCCGGCACCAGCGACGGCGGCAGGCGCACCGTGGCGTGCGAACCGTCCGCCGACATCATGCGGCTTTCCGCAGCCCCGCGAAGGCCTGCAAGGCCCGGTCCCGCCCGGCCGCGAGATCCACGATCGGCGCCGGGTAGGTCGCGCCCAGCCGAACCCCCGCCGCCTGCAGCACCAGCACCGGCGCCTCCCACGGCGCATGGATCACGCTCTCCGGCAGCCGTGCCAGCTCCGGCACGAAGCGGCGGACATAGGCGCCGTCGGGGTCGAATTTCTTGCCCTGCAGCACTGGGTTGAACACCCGGAAATACGGCGCCGCATCCGCGCCGCACCCGGCCACCCACTGCCAGCTTGCCGCGTTCTGCGCGAGATCGGCATCCACCAGCGTGTCCCAGAACCAGGCCTCGCCCGCCTGCCACGGCACCAGCAGGTGCTTCACAAGGAAACTCGCCACGACCATGCGCACTCGGTTGTGCATCCATCCGGTTTGCCACAGCTGCCGCATCCCGGCATCCACGATCGGCACGCCGGTGAGCCCCTGTTGCCAGGCGCGCAGCCCCGCCGGGTCATCCCGCCACGGCATCGCCGAGAACTCCCCGCGCAACGGCGCCTCCGGTAGGGCCGGGTGGTGCCACAGCAGATGAGCGGCGAACTCGCGCCACAGCACCTCGTCGCGGAACTTCTCGCAGGCCGCGCCGGCATGCCACACCTGCCGCGGCGAGACCTCCCCGAAGGCCAAATAGGGCGAGAGCCGGGAGGTGGAAGCCACCCCTGGCACATCCCGCTCGCCGCGATACTGCCCGATCCGCTCGGCCACGAAGGCATGCAGCCGCGCCTGCGCGCCGGCCTCGCCCGGCACCCAGGCCGCCCGGAGCCCAACCGCCCAATCCGGCGCCCGCGGCAGCAAACGCCACGCCTCCAGGTCGTCCGACACCACCTCCGGCCCCGCCGGGATCGCGCCCGGCGGGGCCACCGGCATGGGAACCGCCCTGCTGGCCCTGAAGGCGCGCGCGAAGGGGGAGAACACGCCATAGGGCCCGCCCGCTTGGGTCCGCAGCCGGTCCGGGTGATGCAGCAGGGCCGTCATGTGGACGTGCAGCTTCACCGGGCCAAGCGCCGCAATCACCCGGCGATAGGTCTCGCGCGCCCACGGCTCGGTCGGGATGCCGGCATGAACCTCCGCCGCGCCGGTCTCGGCCACCAGGCGCGGGATCACCTCCTCAAACCGCCCATACCGCAGCACCAGCCGCGCGCCGCGCGCCGCCAGGTCCGCGGCCAGCGCGGCCAGGCTGTGATGCAGCCACCACCGGCTCGCCCCGCCCGGGGCCCAGGCCCCTGCGCTCTCATCGTCCAGCACGAAAACCGGCACCACGGGCCGCCCGGTGGCCAGCGCCGCCTCCAGCGCCGGGTTGTCGGACAGGCGCAGCTCGCGGCGCAGCCACAGCAGAACAGGGGATCGGGAGGCACTCACGGCGCGATCGTCGCTCCTGGCAGACACATCTCCGTCATATGGGGCGGAGGCGCTGGGACAACACCCTCACCCCGCGGCGTAGCGCGCCCGCAGCTCCTTGCCGATCGCCGCCTCGTCCACCAGCTTACCGCCGGCATATACCACGGAGGCCACCTTGCCGCCGCGCCCGCGCACCAGCCGGGCCGCCTCGCCATGGCTGCCGAACCCGCCGGACTTGCGGATTACCGCAGTATCCGCCCCGGTCACCTCCAGCTCGGACACGTCGGCGAGCGGGTTTGCCTGCCCGGGCACGGCCACGAACACCGTATTGCCCATCGGCACCAGATCGATCGCATCCCACAGGGACCACCACCGCCCGCCCCAGCCCGCCACCGCCTTGCCCGGTGCGCCGTGCTTCTGGAAGGCGCGCAGGATGTGCACCACCCCCTCCAGCAGCAGCGCCGGATTGCCGTCGGCCGCATTGGTCAGCACGGAGACGGTCAGCTTCTGGGAGGGGATCGTCGCGGTCTGCGTCTTCACGCCCTGGAAGCCGCCGGAATGGCCGTACATCTCCCAATCCCCCACGCGCCCATGGATGGTGCCCAGCCCGTAGTGCCGGTCCCCCGCGGTATCCGGCACCGGCCATTGCTGCCGCGTGATCTCCCGCCGGCTGGCCGCGGAGATGATGCTCTTCGGCGCCGCCGGATCGAGCGTGGCATAGAACTTCGCGAGGTCCCCGGCGGTGGAAAGGAACCCGGTGGCCGACGCCAGGGCATGGGTGCAGTTATCGGCCGGGATCACCAGCCGCTCGCCCAGCGCCCATTTGGAGGAATGGCCCCGGCTGGTCTTCACCTTCGGCCCCACCGGCGCATCCGGCGCGGTGTTCTCCAGCCCCGCCTTCTTCACCACCTCGCGCGCGATCCAGTTGTTGTAGTCCTCGCCGGTGACCGCCGCGATCACCAGCCCGGCCAGCCCGAAGGCGTGGTTGCTGTATTTCATGCGCGTGTTGGCCGGGATCACCGGCGCCTCGGCCAGGGCCGCGCGCAGCTCCGCCTCATTCAGGAACGGCCGCCGATCCGCCCACTGCCCGGTATCGTCGCCATCGCGCACGATGCCGGCGGTGTGGCTCAGCAACTGCGCGATGGTGGCCTTCGCCACCTCCGGATGCAGCCCCTGCACATATTGCCCGGCCGTATCGTCCAGCCGCAGCTTGCCCGCCTCCAGCAGCCGCATGATCCCCACGGCGGTGAAGGTTTTGGAGTGGGAGGCCACGCGGAACAAATGCTTCGGGGTCAGCGCCTCCCCGGTGCCGAGGTTCGCAACCCCGAAGGCCTGGTCCAGCACCACCTTGCCCCCTTGTGCCACCGCCACCGCGATCCCCGGCATCTCCGTGATCCGGCGCTGGTGCGCGATCCATTGCGGGATATAGGCGAGGGCAGGGGCGAGCCAGTCGGCCATGGCGTCGGTCTCCGGTCTGGAAGCCTACAGCTTGAGCGCGGATTGCCCCGCCGGCAACGGGTCCCGCGCCGCCCACCCTTGGTAGGGAAAGCTGAACAACCGCCCCTCGCCCAGCAGGAACACCCGCCCACCCCGCGGAAACAGCGCGGCAATGGCACGGTCCTGCACATCGAGCCCACCGGTATAGGCCCCCAGCGCCGGCAGGATCAGCCGCCGCGAATCGGCCACGAAGCAGGGCCGCACCACCGTCGCCCCCCGGGTTGGAATGCGCGCCTTGGGATGGAAATGCCCGCTGATCTCCTCCGTGGCACCCGGCCGCGCCTGGTGCCGGAACACCAGCTCGCCCAGTTCGAACTCCGCCACCGCCTCGCCCGGCAAGCCCACCGGTGCGTCCGGATCGTGGTTGCCCAGCACCCACACCAGCCGTGTCGCCCGCGCCATCAGCCCCAGCCGCTCGCGCTCGGCCACGCCCAGGCGAGACGCTCCGGCCCGGTCGTGGAAGGAATCGCCCAGCAGCACCGTCACCTCCGGCCGGTGCCGCCGCAGCAGCCGGGCCAGCCGGTCCAGCGTGGCCGCGCTGTCCCAGGGCGGCAGCAGGCTTCCCTTTGCCGCCGCCGCCGAGCCCTTCTCCAGATGCAGGTCCGCCACCGCCATCAGCTTGCGGGCCGGCCACAGCACGGCCCCGCCGGCATCGAGCACCAGCCGCTCTTCGCCCAGGCACAGATCAGTTTCAGTCATGCGCCATTGAAGCGGTGCCGGCGCCGGGGCTCAAGGGGCGGCCGGGTCGCCCGGCAGAACCGTCAGCCGATGCAGGCGGATGCCGGCCCAGCGCACCGGCATGGGCTTGCCGCGAACGCGCGGGTCCACCGGCTCCGGGATCTGGATCACCACCCGCACGATA
>CAMDAM010000397.1 GCA_945888575.1 Asaia bogorensis | reverse complement strand
GATTTGGGCCAGCGCGTGCTCGCCGCCGCCGAAGCCGACTTCGAGCCAGAGTTCGGTGGGGCGGGTTTCGAAGGCGGCGCCGGGGTCTGACGCATGGTCGAAGCGCAGGCGCGGTAGGGTTTCGGCGAGCAGAAGTTTCTGCCGGGGCCGAAGCGTTTGCCCCCGCTGGCGCCCGTAGAGGCGGTCCGGCGGGGGCTTTACGGTAGGCGTGTTCAGCTTAGCGGCCGAAGGCGGACTTCAGGGCGGCGACCAGGTCGGTCTTTTCCCAGGTGAAGGTGCCCTTTTCCAGATCCGGCTCGCGGCCGAAATGGCCGTAGGCGCTGGTGATGCCGTAGATCGGGCGGTTGAGGTGCAGGTGCTCGCGGATGCCGCGGGGGCGGAGGTCGACCAGCTCGCGCAGGGTCTTCTCCAGCTTGCTCTCGTCCACTTCGTAGGGGTTGCCGTGCAGCTCGACATAGAGCGACAGCGGGTGGGAGACGCCGATGGCGTAGCTGAGCTGCAGGGTGCAGCGATCGGCGAGGCCGGCGGCCACCACGTTCTTGGCGAGGTAGCGGCAGACATAGGCGGCCGAGCGGTCCACCTTGGTGGGGTCCTTGCCCGAGAAGGCGCCGCCGCCATGCGGGGCCGCGCCGCCGTAGGTGTCGACGATGATCTTGCGCCCCGTGAGGCCGCAATCGCCATCCGGCCCGCCGATGACGAACTTGCCGGTGGGGTTGATGTAGATTTCCTTCTCCGACGGCATCCAGCCCTTGGGCAGCACGGATTCGATCAGCGGGAGCAGCTTCGCCTTGAGGGCGATCTGGTCCATGCCTTCCTCATGCTGGGTGGAGATGACGACCGAGGTGGCGGCGACGGGCTTGCCGTCGATGTACTTCAGCGTGACCTGGCTCTTGGCATCGGGCAGGAGGCCGGACACCGAGGCGTCGCCGTTGTTGCGGCGGTCGCGGATAGTGCGCAGCAGCTCGTGCGAATAGTAGAGCGGGGCCGGCATCAGCGAGGGGGTCTCGCGGCAGGCGTAGCCGAACATGATGCCCTGGTCGCCGGCGCCTTCATCCTTGTTGCCGGAGGCATCAACGCCCACGGCGATGTCGGCGGACTGGGCGTGCAGGTGGACGGCGATGTCGGCGTGCTTCCAGGAGAAGCCTTCCTGGTCGTAGCCGATGTCCTTGATCGCCATGCGGGTGAGATGGGCGAGCAGCTCCGGCGTGACGCTGTCGGGGCCGCGGGTTTCGCCGGCGAGCACGACGCGGTTGGTGGTGACCAGCGTCTCGCAGGCGACGCGGGCATAGGGGTCGGCGGCCAGATAGGCATCGAGCACCGTATCGCTGATGCGGTCGGCAACCTTGTCGGGATGGCCTTCCGACACGGACTCGGAAGTGAACAGGAATTCGCCCTTGTCGCGCATCTTAGGTTCCCGGAAAGAATGACGTGTCCAGCCGCAGCCGGGCCCCGAGGGAATCCGGGGCGACGCTGTGTGGCGGAAAGGGCCGGGGGGGTCAAGGCTTCGGCCCGCCCCGGTGTGTCACACCATGGTGTGGCGGGGAGGTTAACGCATGCCCAGAACGTCGCGCATGTCGTAGAGGCCCGGCGGCTTGTTGGCGACCCAGAGGGCGGCGCGGATGGCGCCGGTGGCGAATGCGCGGCGGTCCATGGCGCGGTGGGAGAGGGTGATCTGCTCGCCTGCCGCGGTGAAGATCAGGCTGTGTTCGCCAACGATCTGGCCGCCGCGCAGGGCGGCGAAGCCGATGGCGCCGGTTTTGCGGGCGCCGGTGTGGCCATCGCGGCCGGATTCGGTGACATCCTCCAGCTTCACGCCGCGGCCGGCGGCGACGGCGCGGCCGATGCCGACGGCGGTGCCGGAGGGGGCATCGACCTTCTGGCGGTGGTGCATCTCCAGGATCTCGGCATCGTAGGTTTCGGCGGGCAGGGCGGCGGCCATGCGTTCGGCCAGGACCATGGTGAGGACGACGCCGGGGGAATAGTTGGGCGCGTACATCACCGGGATGGATTTCGCGGCCCCTGCCACGGCTGCTTCCTGTTCGGCGTTGAGGCCGGTGGTGCCGATGAGCCAGGCGCGGCCAGAGGCGGCCATGGCGGCGGCGTGGGGCAGGGTGGTGCTGGCGTGGGTGAATTCCACGACCACGTCCGATGCGGCGGCGAGGGCGGCGAGATCGGCGAAGCTGCCGGCGGTGTTGGGCAGGGTGGTGCCGGGGGCGTCGATGCCGCCGATGAGGGTCGCCTTGGCGGCGAGGGTTTCCTCGGCGAGGAGGCGGCCCATGCGGCCGGCGATGCCGGCGATGCCGATCCTGGTGGTCATGGTTTTGTCCCTGTGACGGCGCGGTGGGGGCGATCCTGGGACGGGTGGGGGCGGCGTGCAAGTTACGCGTGAGCGGAATGGGTTGTTAGTGGAATGAATGGGGTGTGGGTTGGTGGGGTGGGTCAGGCGCCTTTTCCGAATCTTCGGCGGTTGTAGCGGGCGAAGGCGAGGACGTTGCGGGGGATGGGGCGGTCGGTGGGGAGGACGCCTTGCGGGGCGGGGGGCCTGGGGCGCGGCTTGCGGATGCGGGGCGGGCGCGGGGGGCCGGCGAACTGGAGTTGGGTGGGGAGGTCGAGCGCCAGGAGGCGGGTGGGGCCGCGGAGGATGCGGGCGACGGCGGCGCGGGCCTGGGCGGGGGCGCGGGATAGGATGGCGTGGGTGCCGAGGTCGTTGAGGAGGTGGGTGAGCTGGCTGGCATGGGCGCGGACGTGGTGGTCCGTCACGTGGCCGAGCCAGCCTTTGCGGCGGGGGAGGTAGGGGGAGGGGGTGTGTTTGCGGGTCGCGCGGGGGGTGTGCGGGCGCGGGGGCTGCCAGGTGCCTTCGGCGAGGCGGTGCAGGAGGGCGGCGATGCGGGCATGGGCGCGGGCGAGGCGGGTGCGGGCCAGGAGGAGGCGGGCCATCAGCAGCGGCGCCGGGGTGAGGATGGCGAGGTGGGGCATGGTGGGCAGGAGGTTGGCGAAGGTGGCGATGCGCAGGAGGAGGGGGAGGAAGATGGATTCCAGGCGCGCGATCAGCTCCAGCCCCGGATGGGGCGGGTGGTCGTGTGCAACCGGTACGGGGTTGTGCCATGCCCATGTCATGGATAGGACTATACGCCCAGTGGCGGAGGAATGCAAGAGAAAGTTAGATAATATTTCTAACTTTTGGATGTGCGCTACGGCGAGTCCGTATCGGAGGTGCCGCGGGCGGCGGTGGGGAGGCGCCAGCCGCGGTAGATGGCCATGAGGCGGAGGAAGAAGCAGACGGCGGCGCCGAGGGGGACGGCGAGGGTTGGGGGGAGGCCGAAGGTGTCGGCCAGAACGACGACGAGGGCGCCGAGCAGGGCGGCCAGGGCGTAGATCTCGGCCTGGAAGACCACCGGGACGCGGGCGGTGAGGACATCGCGCACGATGCCGCCGCCGATGCCGGTGACCATGCCGAGGACGGCGGACATCGGGGCGTTGAGATTGTGGTCGAGTGCGATTTGCGCGCCGGCGGCGGCGAAGACGCCGAGGCCAGCGGCATCGAAGAACTGCACGGGGTGGCCGAGGCGCTCGGGCAAAGCGGGGCGCAGGAAACAGGCGAGGCCGGCGGCGGCGGCCAGCGCGATGGGGTGCCAGTTGGCGATGGAGGCGGGCGGGATGGCGCCGATCAGGAGGTCGCGCAAGATGCCGCCCGACACTGCCGTGACGATGGCCAGGACCAGGACGCCGAACAGGTCCATGCGGGCGCGCACGGCCAGGGTGGCGCCGCTGAGGGCGAAGGCGATGGTGCCGGCGAGGTCGAAGAGGTGGAGGAGGGGGGCCATGCGTGAGGAATAGCGCGGGGTGGCGGTTTAGCCGAGGAGGCGCCTGAGGCGGCGGGTCAGCCGAGGAGCCGCTTGAGGCGGCCGGCCAGGCGCCTGGGCAGGCTGCGGGGCGGTGGGGGCGGCGGCTCCGGCAGTGGGGTGGGGGCGCCGGTGAAGAGGCCTGGCAGGTCGTAGATGAAGGTTTCCGGCGTGGGGGCGGTCTTGGTGCCGAAGAGGCAGGAGTTCAGGAAGGCGGGGCGGGTGATGCCGACGACGGAATGGATCTCGGCCGGGAACTCATGCAGCGTGCCGCCGATGGTGAAGCCCATCTGCGGGGGGAACATCGCCGCCAGCGCCTCTGTCGAGAAGCGGAAATAGTCGCTGGGATAGGCGTGCAGGTGGAAGGTCTGGTGGGTTTGGATGAACAGGCGGCCGCCGATTTTGAGGCATTTCAGGATCTCGTGGGCGGCGAGGAACGGGTATTTCAGGTGCTCGAAGGTGGAGAGCGAGATGATCGCGTCGAAGCTTTCGGGGGCGAATGCCTCGGACAGCGAATGCGCGTCGGCCACCACATCGACATCGAGGCCGGC
>CAMDAM010000396.1 GCA_945888575.1 Asaia bogorensis | reverse complement strand
GCGGCGTAGGTGCCGGGGTCGCCCTGGCGGCCGCCGCGGCCGAAGAGCTGGCGGTCGATGCGGGCGGATTCGTGGAATTCGGTGAGGATGACGTGCAGGCCGCCGGCGTCGCGCACCTCGGGCGTGAGTTTGATGTCGGTGCCGCGGCCGGCCATGTTGGTGGCGACGGTGACGCGGCCGGAGGTGCCGGCGCGGGCGATGATGCCGGCTTCCTCTTCGTGGCGTTCGGCGTTCAGCACTTCGGGCGAGAGGCCCGCGGCGGCGAGTTGTTCGCCCAGCAGTTGCGAGGCGGCGACGCTGCGGGTGCCGATGAGGACGGCGCGGCCCTGGGCGACCTTTTCGATGGCGTTCCGGACGATGGCGGCCCATTTCGCATCTTCGCTGGCGTGGATGGTGAGGCCGAGATTGCGGCGGCGCGAGGGGTGGTGGGTGGGGATGCGCAGCACGCGGAGCGCGTAGACGGCGCGCAGCTCGTCGGCGATTTCAGCGGCGGTGCCGGTCATGCCGCAGAGGTGGAAGTAGCGGCGGAAGAAGCGCTGGTACGTGATGCGCGAGAGGGTGGAGCGGCGGCCGGTGATCTCCACGCCTTCCTTCGCCTCCACCATCTGGTGCAGGCCGCGTTCCCAGGAGCGGTCGGGCATGATGCGGCCGGTGAACTCGTCCACGATCTGCACCTTGCCCTCGGCAACGACGTATTGCTGGCCGCGGTGGTACCAGTGGCGGGCCTGCAGCGCCTGTTCGGCCAGTTCCTCCCGCGCGCGGCGGATGGCCCAGAGGCCCGGCCGGCCTTCGGCCAGGGTGGCGAGGCGGGCGCGGCCCTGGTCGGTGAGGTGGAGCGAGCGTTCGGCGGGGAGGAGGCGGTAGTCCTGGCCGGGCGTGAGATGGGCGGCGAGATCCAGCGCGCCGGCGTAGAACTCGGCGGTTTCGGCGGGGCCGTCGCCTCCGGAGAGGATGAGCGGGGTGCGGGCTTCATCCACCAGCACGCTGTCGGCTTCGTCGACGATGGCGACGTGCAGACCGCGCAGCATCAGGGGGGCGGGGCGGCCGCCCATGAGGCCATCGACCAATAGGCGCGGGCGGGCGCGGCGGGCGCCGAGGGCCATGCGGTCGCGCAGGTAGTCGAACACCAGGTCCTTATTGGTGCAGTAGGTGACATCGGCGGCGTAGGCGGCGGTGTGGGCTTCCGGCGGGTCATCGAGCACCACGAGGCCGGTGGAGATGCCGAGGGCGGCGAGGACGGGGCGAAGTTGCTCGGCGTCGCGGGCGGCAAGGTATTCGTTGACGGTGACGACATGGACGGGGCGGCCGGCCAGCGCGAAGGCGACGGAGGGGAGCAGGGCGGTGATGGTCTTGCCCTCGCCGGTGTCCATCTCCGCCAGCGCGCCTCGGAGCATGGCGGCGCCGCCCATGAGCTGGACGGCGTGATGGCGTAGGCCGAGCACGCGCCGGCTCGCCTCCCGGGCCAGGGCGAAGGCTTCGGCGGCAAGGGCGGGGCGCAGACCGTGCTTGACCAGCGGCGCGCGCAGGGCGTCGGCGCGGTCGTGCAGGGCGGGGGCGGAGAGGTCGGCGAGGGTGGGGGCGAGGGCTTCCGCCTCGCGGGCGAAGCGAGCCAGGCTGGCGCGGTGCCAGGGGGCGAGCGGGCGACGGGTGAGGCCGGACCAGGCGGCGGTGAGGGCCGCATCCAGCCGGTTCCATTTGGGGTTGGGCTGTTCCGGGTAGGGGGTGCCGGCGGCGAAGCCCGGGGCGCGGCGGCGGGCGGCGATCATGCCTGCAAACGTGTGAGCAGGAGTTGGCGCAGGCGGCGCCAGAGCTGGTCGCCCAGCGGCTCCCATGCGTGTTCGAAGCGGATATGGGCGCGGGCGCCGAAGGCCTCGGCGGGGGTGCCGGGGGGGAGTTCAATGTCCACCTGGAACACGCGGGCCAAGGTGCGCAGGCCGTCGGGGTCGCGCGGGTGGGGGGCGAAGGGGCCGCCGCCGCTGGTGGCTAGGGCACGGCTGGGGAGTTCGTCGCGTCCGCCAGGGACTTCGCGGACGAGGCGGGCGGGGAGCGCTTCGGCGAGGTGGCCGGCGAGCTTCACCTGCACGGAGAGGAGGCGGCTGCGGACGAGGTCGATATCGTCCTGCGGGATGGCGGCGCGGATGATGCGCGGGCCGTCGGGCGGCAGAGCGTAGGCGAGGATCTCGCCTTCCTTGAGGTAGCGGCCAGGCAGGTCGGCGGGGCGGGCGATGGCCAGCGTGCCGGCGGCGCGGGCGCGGGCGACGAGGTTGGCCTGGCGGCGCTGTTCGTAGGCCAGTTCGGCGCGGGCCTGGGCCAGCTCGGTTTCGGTGATGGCGGCTTCCACGCGGTTGGTGAAGCGCTCGGCGGGCAGGCGGGCTTCGAATTCGGCGACGCGGGCCTGGGCGCGGGCGAGGCGGGCGGCGAGGAACGGGTCTTCGCTTTCGCTGACGGCGTCGCCGGGGGCCAGCGCGGTGCCGGGGGCGGCGAGCAGGCGGGTGACGACGCCATCGGTGCCGGCGCGGACGATGGCGGCTTCCGGCAGCCAGACCACGCCCTGCGCCGAGGTGTGCAGCGGGGCCGGCACGAGCAGCAGCAGGGCGGCGAGGCCGGCGATGGCACCGAAGGTGAGGCCCACGGCGCGGGCGCGGTGGCGGCGCAGGCGGGGGCTGATAACGACGTGGCGCAGCATCTTGGCCATCGGCAACACGAGGCCGGTGGCCAGGGTCCAGAGGGCGAGTGCCATTCCGATGGTGAAATACTCGCCGGCCAGGAACAGGGCGATGGAGAGCATCACCCCCTGGCGGTAGAGCCAGGCGGCCGGCGCGTAGAACAGGAACCAGGCGCGCTCGCCCGGGCTGTGCGGGTGGGCCTGCTGCGGCGGGGTGGCAAAGAGGTAGGTTTCGACCAGCTGGCCCCAATACTGGGTGGCGCGCTGGGCGAGGTTGGGGATCTCGATCGCGTCCGAGAGCATGTAGTAGCCGTCGTAGCGCAGCAGCGGGTTGGCGTTGAACAGGATGGTGGTGGCGCCGGCAGCTAGCATCACGTTGAAGGCGATGGAGCGGGCGAAGCCCGGCTCGATCGCCACCCAGATGAAGGTGGCGAGCGCGCCGATGGCCAGTTCCACCATCATGCCGGCGGCCCCCACCACCACGCGGTCCCGGCGCGATCGGAAGCCGGAGGCGGCGGAGGCGTCGATATAGGGCAGCGGCAGCAGCACCAGGTACATCCCGCCCATGTCGTGCTCCGCCCCGCCGCGCCGGCGGACGGCGAAGCCGTGGCCGAGTTCGTGCAGCAGCTTGATGGCCGGCAGGATGACGGCGAGCAGCAGCAGGTTGCCCTCGGCCAGCACGCGGTCGCCGAGATTGGCGGTGAGGTCCGGCCAGTGTTGCGCCACGAGAACGGTGGCCGAACCCATCAGCGCGAGCCAAAGCGCGAACCCCCAGCGGCTGAACAGCGGCCCGACCAGGGGCAGCAGGCGGGTGAGGAAGCGGTCCGGGTTCCATAGCCGGAAGCGCAGTGCCATCGGGTTCAGCAGGTTCTGCGTCAGCTTCCGGCGCGCGAGGCGGCCGTGGCGCTCGAATATCTCGTGCGTGTCCGGCGGGGCATCGCCTTGCAGCAGGTCGGCGGCATGGAGCTGGCCGAGCAGGGCGATCACCTGGTCCTGGCCCAGCGCGGCCTCGCCCTGAGTGGCGGATATTTCGGTCCAGACCTCGTCCACCGTGCGGGCGCCGTCGAGTGCTGCGATCAGCGCCCAGGCGGCCGGGGCGAGGCGGTGGACGCGGCCGGTGAGGGGATCGGTCAGCACGTACCAGGGCGCGCCGCGGTAGCGATGCAGTCGCACCTCCGCATGTTCGCGCAGGCGCGGGCGCAGGTGGCGGACGCGGTACCAGGCGGCGGAGAGGAAGGGTTCGGCTTCCGCCATCCGCTACGGCAACCAGTGCCAGGCGAAGAGGCGCAGCCAATCGACGACGGAATGCGTCCAGATCCAGAGCAGGCGCTGTGGCCCGGTTTCTATCTTGGCGATCCCCTCCATCCCCGGGCGCAGCGCGGCCGCCTCGGGGCTTTCAACCTTGGCCTCCACGCGGAAGAAGTTGCGGCCATCCTCCGCCACCGCCACGGGGGTGACGCGTTCGATGCGGACCGGCAGGCGGGCGGTGGGCTGGCTGGCGAGGGCGAGCAGGCCTTGCTGGCCTTCAGCGAGCCACCGCACCTCGCGCTCATCGGCCTGGATCACCAGCCGCCAGGCATCGAGCGGGGCGAGCTCGAACAGCACCTTGCCGCGTTCCACCGGCGAGCCGAGCGTCTGGCGCAGATCGCCGCTGACCACGATGGCGTCGAACGGGGCGGCGATGCGGCTGCGGGCGAGCTTCTCCTCGGCGAGGCTCATCTCCGCCTCCGCCTG
>CAMDAM010000395.1 GCA_945888575.1 Asaia bogorensis | reverse complement strand
ACCTCGTCCACCAGCCCGGCGTAGCCGATCGCCCCGCGCCCGGCGAGGTCGAGAGCGCGGCCGATCGAGCCATCGGCCAGCATCGCGATCCGCTCCGCATCGGCTTCCGGCAGTTCGGGCGCATAGCGGCGCATCAGTGTGGCCACGGTGTCCTCCGGCAGCGGCGAGAGATCGAGGCGGCGGCAGCGGCTGCGGATGGTCGGCAGCATGGCACCCACGGCGGAACACACCAGCAGCAGCACGGCGCGCGGCGGCGGTTCCTCCAGGATCTTCAGCAGTGCATTGGCGGAGCTGTTGTTGAGCTGCTCAGCCCCGTCGATCACCACCACGCGCCAGCCGCCTTCGGCCGGGGTGAGCTGCATGAAGGGTGGGATGCGCCGTGCGGTTTCCACCACGATGCCGGCCCGCATGCGCTTGCGCTTCTCGTCCCACTCGCGCTCCACCGTCAGCAGGTCGGCATGGCTGGCGGCGGCCACGCGGCGGAAGGTGGGGTGGTTCTCCGGCAAAGCGAGGTCGTTGCCCGGCGTGCCACCGGCCAGCAGGCGGCGGGCGAAGCGATAGGCGAGCGTGGCCTTGCCGATCCCCTCGGGCCCGGCAATCAGCCAGGCGTGATGCATACGGCCAGAGCGCATCGCCTCCGCCAGCATGGCCTCGGCGGCTTCGTGTCCCAGCAGCAGCGGGTTGGCGCGCGGGGCGGGTGCCGTCACGCCCCCAGCCTTTCGCGCACGGCGGCCAGGATCGCGGCGGCGACGCTCGCCTCGTCGGGCGTGCCATCGAGCACCACGCAACGGGCGGGCTCCGCAGCGGCCACCGCGAGGAAGCCTTCGCGGATGGCGGCGAAGAACGGGGCGCCGAGCTTCTCGTAGCGATCGGCTGCCGCGCCGCGGCTCGCGAGGCGGGCGAGCGAGACTTCCACGGGCACGTCCAACACCAGGGTGAGGTCCGGGCGCGCGCGCAGCAGGCGGGTGAGGGTGGCGATGGCGCCCTTGTCCGCGCCCTGCCCCCAGCCCTGGTACACCATGGTGGAATCGGCGAAGCGGTCGCACACCACCCACATGCCGGCTTCCAGCGCCGGCAGGATGGTGCGCTCCACATGCTCGGCGCGCGCGGCGAAGTGCAGCAGCGTTTCGGCCGGGGCGGACCAGTCGATCTCGCCGCCCAGCAGCAGGCCGCGCAGGTGCTCGGCGCCCGGTGCACCGCCGGGCTCGCGCGTCAGCAGCACCGGTAGGCCCTGGGCGGCCAGCGCATCGGCGAGGCGCCGCGCCTGGGTGGACTTGCCGCCGCCCTCGCCGCCTTCCAGCGTGATGAACTTGCCGGCCGGCACCCTATCCGCCCGTGAGGAAGCGCGAGACCACAGCGATGGCGCGCCCGGGCAGGCCGAGGCGGGGCACGTCGGCGCCGGCGAGAAGCGGCACTTCCAGCTCCGGCACGCCCTGGCCGCTGACCGACAGCGTGCCCAGCTTGGTGCCGCGCTGCACCGGGGCCGGCACCGGGGTGCTGTAGCTGAGGGTGACTTTCGCGCGGTTGCGCCAGCCGCGCGGCATGGTCATCACCACGTCCCGCCCGCCCACCAGGGGCACGGTGGGGGCGGTGCCCAGGTGCACCGGGGCCTGTTCCACCACGTCTCCGGCGGTGAACAGGGTCACGTTCTCGAACTCGCGGAAGCTCCATTCCAGCAGGCGCTCGCTCTCCTCCGAGCGGGCGCGCATGGTATCGAGCCCGTTCACCATCAGGATCAGGCGGCGGCCATTGCGTTCGGCGCTGGCCACCAGGCCGTAGCCGGCTTCCTCGGTGTGGCCGGTCTTGAGGCCGTCGGCGAGGTTCTTCTGCAGCAGCGGGTTGCGGTTCGGCTGATCGATCCCGTTGTACTTGAACGACTTCTCGGCGTCATAATGGTAGTATTCCGGGAAGTCGCGGATGATGCGTCGCGCCAGCGTGGCGATGTCGCGCGCGGTGCTGCGGTGTTCCGGATGCGGCCAGCCGGTGGAGTTGCGGAAGGTTGTGCGCTCCAGCCCGAGGTCGCGGGCCTTGGCATTCATCAGCTCGGCAAATTGTTCCTCGGAGCCCGCGATGCCCTCGGCCAGCACGATGCAGGCGTCGTTGCCCGACTGCACGATCACGCCGCGGATCAGGTCTTCCACCTTCACGCTCGTGCCCACCTGCACGAACATCTTGCTGCCGCCCATGCGCCAGGCGCGCTCGCTGACCGGCAGCTCCTGGTCCAGCTTGAGGCGGCCGCCGCGCAGCATCTCGTAGACGATATAGGCCGTCATGAGCTTGGTCATGGAGGACGGCACCATCGTGCTGTCCGGCTCCTTTTCCAGCAGAACGGCGCCGGTCATGTGGTCGACGATGATGGCGAATTTGGCGGTGGTATCGAGCGGGCCGAGCGGGGTGGTGGCGGGCGAGCCGACGGGCGCGGGCGGGCGGGCGGCGCGGGCCTGCGGGCGGGCAGGCGGGCGCTGCGGCGGGCGGGCGGGTTGCTGGGCGCTGGCCTCGGCCGAGGCCAGCGCGGTGCCGGCCAGCAGGGCCTGGGCGAGCACGGAACGGCGGTTCAGCACGGGGCGACTCCTGGCAGAGGCAAGCGAGTGTAGCGCGGCGGCGGCTTCTATTCGACGATGATCCGCCCGTCCGGACAACCGGCGCCGATCGCGCGGCGCAGCGCGCCTTCGGCCTGCGGCAGCTGGGGATAGGGGCCGAGGCGCACCACCACGGAACGGTCTCGTGGGGCGTCGTAGTCGGCCTGGATGCGCGCGCCAAGGGGGGCAAGGCGGGCGCGCATCATCTCGCCGGTCTCCACGCTGCCAAAGGCGCCGCATTGGATGGCCAGCCGGCCAGGGCGAGGCGAGCCCTGGTTCACCCGTTCCGGCAGGCGCAGCGGGATGGCGCCCTGCGGGGCGGCGGCAGCCTGCTGGGCCACCGGGGTGGGGGCGGCGGCGGCCACGCGCTGGCGGCCGGAGGCGGCACCGCCGGGCGGGGCGAGCGATTCCGTCTGCACACCGCCGCGCGGGGCGGCCTGCGGCACCGGGGCGGGTTCCGGCGCGCGGGCGACGGAGAAGGGGGCGGCGACGGGGCGGCCCTGTGCCTCGCTGGCCAGGCGGCGGCTTTCGTCTTCCAGCACCTGCACGCGCACGCGGAAGGCTTGCGGGTTGGCCGCACCCAGGAGTTCAGCCACGCGGCGGGTGACGGCGACGAGGCGGGCGGGGTCTGGCGGGCCGCGGTCGTTGATGCGGACGGTGACCTGGCGGCCATTCTCCAGGTTGGTGATGCGGGCGAGGGTGGGCAGTTGCAGGGTGCGATGGGCGGCGGCGAGGTTCATCGCGTCGAAGCTCTCGCCATTGGTGGTGGCGCCGCCGCGGCTGGCCACGGTGGCGATGCCGGTTTCGTTGAAGGTGAAATCCTCCTGCGGGTAGCGCCACTGGCCGCCGATCTGGTACGGGGCGCCGACCACGTAGCGGCCCTGGCCGCCGCCGCCGAGGACACCGCAGCCGGACAGGGCCGCCAGCGCGCAGAGCAGCAGCAGCACCCTCATGTGCCCGTGACCCCGTCGCCGATGATGCCCACGGCCAGGGCGTAGAAATCGGACGGGTTGTAGCGGCGGATGGCCTGGAAGTTGGGCTGGAAGGCCAGGAAGCTCTGGCCCCTTGCCCCGTCCGGCAGGATCACGGCGGCCTGGGCGTCCCCGGGCACCTGGCCGCGGGTGCGGATGCCGAGGCGGGCCCATTCGGAGACCGGGCGGCGGTTGTCGCGGCCGGCGATGGAGGGGTCGAAGCCGGATGGCAGGCTGATCTGCTGGCCCCAGCCGAGCGGCGGGGTCCAGCCGGATCTGGAGAGGTAGTTGGCGATCGAGCCGACGATGTCGGGCACGGAGTTCCACAGGTCGCGGTGGCCGTCGCCGTCCTGGTCGACAGCGAAGCGCAGGAAGCTGTCGGGCATGAACTGGCTTTGGCCCATGGCGCCGGCGTAGCTGCCGAGCATCTTTTCGGCGGGGATGTCGCCGGCGTCGATGATCTTCAGTGCGTTCAGCAGCTGGGTGCGGAAGAAGGCGGCGCGGCGGCCTTCCCAGGCCAGGGTGGACAGTGCCTCGATGACGTTGAAGCCGCCGGTGAACTGGCCGTAGTGGGATTCGAGGCCCCAGATGCCCATGATCGGGCCCGGGTGCATGCGGTACTTGGCGCACACCTCGGCCACCAGGGCGCGATGCCGGGCGTAGAACTCGCGGCCGCGGGCGATGCGGGCATCGGAGATCACCTTTCCGCGGTACTGTTCCCAGGTGAGGGTGAATTCGGGCTGGCGGCGGTCCAGCTCGATGACGCGGTTGTTGGGCTGGGCGATGCCGCGGAAGGCGGCTTGCAGGGTGGCTGGCTTGATGCCGGAGCGGGCGGCTTCGGCCTTCACGCC
>CAMDAM010000394.1 GCA_945888575.1 Asaia bogorensis | reverse complement strand
CGCGGCGCAGGTCGAAGCGGTCTGCCACGTGGTTCAGGTAGCGTTCCGTCTCCGGCTGCGGGGCGAAGTGTTCGGACCAATCCCAGTCCTGCAGCAGCTCCTTCGACCAGGAATAGCCGTAGGAATAGCTCTCGGAATCGAAGCGCGCGCCGGGGTAGCGGTTCCAGTACCAGGTGCCGCCCACGCCGGTGCCGGCCTCCAGCACCAGCACCTTCATGCCGAGCTGGCGCAGGCGGTGGAGCTGGTAGAGGCCGGACATGCCGGCGCCGATGATGATGGCCTCAAAATCAGGCTGCGTCATGGTTCTCTCCCTCGCAGCCGAGCATACACCATCGCAAGGCGGCGTCAGTGCCGCTCCCGCGCGGCGCGCACGAGGGCGGCGAAGCGGTAGGCGCCGTGCACCATGCGGCTATAGGGCAGCGCCACGAACAGGGCGAGCACGAAGCCGAGATGGATCGCCAGCGTGATGCCCATGGCCGGGGTGGATCGCACCGCCAGCAGCACCAGGCCCGTCACGGCCACCAGCAGCAGCAGCACCAGCATGGCGTAGTCCGCGCCGAGCAACCGGCGGGAGACGGGTTCAGGATCACCCACGATCTTCAGCCAGATCAGCCCGGCAGACCCCACCGTCATGCCCAGCCCGCCCACGGTGCCCAGGATCACCGGCAGGCTGAAAAAGCCGTACGGCGCCTGCAGCCCGAGCCCGTAATGGTAGAACGTGGCCACGTTGGTGGAGGCGAAGCACAACAGGAACCCATAGAACAGCGCATGGTGCAGGCGCCGTCGTTCCATGCCGAAGCTGCCGTCGCGGTCGTTGCAGCCATGCCCGCCACCGCCGAGGTTCTTCAGTGTCAGGGCATCATGCGCCGCCTGCAGGAACGGCTTGCCCACCGGCCCTGCCCCGCCGCCGGCTTCCTTCCAGAAGCGGGCGATGGAAATCGAGATCGCCACCAGCGCGAAGATGAAGGTGGAGCCGGCCAGCAGCACCATCACGTTGTGCGGAATCACGGCATAGAACGCGCCCTCGCCGCTGTGGCTGCCGAACAGGCGATCCGGCGATTGGAACAGCGCCGTGCCGATCATCACCAGGGCGGTGATCAGCGCCGCGGCCACCGACACCACGGTGCCGTTGCGTTCGAACAACCGGCCCAGCGGACGCGGCCAGGAATACTCAACGTAGCTTTCCTGCCGGATCTCCGCGAACACCTTCGGCAGGTTGATGCCGAATTCGTGCGGCGGCGCGTATTGGCAGGCATAGAAGCAGCCGCGGCAGCCATGGCAGAGATTGGCGAGGTAGCCGAGATCCACCGGGCTGAACTCGCGCCGCTGCTCCATGGCCGGGAACACGGCGCAATAGCCCTCGCAGTAGCGGCAGGCGTTGCAGACTTCCAGGTTGCGCCGGGCTTCGGCGATCGCGTCAGTTTCGCGCATGCTTCGCGGCCTCCGCGCCCGCAATTCTTCCAAACACGGTGCCGATGGTCATACCGAACCCGGCGAGGTAGCCCTTGCCGAGGATGTTGCCCGCCATGATCTCGCCGGAAGCGAACAGATTGGCGGTGGGCTTGCCGTTGTCCATCAGCACCCGGGCGCGCTCGTTCACCTTCACGCCGAGATAGGTGAAGGTGATGCCGGGCCGCAGCGGGTAGCCGATGAAGGGCGCCTGGTCGATGGTGCGGGCCCAGTTGGTCTTGGGCGGCATCAGCCCCTCGGTGCGGCAGCCATCCAGCTTGCGGTCGTTGAACTCGCCCGGCTGCACGGCGGCATTGTAGGCGCGCACGGTGGCTTCCACCGCGGCGGGATCGAGCCCCATCTTCTGCGCCAGCTCGCCCACGCTGCCGGCGGTGATGGCCGGGAAGACGGAAGGCATGAACAGCGGCACGGATTTCGCATCGCAGATGGAATAGGCGATCTGGCCGGGCTGCTGGGCGATCAGGCGGCCCCAGATGGCGTAGCGCTTGGGCCAAACATCCTCGCCTTCGTCGTAGAACCGCTCGCCATGCTGGTTGACCACGATGGAGAACGGCACGGAATCCAGCCGGGTGACGATGCCGCCATCGAATTGCGGCGCGCGGGCATCGAGTGCGACGGCATGGAACTGGGTGGGGTCGCCGATCTGCGCCACGCCCTGGGCGAGCAGGTTCTTCAGCACCCGCCCCTTGGCATAGGGCGTGCCGCGGATGACGAAATTGTCCACCGCATCGCCCCAGTACTGCCGCATCCAGTCCAGGTTGCCCTGGAACCCGCCGGAGCTGGCGATCACGCATTTCGCGCGCACCGTCTCGGGGAAACCCTTGTGGTTGATGTCCACCTCGCGCGCGAAGCCGTCCTCCAGGTGCACTTCGCGCACCTCGGTGTCGTAGAGGATGTCCACGCCCAGCTTTTCCGCGGTGGCATAGACCGCGTTCAGCAGCGCCTTGCCGCCGCCGAGGAAGAAGGCGTTGGTGCGCGACAGGCTCAGCGTGCCCGTCAGCGAGGGCTGGAAGCGCACGCCGCATTCCTCCAGGAACGGCAACGCCGCCTCGCTGGCGCGGATGGTCATGCGGGCCAGGTTCTCATCGGTCTGCCCGCCGGTCACGCGCAGCAGGTCGTCCCAGTATTCGTCTTCCAGATAGGCCTCGGTCAGCACCGAAGTGGGCGCCTGGTGCATGGCGCGCAGGTTGCGAGTGTGGCGGGAATTGCCGCCGCGCAGCGCCTTGGGCGCGTGTTCCAGCACCAGCACGCTGGCGCCGGCCTGCCGCGCGGTGACGGCCGCCGTCATCGCCGCGTTGCCGCCGCCGATCACCAGAACATCGTAGAGCCGTGTCAGATCGACCATGGGTCCCCCTTACACCCGTTTTGCCACGCCGGTGCGCGCTGGCAAGCCCCATGGCGATCCGGCGGCACGATTGACGCGGCGGGCCCGGCCGTGCGCAATCCGGCCATGGCCGACCCGACCGACATCTATCACTGGCACCGGCTGGACGGGCGGATCACCACCTCCGGCCAGCCGACCGAAGCGCAGCTGGCGGCGCTGGCGGCTCTCGGGGTGCGCTGCGTGATCAACCTCGCCCCGCATGAGGGCCGCTTCACCCTGCCCGGCGAGGCAGACAAGGTGCGGGCGCTGGGGATGGAATACCTCAACATCCCCGTGGATTTCGCCGACCCCACCGAAGACGACTTCACCGCCTTCACCGCGGCGATGCGCCGGCTGGAGGGTGACGTGGTGCATGTGCACTGCGCCGCCAACTACCGAGTCTCGGCCTTCCTGGCCCGCTACCGGCGCGACGTGCTCGGTCTGCCAGAGGCGGAGGCACGCGCCCACCTGACCGGGATCTGGTCGCCCAACCCGGTCTGGGCCGCCTTCATCGACCGTCGGCCCTAGGAGCCCCCCATGTCCGAGCTGCTGGCCTATGTCTCCTGCGCCGATGAGCGCGCCATCGTCACCTTCGCGATGGACCCGGCCACGGGCACGCTGACGAAGCGCGCCAGCACGCCGGTCCCTGGCCCGACGGGGCCGGGCATGTCGATGCCGCTGGCCTTCTCCCCCGACCGGCGCGTGCTGCATGCCGCGGTGCGCATCGCCCCGTTCCCGTGCAGCAGCTTCGCGGTAGATCCCGCCACGGGGGCGTTGACCCATCTGGGGGCGGCGAACCTGGACGACGCCATGGCCTACATCGTGGTGGAGCCATCCGGCAAAAACCTGCTCGCCGCTTCCTACCCCGGCGCCATCGCCACCAGCCATGCCATCGGCGCGGATGGGGCGGTGACGGCGCCGGCCCGGCAGGTGATCGACACGCCGATGCGCGCCCATGCCGTGATCACCGATGCCGCTGGTCGCTTCGCCTATGTGCCCTGCCTCGGCGGGGATGTGGTGCTGCAACTGGCGATCGAGCCCGAAAGCGGGCGGATGGTGCAGGTGGGGCGCCTCAAGACCCATGCCGGAAGCGGGCCGCGGCACATGCGCTTCTCCCCCTGCGGCCGCTTCGCCTATGTGCTGGGCGAGCTGGATGGCTCGATCCTGGCCTGCACCGTGGATGCCGCGGGCCGGCTTGCGGCGATGCAGGCCGTCTCCACCCTGCCGCGCGGCTATACGGTCCCAGAGGGCAAGCGGATCATGTCCGCCGACATCCACATCACACCCGACGGCCGCTTCCTCTATGCCAGCGAGCGGTTGACGGAGGTGCTCTCCGCCTGGCGCATCGGGCCGGGTGGCACGCTTTCGCCGATCGGCGCCTTCGCCACGGAGGCGATGCCGCGCGGCTTCGCGATCGACCCCGCCGGGCGCTTCCTGCTCTGCGCCAGCCAGACCACCGGCGCCGTGCGCAGCTACGCCATCCACCAGGAAACCGGCGCACTGGCGCTGCTCGCCACCACGCCGGCGGGCGCCAACGCCAACTGGATCGAGTTCCACCAAACCACCGGAGCCTGAGATGACGGGCCATGT
>CAMDAM010000393.1 GCA_945888575.1 Asaia bogorensis | reverse complement strand
TCGTAGAAGCCCTTGCGGGCGAGCTCCTTGGCCCGCTCCACATGGCGGGGCGCGAGATCCGGCAGCAGCTCGATGACAACGCGGCCATCCTTCAGTTCCAGGTAGAGGGTGTTCTCAAGGTCGGCCATCATGGGCTCCAGGGTGGGGGTAGAAGGGAAGGAAGAATGTTCTTTTTTGAAAAAAAGAACCAAAAAACTTTTATAAATTGGGCCGAGAGGTTGTGAAGCCCCGGGCCTAAATTCACAAAAGTCTTTTTGCTTCTTTTTCTTCAGAAAAAGAAGACTCTTCCTTAGCTCTTGACGTCTGCCGCCACGCGCATGCGGACGATCTTGTCTGGCGTGCGGGGCGGCTCGCCGCGGGTGATCTTGTCCACGAAGGCCATGCCTTCCACCACCTGGCCCCAGATGGTGTACTGGCCATTCAGGAACGGCGTTGGCGCGAAGCAGATGAAGAACTGGCTGTCGGCGCTGTTCGGGTCTTGCGAGCGCGCTGCGCCCACCGTGCCGCGCAGGAACTGGCGGGTGCGGCTGAACTCCGCCTTCACGTTGCCCAGCTTGCTGCCGCCGCGGCCGGTGCCGGTGGGGTCGCCGGTCTGGGCCATGAAGCCTTCGATCACGCGATGGAACACGATGCCGTCGTAGAAGCCGTCGCGGGCGAGCTTCTTGATGCGCTCCACATGCAGGGGCGCGATATCGGGCAGGAGTTGGATCACCACGCGGCCGTCCTTGAGATCAAGGAACAGCGTGTTCTCCGGATCGGTCTTCGGCTGGGCCATGGCGGGGGCGGCGGTGGCCGCCATCGCGGCGGCCAGCAGGGAACGGCGATGCATGTTGTTTGACTCCTGGGTCAGCCGCGGGCCCGCACCTTCGCCATGGTACGCTCGAAGGTCAGCGGGGAGACGAAGGATTTGATGTCGCCGTCCATCAGCGCAACCTCCTTCACGAAGCGGGAGGAGATGAACTGGTGGTGCTCGCTGGCCATCAGGAAGGCGGTCTCGATATCCGGCCGCATGCGGTAGTTCATGCCGGCCATCTGGAACTCGAAATCGAAATCCGACACGGCGCGCAGGCCGCGGATGATCATGCTGGCGCCGAGGTCGCGGGCGAAGTGCACCAGCAGGCCGGTGAAGGGTTTCACCTCGATCTTGGCACCGGATTTCGCGGCCAAAGTGGCGCATTCCTGGGTGACCAGGTCCACGCGTTCCTCCAGCTCGAACAGCGGGCCCTTGCCGATGTTGATCGCCACCCCCACCACCAGGCGGTCCACCAGCCGCGCGCCGCGGCCGATCACGTCCAGATGCCCGTTATGGATCGGGTCGAACGTGCCTGGGTAGAGGCCGATGCGCTCAGCCATTCGTGTCGTCTCCTTCCTCGCCCCGCGTTCCGCCACTTTCGGGCGGTTCGGCGCTGCCATCACCGGCGGCAGTATCATCCGGCGCGTCGCCCGCGTCGACCACCGGGAACACGCTGGTGACGCGTTCTCCGGAATCTACCCGGAACAGGGTGACGCCCATTGAGCTGCGGCCGGTGACGCGCACCTCGTCGGCGCGCAGGCGGATGAGGCGGCCGGCATCCGTCACCATCATCACGTCGTCGCCGGCGCGGACCGTGAGGGTGCCGGCCACGGCGCGGCCGGTGCGTTGGGTGAGGGTGATGCCGACGATGCCCTGACCGCCGCGCCCGGTGACGCGGTATTCGTAGGCGGAGGAACGCTTGCCGAAGCCGCTATCGGTGACGGTGAGCAGCACTTCCTCGCCTGCCTCCAGCTCCGCGATGCGTTCGGGGGTGAGGGCCACTTCCTCGGTGCCGGCTTCCTCGGCTTCGGTGGGGGCGGGGGCCTCGGCCTCCTCCTCCGCATTGCCGGCGGCGCGGCGCTTGGCGTTGGCCTGCTTCAGGTAGGCTGCTCGCTCCTCGGGCGAGGCAGCCACGTGGCGCAGCACCGAGAGGGTGATAACGCTGTCGGGCGCCTTGCCTTCGGCGAGCTTGATGCCGCGCACGCCGGAGGAATCGCGCCCGGCGAACACGCGCAGCTGGTCCTCGTTGGCCTGGAAGCGGATGCAGCGGCCGAGCTTGGTGGCCAGCAGCACGTCGTCGCCCTCGCGCAGCGTGGCCACGCCGATCAGCTCGTCGCCTTCATCGAGCTTCATGGCAATGAGGCCGGAGCTGCGCATGTTGCGGAAATCGGACAGCCGGTTGCGCCGGACGTTGCCCAGGCGGGTGGCGAAGACGAGGTGCAGGCTCTCCCACAGGGTTTCGTCCTGCGGCAGGGGCAGCACGGTGGTGATGGTATCCTGGCCCAGATCGGGCAGCAGGTTGACCAGCGCGCGGCCCTTTCCGGTGGGCCCGCCTTCCGGCAGCTTCCAGACCTTTTCGCGATACGCCTTGCCGCCGCTGCTGAAGAACAGCACCCATTGGTGGGTGTGGCCGTTGAAGCTGCGGGTGACGATATCGTCGCCGCGCGTGCCGGCGGCGGAGCGGCCGCGGCCGCCACGGTTCTGGGCGCGGAACACATCGAGCGGGGTGCGCTTGATGAAGCCGTCGCGCGTGATGGTGACGACCATCTGGCCGGGCTCGATCAGGCTTTCGTCGTCCTGGTCGGAATCGCCGTCGGTCAGCGTGCTCATGCGCGGCGTGGCGATCTCCGCCCGCACGGCCACCAGCTCGGCCTTCATCACGTCCATGCGGCGGGGGCGGCTGGCGATGATTTCCAGCAGCTGGGCGATGCGGGCAGAGACCTCGCCCATTTCCTCGGCGATCTTCTCGCGTTCCAGCCCGGTGAGGCGCTGGAGGCGCAGTTCAAGGATGCCGCGGGCCTGCTCTTCCGTGAGGTACACGGTGCGGGTGCCATCCTCGCCCATGGTGACGACGTTGCGTTCGTCCTCGATCAGCGCCAGCAGCGGCATCACGCTGTCGGCCGGCCAGGCGCGGCCCATGAGTGCCACGCGCGCCGTGGCGGCATCGGGGCTGGCGCGGATCAGGGCGATCACCGCATCGATATCGGCCACCGCGATCGCCAGGCCCACCAGCAGGTGCGCCCGTTCCCGCGCCTTGGCGAGATCGAAGCGCGCCCGGCGCAGGATGACTTCCTCGCGGAAGCGAATGAAGATGGCCAGGGCGTCGCGCAGGCCCATCAGCCGCGGCTGCCCGCTATCCAGTGCGAGCATGTTCACGCCGAAGCTGGTTTGCAGCTGGGTGAAGCGGAAGAGCTGGTTCAGCACCACTTCGGGCGTCGCGTCCCGCTTCAGCTCGATCACGATGCGCATGCCGGAGCGATCGCTCTCGTCGCGCATGTCGCCGATGCCCTCCACCTGCTTGGCGCGGACGAGTTCCGCGATTTTCTCCAGCAGGGTGGATTTGTTCACCTGGTAGGGGATTTCGGTGACGATGATGGAGTATCGGCCGCCGCGCAGCTCCTCGAACTCCGTGCGGGCGCGCAGGATGATGCTGCCGCGGCCGGTTTCGAAGGCGCTGCGGATGCCGCTGCGGCCCATGATCAGCCCGCCGGTGGGGAAATCCGGCCCCGGGACGATCTTCATCACGTCTTCCAGCGAGATCTCGGGGTTGTCGATCATCGCCAGCGTGGCGTCGATGATCTCGCCGGGGTTGTGGGTGGGGATGTTGGTGGCCATGCCCACGGCGATGCCGCCGGCGCCGTTGATCAGCAGGTTGGGGAAGGTGGCGGGCAGGACCCGCGGTTCCTCATCCGATTCGTCGTAAGTGGGCTGGAAATCCACCGTGTCGCGGTCGATGTCGGTCAGCAGGTACATGGCAGCCCGGCTGAGGCGTGCTTCCGTGTAGCGCATCGCCGCCGGGGGATCGCCGTCCACCGAGCCGAAATTGCCCTGGCCGTCGATCAGCTTCACCCGCATGGAGAAGGTTTGCGCCATGCGCACCAGGGCGTCGTAGATCGCGCTGTCGCCGTGCGGGTGGAAGTTGCCCATCACCTCGCCGACCATCTTGGCGGATTTGCGATAGGGCTTGTCGGGCGTGTAGCCGCCTTCCTGCATGGCGTAGAGGATGCGCCGGTGCACAGGCTTCAGCCCGTCGCGCGCATCCGGCAGCGCGCGCGCCACGATGACGGACATGGCGTAGTCGAGGTAGGAGCGCCGCATCTCCTCTTCGAGCACCACTGGCTGGCGGTCGCTCGGGGGTTCCTCGGGCATCGTGCCGTCGGGGGTATCGCTCACTTGCAGCTCATGGGTCTGGGGAACTCATCGATGTGACGCAAGGCGGCCCTGTCCATGCCGGACAGGGCCGCTTGTCGCATCTTTATATACTACGCGCGCGCGCGGGCCTAGGAGCCCGTCCGAGTAACCCTTGCGTCGTGGGATCGGATGGGATTCGCTGCGTGGATGACGAAGACCTTCCGTCCCTGGGACGTGGACCAGCATTGGCTGTTGCCGGCATCGGTGCATGAGTTCGTGCCGCCAGGGCACCTGGC
>CAMDAM010000392.1 GCA_945888575.1 Asaia bogorensis | reverse complement strand
GCCTGGGAACTCCCCGCCCCCGCACTGGCCGCCCAGGGCATCGCCCTCTACGCGCCAGACCAGCGCGGCTTCGGCGCCACGGAGGCCCGCGGCCTCTGGCCCGGCGCGGACGCCTTGGCAGACGACGCCCTGGCCATGCTCGCCCTGCTTCGCCAGCGCCACCCGAACGCCCGGCTCGTCGCCATGGGCGAGAGCATGGGCGCCGCCGTGCTGATGCACATGGCCACAAGAGGCAGCGACATCCCGGCCGACGGTCTCATCCTGCTCGCCCCGGCCGTCTGGGGCCGCGCCAACATGAACCTCTTCATGCAGGCCGGCCTCTGGCTCGTCGCCTCCGCCACGCCAGGCCTCACCGTCACCCGCGCCCCCGGCATCCGCATCACCGCATCGAGCAACACGGAAGCCCTGCGCGCCCTCGGCCGCAACCCGCTCACCATCCGCGCCACAAGGTTCGACACGCTGCGCGGCCTGGTCGACCTCATGGACCTCGCCCTCGCCGCCGCCCCGCGCATGCCGCCGCTCCCCACCCTGGCCCTCTATGGCGCCCACGACGAAGTCATCCCCAAGCCCGCCACCCGCGCCACCTGGGCCAAGCTCCCCGGCCCCCCGGTCCGCCGCCTCTACTACCCCGATGGCTACCACCTCCTGCTGCGCGACCTCGCCCGCGCCGCCCCGCTGGCCGACATCGCCGCCTGGCTGCGCAACCCCGCCGCCCCGCTGCCCTCCGGCGCAGAAGCTGAAGCCGCCGCCTGGCTCGCCACTCATTCTTGACACCGTAACGAAACCTGCAACGCTGCCCCCGTTGAAGAATTCAACGCGAGGCAGACATGGCCGAGCCCACCCCGCCCCCGATCACAGCGCAGGAAGCGCTGGCACAGGAACAGGCGGCGTTACGCGTTGCCCCCGGCGAGGCCACCGCCCTTTGCCTCTCCGGCGGCGGCATCCGCAGCGCCGCCTTCTGCCTCGGCGTGGTCCAGGGCCTCGCCCGCCTCGGCGTTCTGAAGCAGTTCAACTACCTCTCCACCGTCTCCGGCGGCGGCTATATCGGTGGCTACCTCTCCGCCCGCCTACGCGCCCTCGATTAGAACGCCGAGGCCCTGCAGCAGGAACTGAAGCAAGGCGGCAACGCCCCCTGGCTCACCCGCCTGCGCCAGTCCGGCAACTTTCTCACCCCGCAGCTCGGCCTGTTCTCGCTGGATACCTGGACCGGCCTCACCCTCTACACCCGTAACCTGCTCCTCACCTGGGCCTCGTTGCTGCCATGGGTGCTGCTGTTGGTGCTCGGCTTCATCCTCTACCGCACCCTGATCTCGATCGCCGGCACCTGGCACTGGCTGGCCTTCGGTCTCTTTACCTTCGGCGCTACCGGGCTCGCCCTCAGCACCTACTGGCTATGCGCCGGCTTGCCGAGCCAGCATCGCGACGGCTCCGCAGGTCCCCAGCCGCGCTGGCCCACCCGCCCCAGCCCCACCATGGTGGCCATCGTCGCCATGTTCTGGCCGATGCTCGTGCCTTTTGTCCTCGGCACGTGGCAGAACGAAAAAGGTGGCTTCGAAACCCGGCCCATCCAGGACCTCGCCGCCCTGAAGGTGGCAGGCACCTATGCTCTCGTCGTCCTTGTCAGCTACGGGGTAGCAGCCGCCCTGGCGCCCCGGGATGCACGGCCGCGCTATGGCGCCAATGCCGGCCCCTGGCTCCTCGCCACCTTGCTCTCCGCCCTGCTCACCGCCACCGGCCCGTGGTTGCTGATGGCATACGTGCCAGAGAAATCCTGGGTGGAGGTCCTCGCTGTCGTGGGCCCGGCCTGGTTCGCCCTGGCCATGATCATCCATGCCGGCGCCTTCATGGGTCTGCGCCGCAAGGCCCCGGCCGCCACCGCCGAGCTGGACCGGGAATGGACCGCGCGGATGAGTGCGCGCATCCAGCTCCTGTCCGTCGCCGTCGCCCTGGCCGGCTTCCCCATCCTCGCCATGCCTGATTGGGTCATCCCTGAAGGGAATGCCGTCTGGACCACCGGCGCCTGGCGCAGCCTGCTCACCCCGCTGCTCTCCGGTCCCGCCGTCGCCTGGCTCGGCCACCAGGCCTTCACCCGCATGGCAGCGCTGAACGAGCTGGATGCTGGCTGGCGCGAAAAGGCGATGGACCTCGGCCTCGCCCTGCTGGCCGGCGTCTTCCTCGCGTTCATGCTCGCCATCTCCAGCGCCCTGCTCCAGTCCTACGTGCTCGGCCCGCTGCAGCAGGGCATCATGGGCCTGGTGCAGGCACCGCCGCCGCCCACCTGCGCCGTGGTACCAGACCCGGCGCTCTGGTGCCTCACTAACGGCTATTGCCCCGGCAGCGCCCTGCCGGCCCCCGCCCCCTCCTGCCGGCCAACGCCGCACAGTGTTCCGATCCTCCTGATGCTGGGTCTCCAGGCCGGTCTCGCCCTGCTGCTGCTCGCCGCCGCACGCATCCTCTGCATCGACAACAACCGGTTCACCCTGCACGCCGTCTATCGCAACCGCCTCGTGCGCGGCTTCCTCGGCGCCGCGCGCGACCCGCACAACCCCGCCACACGGCGCGATCCTGAACCCGTCACCGGCTTCGACCCGAACGACGATCTGCGCCTGGCCGCCCTGCTCCAACGCGATGCCGCCGGCGCGCCGCTGGCCCGCCCGCTCTTTCCCGTCGTGAACATCGCCGTCAACGTCACCCGCACCGCCAACCCGCTCTGGGCGGAGCGCAAGGCGCTCTCCTTCATCGCCACTCCGCTGCATTGCGGCTACTACCTGCCGCCGGCCGAGCCCTGCCCGCCGTCCGACCTGCCGGCCACCTACGTCGCCACGCAGCATTTCAACCACAGCCTGCGTGGCGAACGGCCAGAGGCGACCGCACAACAGAAGGGCCTCGGCCTCGGCACTGCCATCACCCTCTCCGGCGCCGCCGCCAGCCCCAATTCCGGCTACCACTCCCGCCCCGCCACCGCCTTCCTGATGACCCTGTTCAACGTCCGTCTCGGCCTCTGGGCGCCCAATCCGCGCCACGCCCGCTCCCATGCCGGCCTCACCCCCACCGAGCAGCGCCGCGCCCTGCTGGACGATCTCAGCGGCAGCAGCTCCGTCGACGGCCCCACCATCTACCTCTCCGATGGCGGCCATTTCGACAATCTCGGCCTCTACGAGATGCTGCGCCGCCGCTGCACCCGCATCGTCGTCGTCGACGCCGCGCATGATCCGGACTGCAGCTTCGCCGATCTCGGCCAGAGCCTGCGCAAGGCCGCGATCGACCTCGGCGCCACCGTCTCCATCACCGCCGCCCATATCGGCCCACGCAAGCCCGGCGCCGAGAACCCCCGCCTGCTGGGCTTCGCCGTCGGCACCATCGACTACCCCGCCACCGACACCGCACCCGCCGCGAAGGGCGAGCTGCTCTACATCAAGCCCACCTGGCTCGCCGACCTGCCGATGGACGTGCGCGCCTATGGCGCCGCCGAGAAGGATTTCCCCCAGCAACCCACCTCCGACCAGTGGTTCAGCGAAAGCCAGTTCGAAAGCTACCGCAGCCTCGGCACCCACCAGCTGCAGGCACTGGCGCTCGAGACCGGGCGGGACCTCACCTTGGAAACCCTGTTCAAGCGCGCCGAAGCCAGGCTCGCCGCCACCCCCGCCCCCTGAAAAAATCGCCCCGTCGCCGCTTTTTTTCCTTGCCCTCCGCCGCGTAGTCAGTTATTAAAATTGACTATGCAGCACATCCTCCTCAACCCGGCCGGCGTCCGCGCCAGGCCCGCCATAAGCGCGACGGCGAACGCCCGAATTGCGCCCGCCGCGCTGCACCCGGCGCTGCAGGCCCTGCTGCTCTCCCTGCTGGCCATCGCCGTCCTCCCCGCCTTCGCCGTCTCCCTCTCCGCCAGCCTCTTCCGCCGCAGCTGGGCCATCCCGGCCGAGGGATGGGACGAGGAATGGGATGAGGAAGACGAATACAGCCCGTACCCCGCCCGCATTCCCACCCTCCCCACCTTCGGCCGCGCCCCCCACGCCGTCTCCGTCGAGTACGGCCTGCTCCATGATTGGATCCTGCGGTGCCTCCCCGGCCTCGGCATGGCCCCCACTCTCACCCCGCCGCCGCCCCGCCCGGCCCTCCACCGCCCCGTCCGCGCGCCACCCCTCCCCGCCCCTGCCCGACCCCCCTCCCATCCCCACGCCCCACGAGCGGCCGCCCCCGCACGCCCATATTGTTCCGTTATCGTAATTTCGATCCCGGACAAACCCCTTTCAGCCAAAACCCAACCACGCTATGAAGCCCCGGCGTGGACCCGTAGCTCAGCTGGATAGAGCGCTGCCCTCCGAAGGCAGAGGTCGATGGTTCGAATCCATTCGGGTCCGCCACCCCTCCCGATCCGCCCCCAGCCGCCCTAAGCTCCCCCCACCCGAGGGAGAGCACCCATGCCCCATGTCGAGATCCGCCCGGCCCGTGCCGAGGAAATGGCCGA
>CAMDAM010000391.1 GCA_945888575.1 Asaia bogorensis | reverse complement strand
GACATGCCGGCGATCACATCGGCCACCGCGGCGATCGTCAGCAGCAGGCCCCAGAAGGTGCCGAGCAGGCCGAGGAAGATCAGCAGCCCGATCATGTAGCGGGACAACTCGCGCTTCTCATCGAGCCGGGCGGCGATGGTATCCAGCATGGAGCGCATCGCCTGGGAGGAGATGGTGAAGCGCTCCCCCTCCCGCTTGGCGCTCCGGGCGGCGAGCATGCTCACCATCGGCGCCAGCAGCTTGGGCGGCGGCAGGGCGGCGAGGCTCGGGCGGCTGCGCTGGAAGGTCTCCAGCCAGTTCACCTCCGGCGCCAGCGCCAGCACCTGGCGGAAATTCCAGAACACGCCGCCCAGCAGCACCGCGAGGATCACGGAGTTCAGCAGCGGGTTGGCGGTGAAGGCGATGATCAGCTCGGTGCCGAGCAGGGCGGTGACGCCCAGCACCAGCACCAGGAAGATGATCATCCGGAGCAGAAACACGGTCGGGCGCGTCATGGGGCGGACCTGGGAAGGGTGATGGCGAGGTCCGCGCGGTCCGGCGGGCCGTCGGCGATGGGGGGGCTGGCGCCGAGCGCGCGCACCACGATGCGCGGCGATGCTATGCCTTCGGCGATCAGCACGCCACGGGTGGCGAGCGCACGGGCGAGCGAGAGGCGGCGCGCCACGGAGGGATCCTCCGGCGAACCCGGCGCGTAGGCGGCGATGGTGATGTTGGCCTGGGCCGACAGGCCGCGGGCGACATCGCGCAGCACCTGGGCGGTGGCTGGGCTGAAGGACGAGAGGCCGGGGCCGAAGGTGATGCGCCAGCCATCGTCGGTGCGCGCCGCGCCGCCGGGGGCACCGGCCACGATCTCGATCACCGGCGGCGGCGGGGCAGGGCGGGAGGGCACGGCAACGGCCGGTGGGATCACTGGCGGGCCTGGCGGGGCGAGCGGCATCAACGGCGGCGGCGCGGCGGGCGCTTCGACAGCAGGGGCGGGTGTCGCGGGCGGGATCACCGGTGGCGCGATGGGCGCATCCGGCATGGTGGGGGCCGGTGGCGGTGGTGGCGGGGGGGGCGGCACGGCCTGTTGGGCGCGGCCGCGCGGCGCCGGCTGCTGCGCAACCGCGGCGGCGGGCAGCAGGGCCAGGGCGGTGGCCAGCACAAGCAGGGAGGGGCGAACGGGCATGGGCACCTGCACCCTACCGGAGGCGGGGCGCCGGCTCAATGAAACCGGCGAGACATCTGTCTAGCTGCCGCTGCGCATGCTGGCGGCCAGGCCATCGAGCACCGCCTCGCGCAGAGGCTCATGCAGGTGGGTGTTGGCGGCCACCACCTCGCCGGAGGCCAGCGGGTCCTGCCCGCCATGCGGATCGGTCACGTAGCCGCCGGCCTCGCGCACGATCAGCAGGCCGGCCGCCATGTCCCACGGCTTCAGGCCCAGCTCCCAGAACCCCTCGTAGCGGCCGGCGGCCACCCAGGCGAGATCGAGCGCGGCCGCGCCGAAGCGGCGGATGCCGGCCACCTGCGGCATCAGCGTGGCCAGCGTGCGGGCGAAGGCGAGCTGGCGGCGCTGTGGCACGATGGCGAAGGGAATGCCGGTGGCGAACATCGCCGCCTGCATGTCGCGCCGGCCGGAGACGCGCAGGCGGCGCTCGTTGAGGAAGGCGCCCGCGCCCTTCTCGGCCCAGAACATCTCGTCCACCGCGGGGGCATAGATGCAGCCGGCGACGATTTCGGTGGTGCCATCCTGCAGGCGGCGTTCCAGCCCGATGGAGATCGCCCAGTGCGGGATGCCGTGCAGGAAGTTGCTGGTGCCGTCCAGCGGATCGACGATCCAGCGCCAGGTCCAGTTCTCGCTGCCGGATTCGCCGGATTCCTCCATCAGGAAGCCGTAGCCGGGCCGCGCCTTGGCGAGGTCGCTGCGGATGGATTCCTCGGCGCGCAAATCCGCCTGGCTCACGAAGTCGCCCGGGCCCTTCACGCTGACCTGGAGCTGCTCCACCTCTGCGAAGTCGCGCAGCAGGCGCTTGGCGGCGCGGGAGGCGGCGTTCTGCATGACCGTCATGTGGGCGGACAGGCGCAGGGCCATGGCGAAAACTCCTGGAAGCTCAAAAGATCATGGGGCGGACTTGCGTCCACCCCATTGGAAGGCAGGCAGGGCGGCTGAGCCCAGGCGTTTCATGTGGGGCGGTTCAGCCCTTGAAGCGCTCCACGTAGGTGGAATCCTCGATGCGGACCACAATGCGTTCGCCGGCCTCGATGAAGGGCGGCACCTGCACCTTCACGCCGTTCGAGAGCTTGGCCGGCTTGTAGGAGGAGGAGGCGGTCTGCCCCTTCACCACCGGATCGGCTTCCACCACTTCCAGGATGGCGGTGGAGGGCAGGTGGACGGCGACGGGGTCGTTCTCCACCAGGTCCACTTCGATGGTCATGTTGTCCTGCAGGTAGGGCAGCTGGTCGCCGAGGAGATCGGCGGGGATCATCGCCTGCTCGAAGGTCTCGGGATCCATCAGGACGAGGTTGTCGCCATCGGAGTAGGAGTAGGTGTACTCCTTCTGGTCGGTCTGCAGGCGCTCCACGGTATCGGCGGTGCGCCAGCGCTCGTTGGTCTTGTTGCCGGTCTTGAGGTTGCGCATCTCCACCTGGATGAAGGCGCCGCCCTTGCCAGGGGTGATGATCTGCTGCTTGAGCACGGTCCAACGCTGGCCTTCGTGCTCAAGCACCTGGCCGGCGCGGATCAGGTTCGCCTGCTGCTTCATCGTCACTCTCGCGGATAGGGTGCGGTTCGGAGCGGGGTGTCTAGACGGAACGGGCCGGGCGGGCAAGAACGGGCCGGCGTTGTCTTGCGGGAGGGTTGTATGCCGTACGCGTATCTGTTGGCCGATGTGTTCACAGACCGGGCCTATGGCGGCAACCAGCTGGCGGTGCTGCCGGATGCGGAGGGGCTGGACACCGCGCAGATGCAGGCGATCGCGCGGGAGTTCAACCTGTCTGAAACCACCTTCGTGACCCCCGCCGCCGCGCCCGGGCGGTTCCGGGTGCGGATCTTCACGCCGGGGGCGGAGCTGCCGTTTGCCGGGCACCCGATTGTGGGTACCGCACTGGCGCTGCGTCACCTCGGCCGGGTGGCCGGGGAGTGCGTGTTCGAGCTGAAGGTGGGGCCGGTGCGGGTGGAGGTTGGCGAGGGGACGGCGACATTCCATCGCGAGGGGGCGCCGGAGGTGCGGCAGCCCGGCGTGCCGGATGCCGAGATCGCGGCGATGGTGGGCGTGCCGGGGCTTGCGGCGCCGGCCTTCGAGGCGGGCTACGGCACGGCGTTCCTGTTCCTGCCGCTGGCCGACCGGGCGATGGTGGCGCATTCGCGTCTGCGGCTGGAGGCGTGGCAAGCGGCAGAGGCGCGGCTGTGGGGGCACGGCGCCTATGTCTATGCGGTAACTGGCGTGCACGACGGGGTGACGCAGGTGCATGCGCGGCTGTTCGCGCCGGACCTGGGCGTGGGCGAGGACCCGGCGACGGGCTCGGCGGCGGCGGGGCTGGTGGGCAGCCTGCCGGGGCCGGCGGACGGGGTGCATCGCGTGGCGATCACGCAGGGGGTCGAGATGGGGCGGCCGAGCCTGATCCATGCCACGGCCACGCGGGTAGGTGGGGTGGTGCATGCCATCACCATCGGCGGCGGGGCGGTGGTGGTGGGGGAGGGGCGCCTGCTTCGCGTGCCGTGATGCCGCGCTGGCATCCCGAGAGCCTGGAGGCGCGCATGGGCTTCCTGCGCCGTCGGGCCCGGGTGGCCGCGGGGGTGCGGGCTTTCTTCGGCGCGCGCGGCTACCTGGAGGTGGAGACACCCTATGCCGTGGTGGTACCAGGGGAGGAGGTTCACCTGGCCACCTTCGCCACCGAGCAGATCACGCCGGAGGGGGAGCGCCGCGCGCTGCGGCTGCATACCTCGCCGGAATTCGCGATGAAGAAGCTGCTGGCCGGCGGCGTCGGGCGCTGCTTCCAGCTGGCGCGGGTATGGCGCAACGGCGAGGGCAGCGACCTGCATGCGCCGGAGTTCACCATGCTGGAATGGTACCGGCCCGGCGGCACGATGGACGACCTGATCGAGGAGACCTTCGCCCTGCTGCAAGCGGTACTGCCGCCGGTGGTGACCTGCCGGGGGATCACCGTTTCGCTGGAAGGCTTTGAATGCCTGACGGTTGCCGAGGCTTTTTCGCGCCATGTGGGAGCGGACCTGCTCGGCACGCTGGACGATGCGCCCGCCCTGGCGGCGCAGGCCGGGGTGCGGCTGCGCGAGGGTGAGGACTGGGAGGACCTGTTCTTCCGGCTGCTGCTCGACCGCGTGGAGCCGGCGATCGGGCGGGCGGTGCCGACCTTCCTGACGCACTGGCCGGCGGCGCAGGCGGCGTTGGCACGCCGCGACGCCGCCGACCCCCGCGTGGCCGAGCGGTTCGAGCTGTTCGCCTGCGGGATGGAACTGGCCAACGCCTTCGTGGAACTCACGGATCCCCGGGAACAACGGGTGCGGTTC
>CAMDAM010000390.1 GCA_945888575.1 Asaia bogorensis | reverse complement strand
ACCATACACCGCGCCTTCGTTCTGGTCATGGCATGCGCCGGCGCGATCTGGCCTGCCGCACAGGCGGCGGCGCAGGCGCTGGTGGCGCCTTCCGCCATTGTGCTGCACGTGCATGCTGGGATCGCCGATACCGGGTTCGTCGCGCCGCTGGAGCGCATCCTGGCGCAGCGCCTGGCACCGCCCCTGCGCATCGTGCCCAGCACGCTGGACCTGGCGCCGTTGCGCGCCCGGACCGGGCCGAGCGAGGCCGATCCGTTGCTGCGCGCCTTCTTCAACGCCACGCATGACCGGGCCGACCCCACTGCCATGCATGTGCTGCTGACCGCCCAGGATATCCGCCTGCCGCCAGCGCGGTTCAACTTCGCCGTCACCTCCGGCGGGCGCGATGCGGGCTACCGGGCCATGGTGGTTTCCCTGGCCCGGCTGCAGGTGCGGGGCGTGTTCGGCCGGCACGACGAGGACAACCTGCGCACGGCGATGCGCGTGGCGCGGATGGTGGTGAAGAACACCGCGCGTGCGGCCGGCCTGCTGGATAGCACGCTGTGCGTGATGGGCTTCCCCGGCAGCCTGGCGGAGCTGGATGCGATGCCGGAGGGGTTCTGCGAGCCGGATCTGGCGCGGCTGGCGGAAGCGGGGATCGCACGGCGGTAGCGCGCTTGCCGCGCTTGCCCCGGTTTCGCCGCGACCTTAGGGTTTCGCCATAACAAATCCCCAGGAGACCTCCATGGCCCGCCTCGGCTTCGGCGCCTTCCTTGCGCCGCATCATCCTGTTGTCGAGCACCCGATGCTCCAGTTCCGCCGCGACATCGCGCTGGTGGAGCACCTGGACAAGCTGGGCTACGATGAATTCTGGTGCGGCGAGCATCATTCTTCGGGCTGGGAGATGATCGCCTCGCCGGAGATGTTCCTGGCCGCCGCGGCCGAGCGCACGGGGCGGATCAAGCTGGCCACCGGCGTGGTCTCCCTGCCCTACCACCACCCGTTCAACGTGGCCCAGCGCCTGGTGCAGCTGGATTGGATGAGCGGCGGGCGGGCGATCTTCGGCTCCGGCCCCGGCGCACTGGCGTCTGACGCGCATACGCTGGGCATCGACCCGATGGTGCTGCGCGACCGCCAGGACGAGGCGCTGGGCATCATCCGCCGCCTGATGAAGGGCGAGCGCATCACCTACAAGGGCGAGTGGTTCCAGCTGAACGACGCCGCCCTGCAGCTGCTGCCGATGCAGGAAGACATGCCGTTCGCCGTCGCCTCGCAGATCTCGCCCTCTGGCATGACGCTGGCCGGCAAGCATGGCATCGGCATCATCTCGATCGGCTCGCTTTCGGCCGAGGGGCTGAACGCGCTGCCGACGCAGTGGGGTTTCGCCGAGAGCGCCGCCGCCAAGGCCGGCACCACGGTGGACCGCAAGAACTGGCGCGTGCTGCTGAGCTGGCACATCGCGGAGACGCGCGAGGAAGCCCGCCGCCAGGCCGGGCCGGGCCTGATGAAGCACCACAACGAATACATCCACGGCACCCTGCAGCGCCCGGGCAGCAAGCCGTTCAAGGATGCCGACCAGGCCGTGGACATGACCGCCTTTGGCAACGGCGCGGTGGCCACGATCGGCACGCCGGATGACCTGATCGCGCGCATCAAGTCGGTGATCGACATCTCCGGCGGGTTCGGCACCGTGGTGGGCTTCGTGCATGACTGGGCGAGCCCGGAGAACACCTTCCGCAGCTGGGACCTGGTGGCGCGCTACGTGGTGCCGGAGATCAACGGCTACCTGAAGGAGCTGCGCAAGAGCCGCGAGTTCGTGGTGAACAACCGCGAATATTTCGATCGCGCGAAGGATGCGGTGATGGCCAAGATCCAGGAGAACCCGGACGCGGCCGAGGCGCTGAAGAAGACCAAGTCGCCGATGCTCTCCGCCTCCGCGTCCAACGTGCCCGACTTCGCCAAGAAGGGCGCGGCCGAGTAGCCAAGCCCGAATCCCTTCCCCGCTGGCGGCCCAAAGGCCGGCGGGGCGGGGATGTGCGGGGCATGGGCAGGCGCAAGGCCGCCCGCGTCGCCCCCGGCCCGGACAGTGTGGCGGCCACCGAGGTCCGCCCCCTCCCCCAGCCCACCTCACCCCACGCAGGACCATTGGGCGCGCACCGGTTGCGCTACCGGCTCGACCATCATGCGCCCCATTCGCCGCGATGCCGGCCACGGCGCAGACGGCCGCAGCGGGGCGCGGCGCTTCGACTGAATGCAGAAATTGGAACACCACCCCCGAAAAGTCTTGATGGTGGCGGCATCCATTTCGTTGGATCGCACTCACCCAGAGATTATCTAAGATTCTACGGCCCCTTCGCAAGTTTGCCGCTTTTTCCACACGATTTCGTGACCTACACCTTGGGAACGCATCGCGGACCGCCGCCCAACCATCCTCGATGAGCCGATTTGAGGCGACGCATGGGACTCCAGGGATTTCTACAGACCTTTTCAGACGGGGCGGATTTTTCAGCATCACCGCGTCTGCCCGGGGGCTCCTCCGCCCCCGGGCAGTCTTCCGATACGGCAGCCGATGGCGGGTTCTTGTTTGCCACCGGCATCGAATGTTCCGCGCCCACCATCGCGCATGGCCGCATCCGCCGCGACCTGCTGGAGGAGTGCGGCCACTACGACCGCTGGCGCGAGGATTTCGCCCTGGTGCGCGAGATGGGGCTGCGTTTCCTGCGCTATGGCCTGCCCTACCACGTGGTGCATCGCGGCCCCGGCCAATACGACTGGGAATTCGCCGACCTCGCCATGGCGGAGATGCGGCGCGTGGGCATCGTGCCCATTCTGGACCTGATGCATTTCGGCGTGCCGGACTGGATCGGCAATTTCCAGAACCCGGAACTGCCGAAGCATTTTGCCGAATACGCCCGCGCCGTGGCCCGCCGCTACCCCTGGGTGCGCCACTACACCCCGGTGAACGAGATGTATGTCACCGCCCGGATCAGCGCCAAGGACGGGCTGTGGAACGAGCAGCTGCGCACCGACCAGGGCTTCGTGACCGCACTGAAGCACGTGGTGGCTGCCAACATCCTGGCCTCCCACGCCATTGCCGAGGTGCGGCCGGATGCGATCATCGTGCCCAGCGAGAGTGCCGAATACATTCATGAGGGGCGCCTCGCCCCTTCCGACAAGACGGCGGAATTCAACGCGCATCGCTTCCTGTCGCTGGACCTGCTCTACGCGCGCCCGTTCGACGCGGAAACCCGCGCCTATGCCTTCGATAACGGCCTTTCGCCCGCGGAATACGCCTGGTTCATGCGCACCCCGCGCGCCGGCCACCAAGTGCTGGGCATCGACTATTACGGCCGCAACGAGCACATGGTGACAGCGACGGGCCGCCGCATTCCGGTGGAGGACGTGCTGGGCTTCTACGTGCTCGGCCGCGAATACTACGAGCGCTACCGCCACCCCATCATGCACACGGAAACCAACGTGCTGCAGGCGGACGATGCGCCGGGCTGGCTGTGGAAGCAGTGGTTCAACGTGCTGCGCCTGCGGGCCGACGGCATCCCGGTGCTGGGCTTCACCTGGTACAGCCTGACCGACCAGGTGGACTGGGACGTGGCGCTGGCCCGGAGGCGCGGCCGGGTGAATGGCTGCGGGCTCTTTACGCTGGACCGCACCCCCAACCCCGTTGCGGCGGAATACAAGGCACTGGTGGCCGAATACGCCAGGATGCCGGCCAGCCCGCACGGCACGCTGTTCACCCTCGCCGCCGCCCAGGCCGGCATGGGGGAACTGGCGGTGGCCTAGGGCCGGATCCCGAAGCGGGCGAACTGCTCGCCCACCTTCGGGTCCAGCGCCTGGGCGGCACGAATATCGGCCGCGGCGCGCTGGGGGTCGCCACGCCGGCTGCGCAGGATGCCGCGACCGAACAGCGCCCAGGCCATGTCGTGGCGGATCGACAGCGCCTGGTTGAAATCGGCCAGCGCCTTCGCCGGCTGGTTCCACTTCAGCGCCACTAGGCCGCGATTCTCGATCATGCCGGGGTCCTCCGGCGCCAGCGCCACCGCCGCATCGCAATCCGCCTGCGCCATGCGGATGTCGCCCCGCACCAGCCGCGCCAGGCACCGGTCGGACAGCACCGGTGCCGACTGGCCGCGCAACAGGATCAGCCGGTCGTTTTCGCGGATCGCCTGTTCCACCTGCCCGGCATCGCGCAGGGCATTGGCACGATTGTGCAGCAAGGCGGGATGGCCCGGCGCCGCCTTCAGCGCCTCGGTGAAATCCGCCACGGCCGCGGCCGGTCGCCCGGCCCGCACCTGCGCGACGGCACGGGCGTTCAGCGCGCCGGAATGGCCGGGGTCCCAGGCCAGATAGGCGGACAGGTCCGCGATGCCGCCTTCCAGCTCGCCGCGGTTCACCAATCCGATGCCGCGCACCAGCAGCGGCAGCCGCTCCGCTGGGTTCAATGTGAGCGCGCGCGTCAGGTCCTCGATGGCGTCGGCCCAGTTCCCGTGCGCCGCCCTGGCATTGCCGCGCTGGGCCAGCAGCGTCGCCACGTCCGGCTCGCCTAGCCCGGCCAGAC
>CAMDAM010000389.1 GCA_945888575.1 Asaia bogorensis | reverse complement strand
CGCGCCAAAGCTGGATCGAGACCCGCTCGGAAAGGTTCAACTCGTGATGCCCGACCATCCCAACCTCCAGTACAACGCAAACATCAAAGGCGTTGCACCCGGAGTTGGAAACTGCCGTCCTTTTGCTTCTTTTTCTACAGAAAAAGAAGACGCTTACTTCCTGCCCCTGCGCTTCTTCGGATCGTACCCGCCGCCACCGGGGCCGAGGGGCTTCGGGGTGTAGTCTTTTCGCGGGCGTAGGGTGGCGCTGGCGGCGGGTGGGGGTTCCAGCCCGAGGTCGAGGGCTTCGAGGCGTTTGATTTCGTCGCGCAGGCGGGCGGCTTCCTCGAATTCCAGGTCGGCGGCGGCGGCGCGCATGCGTTTTTCGAGTTCGGCGATGCTGGCCTTGAGGTCCTTGCCGACGAATTCGGTGGCGCTGCTGTTGGCGATGGGCGCGACCGTTACGTAGTCCTGCTCGAAGACGGATTCGAGCACCTTGCCGATTTGCTTGCGGATCCCCTGCGGGGTGATGCCGTGTTCTTCGTTCCAGGTGCGCTGGCGGTTGCGGCGGCGTTCGGTTTCCTCGATGGCGTAGCGCAGGCTGTCTGTCATGCGGTCGGCGTAGAGGATGACGCGGCCGTCGATGTTGCGGGCTGCGCGGCCGATGGTTTGGATGAGGCTGGTGCGGCTGCGCAGGAAGCCTTCCTTGTCGGCATCGAGGATGGCGACGAGCTGGCATTCCGGGATGTCCAGGCCCTCGCGCAGGAGGTTGATGCCGATGAGGACATCGAAGACGCCCATGCGGAGGTCGCGGATGATCTCGATGCGTTCGAGGGTGTCGACGTCGGAATGCAGGTAGCGGACGCGGACGCCGTTTTCGTTGAGGTATTCGGTGAGGTCTTCGGCCATGCGCTTGGTGAGGACGGTGACCAGGGTGCGGGCGCCGTTGGCGGCGACGGTGCGGACTTCGGCCAGGAGGTCATCCACCTGGCGTTCGACGGGGCGGATTTCGGTGACGGGGTCGATGAGGCCGGTGGGGCGGATGACCTGTTCGGCGAAGGCGCCGCCGGTGCGTTCCATTTCCCACGGGCCCGGGGTGGCGGAGACGAAGAGGGTTTGGGGGCGGAAGCTTTCCCATTCGGCGAATTTCAGCGGGCGGTTGTCGATGCAGGAGGGGAGGCGGAAGCCGAATTCGGCGAGGATGGATTTGCGGGCATAGTCGCCGCGTTCCATGCCGCCGATCTGGGGGACGGTGACGTGGCTCTCGTCGATGATGAGAAGGGCGTTTTCCGGTAAGTATTCGAAGAGGGTGGGCGGGGGCTCGCCCGGGTTGCGGCCGGAGAGGTAGCGGGAATAGTTCTCGATGGATTTGCAGGAGCCGGTGGTCTCGATCATTTCCATGTCGAAGGTGGTTTTCTGCTGCAGGCGCTCGGCTTCCAGAAGGCGGCCGTTGGTGGTGAAGAAATCGAGGCGGTCTTTCAGCTCCTGCTTGATGTCCTGCACGGCCTGCTGGAGGGTTGGGCGGGGCGTGACGTAGTGGCTGTTGGCGTAGATGGTGATGGTTTCGAGCTTGGCGGTGGTTTCACCGGTGAGGGGATCGAATTCGGAGATGCCCTCGATCTCGTCGCCGAAGAGGGTGACGCGCCAGGCGCGGTCTTCGTAGTGGGCGGGGAAGATGTCGACGACTTCGCCGCGCAGGCGGAAGGTGCCGCGCTGGAAGGCGGCGTCGTTGCGGCGGTATTGGAGTTCGACGAGGGCCTTGGCCAGGCGGTCGCGATCGATGCGGCCGCCGGGTTCGAGCTTGACCACCATCTTTGAATAGGTTTCGACCGAGCCGATGCCGTAGATGCAGGAGACGGAGGCGACGATGATGACGTCGTTGCGTTCCAGGAGCGACTGCGTGGCGGCGTGGCGCATGCGGTCGATCTGTTCGTTTATTTGACTGTCTTTTTCGATGTAGGTGTCGGTGCGGGGGACGTAGGCTTCGGGCTGGTAGTAGTCGTAGTAGCTGACGAAGTATTCGACGGCATTGTGGGGGAAGAAGGCCTTCATTTCCCCGTAGAGCTGGGCGGCGAGGGTTTTGTTGGGGGCGAGGATGAGGGTGGGTTTCTGGACCGCCTCTATCACCTTGGCCATGGTGAAGGTTTTGCCGGAGCCGGTGACGCCGAGGAGGACCTGGTCGCGCTCGTTGTTGTTGAGGCCGGCGACGAGTTCGCGGATGGCGGTGGGCTGGTCGCCGGCGGGTTCGTAGTCTGAGACGACCTGCAGGCGCGTGGTGGCGGGCTTGGGCGGCTGGCGGACGGGCTGGAAGACGACGAGGTTGTGGTCGGCGTTGGGGTGCCGGACCGTGGGGGTGGCGATGGGGGCGAGGGTGGGCATTTGGGGCCTCCGGCAGGCTTCTTTAGCTTAGCACAGGGAGATGGGGTGGAGGAGGCGGGGTGCCAGGGGTAATGTTAGAATGTTATAACGTTGCGTATGATGGGCGTGCGAATGGGATGAGGATTGGGGGGCGATTTCGGGCGGGGGTGGGCGGGCGTGGGACGGGGGATGCAGGCGGGGGGTGTGCGGGAGGACGCGGTGGGGGAGGGCGCGGGCGGAATGCGGGCGCGGGAAGGTGGCGTGGCGGCGCGGGGGGTTGATGAGCATGCGCCAGCATTCGGCGGCGCGGCGGCGGGCGGCGCGCGAGGGACGGAACTGGGGCGTGCGGAGGGGGTGCGCGGCGTGGAGGATGCGCAGGTGGCGCAGGGCGCGGGCGTGCTGTTCCGGGGTGGCGGCGCGGGGGCCGGGGCGGAACCAGGCGCGCAGGAGGGTGAGGGCCTGGGCGGCGATGGCGCGGGCCAGGGCGGTGCCGGGGGTGGCGCCCAGCAAAGCGGCAAGGAGGAGGGCGAGGGCGGACAGGACGGCATCGAGGGGGTGGGATTCCGGGCGTGATTCTTCGGCCGCCTCTCGGGCGGGTCCGGCAGGCGCGGCGATGCTGTCCCGATAAATGTTCATGATTTGTTCTAACATCGATGGGGATAGGGAGGCAAGGGAATTTTTCCGTGCGGGAAGTTTTTTGTGGGGATCAGCCGGTGGGGCGTTTGCGGAGGAGGTAGCGGTGGCGTGGGTGAAACGCTGCCCGAACCCGATGCCGGGGGCGAGCGGGATCGAGATCCGGCCGTTGTATGCGATGTCGGACTTTGTGGGGTGATGGGGACGTGACGCGGGCGCGGCGCGTTCCTGACTGACGGTACTGGCTGATGCTACCGGCTGACAGAACTGGGCGAGACCCTCATGCGGAGCGACGGGCGCGCAGGCCAAGGCCGGCAAGGGCGCCGAGCAGAAGCAGGGCCGAGGCGGGCTCGGGGGTGGTGACAGGGGTCTCGTTAAGCGTGGCGTTGACCTGGAATGCCGCGGACACACTGCCGATGGCATTCCATGCACCGTTGAAATAGCTGATGCCCGCTGCGCCCTGGTCGTTCACGGCCCAGCGGCCGGTGCGGACGGAGTCGGTGGTGTTGGTGAAGCCGGTCATGACGACCCAGTAGGTCTCGCCCTGTTCGATCTGGATGTTCAGGGCCGAGGAGAAGTCAAGTATGGTCCTGACAGCCGATGCGCCTGTGGTAACGGAGGGGCCGGTGTAGCTCTCCAGCACGGCGCCCGGCGCGCCGCTGCCGTTGTCGGCGGCGAAGGCGAACGTGTAGGTCTGGTCAGCGGTGCTGCCAAAGTACGCGACTGCGGCGCGCACACTGTCGAGGCTGGCGTCGGCTGGCGCGACGAAGGATTGGGCCAGTTGGGTGGCGCCCGAGAACGGGCCGTTGGCGACGACAAGGCCCCATGCCCCGCCTTGGCTGTAGCTGTCGCCTGGACCGAGGTTGGAGAAGAGCACGGCGGCCGGCGCCGGGGCGACCGTTGCCCCGAGAGCGATGGCAGCGGCGAGGACGACACGGAGGGTCATTTGGGAGCCTTCTGAAGGATGGGGTAGGCGGGTTCGAATCGATCCAGTCCGATATGCATGCAATTGCACGGCTTTCAGCGAAATATGCAAGATGCGCGCCAACACTGCAAATACTTGGAATACAAAGATATTTGAGAACGCAATGATGTCCGGCGCTGGAATGATGTAAGGAATTGCGACAGTGGACAAAGGGGGCGGCGGGCGGAGCGCTGAGCGTGAAGACAGACAAGGCTGGGCTCTTCCCAGACCCGCCTGGTCCGGCGCGCACCTTCGCGCGACGGGCCGAGCCCCCGGACATTGTCTCTTTAGGTAATGTGGGTCTGGGGCCTCAGGCCCCAGCGGGTTGAGGGCTGAGCCCTCGCTTTCTGTCCTTCAGGCGATTGGCCGCTTGCGGAGGAGGTAGCGGTGGCGGCCTTCCAGCACCTGTTCGCCGCGCTGGTTGTGGATGGTGGCGCGCAGGCCGACGACGCCAGTGGTGCGGTTGGGGGTGAGCTCGTCCACTTCCAGGGCGGGGTAGAGCGTGTCTCCGGCGAAGACGGGGGCGAGGAAGCGGGAGGATTGTTCGAGGAAGGCCTTGAGGGACTCTTCGACCATGTGGGGGAAGAGGCCGGCGCCGGCGGCGGTTTGGATGGCGACCTGGTAGCC
>CAMDAM010000388.1 GCA_945888575.1 Asaia bogorensis | reverse complement strand
CGCCGTCGCGCATCGGCACCAGGACATTGCGCTCGGTGACCAGTGCGTTGGACATGATGGCGTTCCCCCTCTGCTGCGGATCAGGCTTCGTAGGTGATCTTCGCCTCGCCCAGGCCCGGGAAGTCCGCCCGCACGGTGGCGCCGGCGGGCACGCGGTTGGCGCCGCTCCAGGAGCCGCAGGTGACGAACTGGCCGGCCTTCAGGCCGCCGGCCCAGGTGCTGCCGGTGTTCGCGAGCCACACCATCAGGTCCATGATGTCGCCGAAGGGGTAGCCGGTGCGTTCGGCATCCAGCGCGCTGTTGACGAATTGCTGGCAGACCTGGGCGGAGAGATCGACCTTCTGCCAGTCGTTCGTGCCGGGGCTGTAGACGAAGCCGCCATGGGACTGGGTGTCGGCGATGTTGGTGAAGAGGTCGAAATCCTTCGGCTCCACGAAGCGGCTTTCGCAGACCTCGATGGCGGCGTGCATCGTGTCGATCGCGGCGGCAACCTCGGCCTTGGTGTAGGGGGTGGCGCGGGGCGGCAGGTCGGCCTTCATGCGGAAGGCCACTTCGGATTCCACCATGCGCAGCGGGTGCTGGGCGGCGGACAGCGTGGCGGGGGTGGGCTGGATGGTGGCGGCGGGCAGGGCGCCGCAGCATTTGGTGCCGCCGGGGGCGCCGACCTTCCAGCCGCCGATGGTGAAGCTCTTTGCCACTTCCTGCTGCACCGCGACGGCTTCTTCCATGCTGGTGGGCTTCAGGCTGTCCGGCAGAGTGGCGATGCGCCCGGCGGCCATGTTGGCGCGGGCGGCGAGCAGCTTCTGGGCCAGCTCGGTGGTGGCGTTGGACATGGTTGGTTCACTCCCGTTTGTCCCTGGCACCTTGCCCGGCGGCCCCGGTTGCGGCAAGGCGGGGCATGGACCTGACCCTGTTGCGCGCGCCCGACCCTGCGATCCGCGAGCGGCTGTTCGCAGCGATCGACGGCTACAACGATGCCACCACGGGGCGGACGGAGCCGGTGCGGCACCTGACGATCGCTTTGCGCGATGCGGCGGGGGCGATCGAAGGTGGGCTGGTGGGGGTCAGCTACTACGATTGGCTGATCGTGGAGATGCTGTTCGTGCCCGAACGCCGGCGCGGCCAGGGGCTGGGCGCGCGCTTGATGCTGGCGGCGGAGGCCGAGGCGGTGCGGCGCGGCTGCCGGGGGGTGTGGCTGGACACGGGCAGCCCCGCGGCGCGGGCGTTCTACGAGCGGATCGGCTACGGCGTGTTCGCAAGCCTGGACGATTATCCGCGCGGGCACACGAAGTGGTTCCACGCGCGCCTGGCGCCACGGGATGGCGACACGGCGGGGCTGGAGATCATCGAGGCGCGCGATCCCGCGGTGGCGCGCATGGTGGGCGGGGCGCTGACGGCGGTGGCGGACGATCTGTTCGGCACCGAGATGGGGCGCGAGGCCCTGGCCGTGACGGCGCCGCAGGGCGGCGGGCTGTGGATGGTGGTGCGGCGGGACTGGCTGTTCCTGGACCTGTTCGTGCTGCCGGCAGAGGCGCGTCGGCAGGGGCTGGGCAGCCGGATCCTGGCGATGGCGGAGGCGGCGGCACGGGCGCGCGGCTGCGTGGGGGTCTGGCTGGACAGCTACGGGTTCCAGGCGCCGAGGTTTTACCGGCGCCACGGTTATCAGGTGATCGGCGTGCTGCCGGACTATCCCGCCCCGCACGGCCGGTTCTTCCTGGCGAAGCGGTTCTAGCCCGCCAGCACCGCCGGGCGGGACGCCACCAGCCGGGCGTGCAGGAACCACAGCGGAATGCCAAGCAGGGCGACGAGGCCGGCGAGCACGAGCGCACCACCGGGGTCGCCGGCCCAGTCGGCCGCCGCACCGCACAGCGCCGGCATGATGGCGCCGCCGACATAGTATGTGATGTAGAAGATCCCCATGCCCACGGCCCGGTTCTCCGGCCGGCAGGAGAGCGCGCCGAGTTCCACGATCAGGCTGCCGGGCATGGCGGCGATGGTGCCGAAGATGATGCCCCACAGGATCGGCGCATCGATCACGGCGGGGCCGGCGACGGAGAGCGTGCAGACCACGGTGCCGGCGATGAAGATGAAGCTGCGGCCGAAGCGGGCGGCGGCCCAGCCGCCCAGCAACATGGCGGGGAAGTTGGCCCAGGTGCCGAGCGAGAGCACCACATCGGCAACCCAGGGGGCATGGCCCCGCGCCGCCAGCAGCGAGGGCATCCAGGCCATGAAGTTGAACCAGGCGGCGTTGTAGACCATCCAGATCAGGCCAGCGATTCCGACCAGCGTGGCCTCGTGCAGGCTGGGCCAGGCCAGCGTGCGGGGCGAGGCATGCGGCGCCTCCGTCCAGGCCAGGGTGAAGCACAGCGCGGCAAAGGCGGCGGCGGCCGCGCCGATCCAGAACGCGGCGGCGATACCGTGCACGGCGGCCACGGGCGGCAACACCACCTGGGCGAGGCCGATGCCGATGGGAAAGGCGCCGAGCAGCACCGCCATGGCGGAGGGCAGGTCTTTCGGCCCGAAGCGGTCGGCCGCCATCTTGCTTTGCATCACCGACATGCCGACGGCGCCGATGCCGGCCAGCCCGCGGCCAAGGGCGATGGCGAGGCTGCCCCATTCCTGCTGGACCGCTAGTGCCGCCAGCACGCCGCCCAGCGCTATGAGCCAGGCACTGCCGACCGCCACCGCCCGGTCTCCGAAGCGGCGGGCAAGAAAGCCGCTGGGGAGTGCCACGAACACGCCCGGCGCGAGATAAGCGCCGATCAGCCCGCCAAGGGCGGCGAAATCCAGCGCCAGCGCCAGCATGAGATCCGGCCCCAGCGTGGCGACCGTTTGCAGCTGGAAGCCGAAGGCGATGCGGGTAAGAGCGAGCGTGGCAATGGTGCCGTAGAGCGGCAGCCGGGAGGGCATGGCGGTGGTCCGAACGGTGCAGCCCTCAGCAGGCCACAGCTTGCGCCGCCCGGCCAGATGCCGGGGTCAGGCGAACCAAAGCAGCCCTTCCTGCACGAGGGGTGCAAGGAGGTTGGCCCGGGTGCGGCGGGACCGGGTCGCGACATCCCAGGGCCATGCGTCTCCCCCTGTGCTGGCTCCTGCGCAGGAACGGGGGCGTGGAAAACTCGCTGATCACGACTTCGCGATTGCGAAGGGCAGAGCAGTCGGGCACGATGGCGTGGACGCCCGCGCCGGGCATGGCGGGATTGCTGCCATGGAGAGTGCGATGGACGAAACGGCACAGTTGCGGGTGGATATCACCGTGTTGCGTGCGCGCGTGGACGCGCTGCAGAACGACCTGATGGAACTGTTGGCCCTGCATGGCCAAACGTTGGAGGCGCTGGCGCAGGTGGCCGGAAAGCGGCCGCGAGCGCACCAGGCGTTCGGCTCCGGAGGTTAGCCCGGCGGCGCTTGATGGGGTGGCGCAAGCCGGCCTAGCCTCGCGCATGACCTATTTTGCAATTGTTCCGCAGCATCGCGGGAGCCGGGTTCGTTGAGCGGGTCGGCGCCGCCTGGTGCCACGCGGGTCGTGGTGGCGCTGGGGATCACCCAGACGCTGGCCTGGGCATCCTCCTACTACATTCCCGCCGTCCTGGCGGTGCCGATGGCGCGCTCGCTCGGCATTGCCTCCAGCTGGGTATTCGGTGCGTTCTCGGCAGCGCTGGTGCTGTCGGCGCTGATCGCGCCCTGGGTAGGGCGAATGATCGACGCCAAGGGCGGGCGGGCGATGCTGACAGCCTCCAACGTGGTGCTGGCGGCCGGACTTGCGCTGCTGGCCGCCGCGCAGGGGCCGGTGGTGCTGCTGGTGGGCTGGCTGGTGATGGGCCTGGGTATTTCGATGGGGCTCTATGACGCCGCCTTCGCAACCCTGGCCGGCCTGTATGGGCGGGCGGCGCGTGGCCCAATCACGGGGATCACGCTGATCGCAGGGTTTGCCAGCACCGTGGGTTGGCCGGTTTCTGCGGTGCTAGAGGAGGTGGTGGGCTGGCGCGGGGCGTGCCTGGCGTGGGCGGGGCTGCACCTGGTGCTGGGGCTGCCGCTGAACCGCTTCCTGGTGCCGTCTGCACCGCCACCGGAAAAGGCCACCGCGGCAACAGAGCCCGACGGCCCGCCGCCTCCGCGCTTCGCCATGCCGCTGCTGGCGGTGGTGTTCGCAACCACATGGTTTGTGGCCGGCGCCATGGCGGCGCATCTGCCGGTGCTGCTGGAGGCAGCGGGCACAACGACAGCGGTGGCGATCGCGGCCGGTGCATTGATCGGCCCGGCGCAAGTGGGGGCGCGGATCCTGGAATTCGGATTCCTGCGCCGCTTCCATCCGCTGGTTTCAGCCAGGGTCGCAACGCTGTGCCACCCGATCGGGGCGGCACTGCTGGCGCTGTATGGCGGGCCGGTTGCCGCGGTGTTCGTGGTGCTGCACGGCATGGGCAACGGGGTACTGACGATCGCCAAGGGAACGCTGCCGCTGGCGGTATTCGGGCCGGTTGGCTACGGCGCGCGGACAGGGCTGATTTCCGCGCCGTCGCGCCTGTTGCAGGCAACGGCGCCGTTCCTGTTCGGGCTGGTGCTGGAAAG
>CAMDAM010000387.1 GCA_945888575.1 Asaia bogorensis | reverse complement strand
GCACCATCGCTTGGTTGAACCGCTGCCGCCGCCTGAGCAAGGACTGGGAGTGCCTCAGCCGAAACGCGCAGGCCTTCCTGCGCTGGGCGTCAATTCGGATGATGCTGAGAAGGCTCTGCCGAAGCCAAATATGATCTTGGACAGACTCTAAGGCCCCAGCGGGTCCAGGGCGGCGCCCTGGCCTTTCTTTCGCTTCCTGTCTTTGGTTCGCGTGGGTGGCGTTGTTCTTATGGCCCCTCGCGGGGGTGAAGGGCGGCTGGATTGCTTCGATTCTCTCGCAATGACGGGGAGGGGGGATCGGGCGTGGGGGTGGTGGGGCTGCTGCTCGTTTTGCTTGATGGTGAGGGTTTGAGGGAAGGAAGCGTGGGTCCTTCGCGTTGCTCAGGATGACGGCGGGGGGAGGGTGATTGGGGTTGGGGGTGGTGGGGCGGAGAGCCCCCCTCCGGCTCCCCCCGCGCAAGCGCGCAGGGGGATGGAAGATTGTGCGGGGGCGGTTAGGCGCCGTGGCCGATGTAGTCTTTTCGGCCGCCGTCGATGGCCAGGATTTGGGCGGTGATGAAGCCGGCGGTGGGGGCGGCGAGGAAGGCGATGGCTCGGGCGATTTCCTCGGGTTCGCCGACGCGGCCCATGATGGCGTTGCGGGCGAAGCCGTCGCGCATTTCGGTCCATTCGGCGTCGGTTTTGTTGCCTTGGGTCATGTCGGAGCGGATGAGGCCGGGGGCGACGGCGTTGACGGTGATGTTGTGCTCGCCGAGTTCGAGGGCGAAGCGCTTGGTGAGGATGTTCACCTCGGCTTTTGTGGATGCGTAGAAGTGGTTGCCGACGAAGCCGCAGGTGCCGAAGGAGGCGATGCTGGAGACGTTGACGATGCGGCCGTAGCGGCGGGTTCGCATGCCGCCGACGACGGCGCGGATGGCGTGGATGGTGCCGTCGACGTTCACGGCGCGGAGGCGGGCGAAGCCTTCCGGGTTCCAGGTGTCGATGGTGGCGGCCCAGGCGATGCCGGCGTTGTTCACCAGGATGGTGAGGGGGCCGAGCTCGGCTTCGGTTCGGGCGACCATGGCTTGGACGGCTTGTTCGTTGGCGACGTCGGCCTGGATGGTGATGGCTTTGGTGCCGTTCGCGCGGAGTTCGGCGGCGAGGGCTTCGGCTGCGTCGGGGCGGGAGGTGTAGTTGATGGCGATGGCGGCGCCGGTGGCGGCGAGGGCGCGGCAGGTGGCGGCGCCGATGCCTCGGGCTCCGCCGGTGATGAGGGCGACTTGGGGGGTGGTGGGGGGCATGTGAGAGTCCTTGGGCGTTAGGGAGGTGGAGAGGAGAGCCCCCCTCCGGCTCCCCCCGCCTTCGGCGAGGGGAGAGAAGTAAGTTGGGAAAGTTTTTTGGTTCTTTTTTTCAAAAAAGAACGCGCTTGCTTACTTTCCCTTGAAGACGGGCTTGCGCTTTTCGAGGAAGGATTGGGTGGCTTCCTTGAAGTCTTCCGAGTTCTCGGCTTCGTCTGTCATGGCGGAGATGCGGGTGTGGTTGCGCTTTTCCTCGGGGAGGGAGAGTTGGCCGATGAAGTATTTGCTGGCGCGGATGGAGAGGGGGGCGTTGCGGGCGAGGGTTTCGGCGTAGGCCACCGTGGCGGCTTCGAGTTCTTCGGGGGGGTGGATGCGGTTGATGAGGCCGATCTGCAGGGCTTCCTCGGCGCCGAGGCGGCGTCCGGAGAACATGATGTCTTTGGCGCGGGAGGGGCCGACGAGGTCGACGAGTTGCTGGAGGCCGGAGGGGGCGTAGGCGACGCCGCGGAGGGCGGCGGGGACGGAGAACTGGGCGTCGGTGCTGGCGAAGCGGAGGTCGGCGTTGAGTGCCATGCCCATGCCGCCGCCGAGGCAGTAGCCGTGGATCATGGCGATGAGGGGTTTTTCCAGGTCCAGCATGGATTGGCGGAGCTTGGCGGGGATGGCGCGGTTGGCGCGGGCGACTTCGGCGTTGGCGCGGGTTTTGTCGAAGGACTTGATGTCTCCGCCGGAGATGAAGGCGCGGGTGCCGCTGCCGCGCATGATGACGACCTTGATTTCGGGGGCGGCGGCGTAGGCTTCGATGACGGCGAGCGCGTCTTCGGACATGCCGGGGGAGAGGGCGTTGAGCTTGCTGGGGTTGTCCCAGACGAGCCAGCCGATGGGGCCTTGGGTGTGGGCGGAGATGAGGCCGGATGGGAGGGGGATGGTCATGCTTGGGCTCCGGGGGCGTGCGGCCTGATGGCGGCGAGGAGGGTTTCGGTGGTGGCGAGGCGGGGGCCGCGATCGTCGGATTGCGGGGGGATGAGGGTGACGCCCCAGGTTGGGAGGAGGCGGAGGGCGGATTGGGTGGCGGGGTGGTCCAGCAGGGGCTGGTTGAGGGAGGGGGCGATGTAGACGGGGGTGCGGCGGCCGATGGCTTCGGCGGCGACGGCGAGGGGCAGGGTGTCCGCTATGCCGGCGGCGAGTTTGTTGAGGGAGTTGAAGGAGCAGGGGGCGAAGAGGACGACGCCGTGCGGGGGGCGGGGGCGGATGATCGCGTCGAAATAGCCTTCCGCCAGGGTGACGCCGGGGATGGCGGCGAGGTCGTTGAAGGCGACGACGCGGGCGGTGTTGGGGCCGGGGATGCAGATGACCTGGGGGAAGCCGAGGGCGACCAGGCCGCGGAGGATCTCGGGGGCGCGGGCGGCGGTGGCGGCGCCGGAGAGGAGGAGGTAGGCGGTTTCGTGGGTGTCGGGCATGGCACAGCTTGGCCTGAAACAGGGGTGGGTGGGAACCACTGGGGGAGGGGGCTCGTTGCGGCTGGGGAAATGCGGCGCGCTTGGCCGTTCGGGCTGGAGGCCGCCTGGCTGGGAGATGAGGCATGGCACGGGTGGACGAGACGATCGGCGACGGGGTGGTGGTTCGGCCGGAGGGGGCGCCTTCGTTGCCGCCGCGGGTTTCGTGGGGGGCGGTGTTCGCCGGCGCCGTGGTGGCGGTGGCGATCGGGCTGATGCTGAACGCGCTGGGCGCCGGGGTGGGCGCGGCGATGGTGGATGCGGCGCAGCGGGATACGCCTTCGGCGGCGTCGTTCGGGATCGGGGGGGCGATCTGGCTGCTGATTTCGAACCTGATCGGGCTGGCGGTGGGTGGGTATGCGGCCTCCCGGCTGTCGGGGAATGCGGATGATACCGATGGGACGCTGCATGGGATGGCGGTGTGGGCGACGAGCTTCCTGATTTCGGCCGTGCTGGTGGGGAATCTGGTGACGGGGGCGGCGAGCTCGGCGACGCAGGCGGCTTCCAGCGTGGTGGGGGGCATTGCGCGTGGGGCCGGGGCGGCGATGGCGCCGGTGGCGGAGCGGGCCAGCGAGGAGGTGGGGAGCCTGTCGTCGGCGGCGCAGGGGCTGGTGGACCGGGTGCAGTCTACGCTGGCGAGCGGGGGTGATCCCGGGGCGATGAATTCGGATCAGCGCCGCGCGGAGATTGCGTCGCTGGTGACGCGGCGGGTGACGGAGGGGACGTTGTCCCAGCCGGATCGGGATCGGCTGAACCTGCTGGTGGCGGCGGAATACGGCATCAGCCCGCAGGATGCGCAGGCGCGGGTGCAGCAGGCGGAGCAGCAGGCGACCGAGGCGGCGCAGCGGGCGGAGGAAGCCGCGCGGCGGGCGGCGGATGCGGCGGCGACGGGGGCGGCGACGGCGGCGTTCGCGGTGTTCGGCACGATGCTGCTGGGCGCGCTGGCAGCTGTGCTGGGGGCGCGGCGCGGGACGCGGGAGCTGGTGGCGGTGCGTGGGGTTCGCGCAATCGCTTAACGGGTTCGGTTATTCGGTTGGGCGGCGCGCTGCTTCGGTGGCGCGCCGCTTTTCGTTGTGCGGTGCAATGCGACGCTTGCGGGGGCGGACCGTTATCCGCCAGAGTTGGAGCGGGCAGGCGGTTCCTGTCTTTTTGATTGAAGACGGAACGGTTTTACGTGGTGCGCAAACTGCTCGACGGGCTTTACCTACTGGGGGGCATTGCCTCTGGCTGTTTCCTGGTGGCGATCCTGGGGCTGATGATGGGGTTGTCGCTGGGGCGGCTGCTCGGGATCGACATTCCGGCCGGGGATGATTTCGCGGCGTGGTGCATGGCGGCGTGCGCCTTCCTGGGGTTGGCCTATACGTTCCGCTCCGGTGACATGATCCGGGTGGGGCTGCTGGTGGACAAGCTGGAGGGGCGGGCGCGCTGGGCGGCGGAGTGCCTGTGCCTGGTGGTGGCGCTGGGGTTCGTGGGGTTCTTCGCGTTCCATGCGGTGGAGTTCACCCGGATGTCCTGGGTGCTGAACGACCGGGCGACCGGGGTGGTGGCGATGCCGCTGTGGATCCCGCAGCTGGGGTATTCCGGCGGGCTGGTGCTGCTGGCGGTGGCGCTGCTGGATGAGCTGGTGCACGTGGGGATGGGCGGGGCGCCGCGCTACGAAAAGCCGAAGCCGCAGACGGCGGAAGAGGTGATCGAGCGCGCGATCCAGAGCGCGGTTTGATGGACCTCGTTTCCATCAGCTTCGTGCTGTTCGGCTTTTTGCTGGTGCTGCTGCTGGGCGGCGTGTGGAT
>CAMDAM010000386.1 GCA_945888575.1 Asaia bogorensis | reverse complement strand
CGCTGGTCCCTGGCGGGTCCAGGGCAGAGCCCTGGCCTTCCTTCCCCTCCCCACACCCAGCACCCGCCCATGACCCCCCAACCTCCAGACGAGATGGTGGATGGCCGGGGCGGCTTGCGGCCGCAGTGGCGTGGGGTGTTGGGGGCGCTGGCGGGCGTGGATCTGGCGGAGCGGGCGAGGCGCCTGGACCGGGCGTTTGAGGAAGAGGGGGTCGGCGGCTGGCTGCCGGGGGCCCGGCAGCCGTGGCGGTGTGATCCCGTGCCATTGGTGCTGGCGGCGGGCGAGTTTGCGGCGGTGGAGGCTGGGCTGTCCCAGCGGGCGCGGCTGTGGCAGGCGGTGCTGGCGGATCTGTATGGCGACCGGCGGCTGGTGGCAGAGGGGGTGGTGCCGCCGGGGCTGGTGTTCGCCAATCCAGGTTTCCTGCGCGCGGCACCGGGGGCGGCACCGGTGCTGACGTTCTATGCGGCAGATCTGGTGCGGGGGCTGGACGGGTCGTGGCAGGTCCTGGCGGACCGGGTGGCGACGGCGGACGGGATTGCCCATGCGCGGGAGAACCGCCGTCTGCTGAGCCGGGTGCTGCCGGAGCTAAGCCGCCCGGTGCAGGTGCGCCAGCTCAGGCCGTTCTTCGATGTCTGGCAGGATGCGCTGCGGCGGCTGGGGCCCAGCGGCGGCACGGTGGCCTTGCTGACGCCGGGCACCGGTAGTGCGAGCTGGTTCGAACACATGTACCTCTCCCGCGAACTGTCCTGCGCCCTGGTGGAGGGTGGCGACCTCACGGTGCGCGGCGGTGGGGTGTTTCTGAAGACATTGAGGGGCTTGCAGCCCGTCGATGTCATCCTGTCGAAAGTCCCAGGCCGTCTGGCCGACCCGCTGGAACTGGAAACCGGCAGCCATATCGGCGTGCCGGGCCTGCTGGGCGCGATGCGCGCGGGGCGGGTGCGCGTGGCCAACGACCCCGGCGCGGCGGTCCTGGAAGCGCCCGGCCTGGCCGCCTTCGTACCGGCTCTGATGGCCCGACTGCTGGGCGAGACACCAGGGATCGACGGGGTCGAAGCCCACTGGCTCGGCACCCCGGGCGCGCGGGAGGCAGTGATGCAGGCCCCCTCCGCCTGGCTCCTGCGCCCGGCCGCGGAAGGCGAGGCGGCGGCGGTGCTGCCTGGCGCGATGGCGCCCGATGCCCGCGCGGCGCTGTTCCGCGACCTGGAGGCCCGCCCCTGGGCCTGGGTGGCGCAGGCGGCGCTGCCGGGTTCGCTGGCGCCGACGCTGGAGGGCTCGGGCTTGCAACCACGCCCGGTGGTGCTGCGCGTGTTCCTGGCCTGGGACGGCACGCAGTGGCAGGCCATGCAGGGCGGTCTGGCGGAGGCATTGCCGGAAGGCGCCCTGCCCGGCCTGCCGCGCCAGGGTGCCCGCTGCACCAAGGACGTATGGGTGCTGCGGGAAGACAACCTGGACATCGTCGGCCCCGCCCCGCGCCCGGCCCCGCCCTTGGTGCTGCGCCGCACCTCCGGCGACCTGCCGAGCCGCGTGGCCGACAACCTGTTCTGGCTCGGCCGCTACGTGGAACGGCTCGATCGTGCCGCCCGCCTGGTCCGCGCCGCCCTGGTGCGCCTCAACCGCGGTGCCGCGATGCTGCCGCGTGAGGGGCTGGAGCTGGAAGTGCTGGCCCGCAGCCTGGAAGCCGCCGGGCTGATCGGCGCGGAGGTGGTCGGTGCCGCCCTGCCGATGACCCTCGGCCCCGCCCTCCGCGAGGCGATGCGCGAGGACGGCTCGGTGGGCCAGCTCTTCGCCAGCGTCTCGTACCTTGCCGCCAGCGTGCGCGACCGGCTGACATCCGACATGTACGCCACCTTCACCCTCGCCCGCCGCGCCGCCCGCGATGAGGCAGCGGCAGCGGCGCGGGAGGGGGACCTGGACCGCATCGGCCACGCCATGGCCAGCGTCGCCCGCTTCGCCAGCGCGGTCTCGGGGCTCGCCGCCGAGAACATGGTCCGCGGCGGCGGCTGGCTGTTCCTCGATCTCGGCCGCCGGCTGGAGCGGGCGCAGGCGGTCACCACCGAGGTCGGCTTCGCCATCGACCAGCACCCGGTACGGATCGAGCCCGGGCTGCGGCTGGCGCTGGAGCTGTGCGATTCCGCCATCACCTACCGAAGCCGCTATTTCAACGTGGTGCAGGCCGCACCTGTGTTGGATCTCGTGCTGGCCGACCAGGGCAACCCGCGCGGCCTGGCGTTCCAGCTGGTGGCGATGCACGAGGCGCTGGACCGGCTGGACGAGCAGGACGGCGAAGCGCCCCGCGACCGCCTCGCCACCGCGGCGGCCGGCCTGTTGGCCGAGGTGGAATCGCTCGTGGGCGAGGTGATGGCCTCCGCCGACCAGGCCGTGGCCGCCAGCGGGGTTGCCAAGCGGCTGGCAGGGATCGCCGACGAGATGGGCGCGCTGTCCGACAGGATCACCCGCCGCTACTTCGCCCTGCTGCCGGAAGCGCAGACGCTCGGCGTGGCGGCGGCCTGATGCGCTACCGAGTACGCCACGAGACGGAATACGCCTATGACCAGCCGGTCGATCTCGGCCGGCATATGCTGCATCTGCTGCCGCGCCCGCTGCCCTGGCAGCACGTGGTCTCCGCCACCCTGTCCGCCGATCCCCTGCCGACCACGCGGGAAGAGGGGGTGGACCATTTCGGCAACCTCGTCACCTGGATGGCGCTCGATCGCCCGCACGCCGCCTTCCGCCTGGCGCTGGAGGCGGTGGTGGAGGTGGAATTCCCCACCCCGCCGCCCGCCGATGCCACCCCCGCCTGGGAACAGGTCGCCGCCACCGCGCTGGCCGGTGGCCCCCAGGGCTGGCAGGCCGCCGAGTTCGCCTTCGGCAGCCCGCTCGCCCCCGCCGATGCCGGCGCCGGCGCCTATGCGGCCAGCAGCTTCCCCCCCGGCCGCCCGGTGCTGGCCGGGCTGCTGGAGCTGACGGCCCGTATCCGGCGCGAATTCACCTTCAAGCCAGGCGTGACGACCATCAGCACGCCCGTCTCCCGCGTGCTCGCCCAGCGGGCCGGGGTCTGCCAGGACTTCACCCACCTGATGATTGCCGGGTTGCGCGCCCTGGGCCTGCCGGCGCGCTACGTTTCCGGCTACCTGCGCACCCGCCCGCCGCCGGGCCAGGCGCCGCGGCAGGGGGCGGACCAATCGCATGCCTGGGTGGGCTGCTGGCTCGGCCCGCAGCATGGCTGGGTGGACCTCGATCCCACCAACGACCTGGTGGTGCGCGACGAGCACGTGGTGCTGGCCTGGGGCCGGGACTATGGCGATATCAGCCCGGTTCGGGGCATTATCCTGGGTGGCGGCAGCCACGCGATCAAGGTGGGCGTGGATCTGGCGCCGGTTTAGGGACGGGGATTGGCGATGACGAAAGACCTGGATGCGCTGGTGATCGGCGCCGGCTTCAGCGGCATGTACATGCTGATCTGCCTGCGCGACCGGCTGGGCCTGAAGGCCGAGGTGCTGGAGATGGCCGATGGCGTGGGCGGCACCTGGTACTGGAACCGCTACCCCGGGGCGCGCTGCGATTCCGAGAGCCATTCCTACTGCTACGGCTTCTCCAAGGAGCTGCTGCAGGAATGGGAGTGGAGCGAGCGTTACCCGGAGCAGCCGGAGATCCTGCGCTACCTGAACCATGTGGCGGACCGGTTCGACCTGCGCCGGAGCATTTCGTTCAATACCAAGGTGATCGGCGCCGAGTACGATTCCGGCGCCAACAAGTGGATCGTGCGCACCGAGGCGGGCGAGACCTATCGGGTGACGTATCTGATCACCGCCGTGGGCTGCCTCTCCTCGGCCAATGTGCCGAAGATCAAGGGCCTGGAGGGGTTCCAGGGGCAGTGGTACCACACCGGGCTCTGGCCGCATGAGGGCGTGGATTTCGCCGGCAAGCGCGTGGGCCAGATCGGCACCGGCAGCACGGGCATCCAAGCCGTGCCGGTGATCGCGGAACAGGCGGGGCACCTGACGGTGTTCCAGCGCACCGCCAACTACTCCATCCCCGCCCGCAACGTGCCGCTGACGGCGGAGTTCAAGCAGTACGTGAAGACCCATGCGGACGAGATCCGCGCGGTGATGCATTCCACGCCGAACGGGCACCCCTTCGTGATCAACACGCGCAAGGTGTTCGATGTGGACGACGCGGAGCGCGAGCGCATCTTCGAGGATGGCTGGGCCAAGGGCGGGCTGCAGTTCCGCGCCGCCTTTGGGGACGTGCTGGTGGACGAGGTGGCCAACGCCCAGGCCGCCGGGTTCATCAAGCGCAAGATCCGTTCGGTGGTGAAGGACCCTGCGACGGCCGAGCTGCTGGCCGATATCGACCACCCCTTCGCCGCCAAGCGCCCGCCGATCGACACCGAGTATTTCGAGGCCTTCAACCGCAGCAACGTGGCGCTGGTGGATGTACGGAAGGACCCGGTGGCGGAGATCACCCCCACCGGGCTGAAGCTGGAAAGCGGGGCCAGCTTCGATCTGGATATCATCGTGTTCGCCACCGGCTTCGATGCCATGACCGGGCCGCTGCTGCGGATGGAGATCACGGGGCGCGATGGGCTGGCGCTGAAGGATGTGTGGTCGGCGGGGCCGAAGACGTATC
>CAMDAM010000385.1 GCA_945888575.1 Asaia bogorensis | reverse complement strand
CGGCCGGTGAAGGCGCGGTAGGGAAGCAAGGCCCGGGCTCTGCCCTGGACCCGCTGGGGCCTTAGGCCCCAGACCCCCCTCGACCTTTTTCCGCCTTCGGCGGGGAGGGGCCGTCGAGGCGGTGGAGAGACCCGGGCGGCCCCTCCCCGCCGAAGGCGGAAAAGGTCGAGGGGTCTGGGGCCGCCGGCCCCAGCGGGTCCAGGGCAGAGCCCTGGCCTTGCTTCCCTACCGCGCCTTCACCGGCCGGTTGCCATGGCTCGCCTGCGGCACGCCGCGGTTGAGGGACATGTGGGAGTGGGCGCAGCGCCAGCCGGCGGCATCCCGGGCGAACACCATGGTTGCCCGCCCCGGCCGGTCGAACGGCGTTCCGTCCTGGGCGTATCCGGTGCTGGTCCACGGCGTCACCGCCACCGCCATGGTTCCGTCGCTGGAGGCGAGCACATGGGTCCCCGCCAGGTTGAACGCGAACTGCGCCGTGCGCGGCCACACATTGTCCCACTGGGTGGCGATCGCCGTCTCCAGCCCCTGGATCACGTCGTTATAGGTCCCGAACGCCAGCACCTCCGGGTGCCACATCGGCCGCGCGCCGGCGTAGTCCACCGCGCGCACGAACCCCGAGAACACCTCCAGCCACTCCAGAATCTCCGCACGCACCCGCGCGCCCGCCAGCGGAAGATCGCCCATGCCCAAACCCCCAAACTGCCCAAGCCCAGCCATCGGGGTGCCACGATCTGTGTTCACACTTCAAGCATGAGTTCCAAGTGTCTGTTGAACCGGCGCGCCCACGCCCGCTATGCAGCGCCACACGTCACGGGAGACCGCCCCATGATCCGCCTCCTCTTCGCGGCCCTGCTGGCCTTCGCCGCCATCCCCGCCGCCCACGCCCAGACCGAGCAGCAAACCCTCGTCGACCGTGCCACCCTCACCGTGCAGGAGATGTTCTCCGACCAGGTGAACCCCGAGGGTCGTCGCCTGCTCAAGAACGCCAAGGGCATCATGATCTGCCCGCGCGTCTTCAAGGCCGGCTTCATCATCGGCGGCCAGGCCGGCAGCTGCGTCCTCGTCGGCAACCAGAACGGCGCCTGGACCAACCCCGCCTTCTACGGCTTCGGCAGCGGCAGCATCGGCTTCCAGATCGGCGTCCAGGATGCCCAGATCGCCTTCATCGTCCTGACGGAAAAGGGCCTGTCCGCCCTGATGGACAGCCAGTTCAAGGTCGGCGCCGATGCCTCGGTCGCGGTCGCCACCTACGGCGCGGGCATCTCCGGCGCCACCACGGCGGCGCTGCGGGCGGATATCGTCGCCTTCGCCCAGGCCCGCGGCCTGTTTGCCGGCATCGCGCTCGATGGCTCGCTGATCTCCCAGCGCACCGAGTGGAACCAAACCTATTACGGCCAGTACCTCGCCCCGCAGCAGATCATCCTCAACCGCCAGGGCAACAACCCGGGCGCGGACCCCCTGCGCGAAGTCCTCGCCCAACTCGCCGCCCAGCAGCAGCAATAGCCCACCCCCGTAGCCGCCAACCCCGCATACCGCTAGTTTGCGCGCCAATGAGCGCGCCCGCACCCTTCTGGCAAACCAAGACCCTCGAGGACATGTCCCGCGAGGAATGGGAATCCCTGTGCGACGGCTGTGGCCGCTGCTGCCTGCACAAGCTGCGCTACGAGGTCACGGAAGAGCTGGGCTTCACCAATGTCGCCTGCCGCCTGCTGAACCTCGACACCTGCCAGTGCACCAAATACGCCACCCGCCACCGCTACGTGCCGGATTGCGTCACCCTCACCCCCGCCGAGGTCCGCAGCATCGATTGGCTGCCCCCCTCCTGCGCCTACCGCCTGCTGGCCGAGGGCAAGCCCCTGCAATGGTGGCACCCCCTCGTCTCCGGCACGCCCGAGACGGTCCACGAAGCCGGCATCTCCATCCGCGGCCGCGCGGTGGGCGAACGCCACGCCGGCCCGCTCGATCACCACCTCGTCGACTGGCCCGGCAAGATGCCCCGCCCCCGCAAACCAACCACAGCCAAGCCAGCCGCAAGATCCAAACCGGAGTCTACCTGAATGCTCAAGGATGCCCTCTTCGGCGGCGTGAACGCAGCGGTCCTCACCGCCTACCACGCCGACCTCTCGATCGACCTCAACCGCATGGCCGCCCATTCCAAGTGGCTGCTGGCCAATGGCTGCAACGGCCTGGGCATCCTCGGCACCACCGGCGAGGCCAACTCGCTCGGCATCTCCGAGCGCATCGCGGTGATGGAAGGCATGGTCGAGCGCGGCATCCCCGCCGGCACCCTGCTCCCGGGCTGCGGCACCACCGCCATCCCCGACACCGTGCTGCTCACCCGCCGCGCCGAGGAACTCGGCATCCGCGGCGTCCTGCTCCTGCCGCCCTTCTTCTACAAGAACCCCTCGGAAGACGGCCTGTTCGCCTACTACTCCGAAGTCGTCCAGCGCGTTGGCGGCAACATCAAGCTGTTCTTCTACCACTTCCCCGCCCAATCCGCCGTCCCCATCACCAACACCCTCATCGAGCGCCTGCTCCGCGCCTACCCCGGCAAGTTCAAGGGCATCAAGGACTCAACCGGCGACTGGGCCAACACCAAGGGCTACGCCGACGCCTTCGCCTCCGAAGGCTTCGAGGTCTATTGCGGCGACGACAGCCTCCTCCACGCCACCCTCAACGCCAACGGCGCCGGCTGCATCACGGCGGCCTCCAACGTCGGCTGCTCGGTCAGCCAGCGCGTCTATTCCAACTGGAACAACGCGGAAGGCGAGGCGGCCCAGGCCACCCTCACCCTCATCCGCCGCGCCGTCACCTCCGTCCCCCTCATCCCGGCGCTGAAATCCCTCGTCGCCCGCAACACCGCCAACCCCGCCTGGACCATCATCCGCCCCCCGCACACCAGGCTGACCGCGGAGCAGGACTCCAAGCTCTTCACCGCCTTCGACGCCGCCGGCGTCACCCTCGCCAAGGCCGCCTGACCCGCACCCCGGCCGGTAGCCCAGCGCTGCCGGCCGGCCCCCACCCGAAAGCCCCCACCATGCGCCCAGCCACCCAAAGAGTCGCCATCGGCCTGGGCCTCGCCGACTATCCCTTCGCCACCGCGTCCGAGTTCTGGCGCTGGGTCGATCTCTGCGAACACGGCGGCATCGACAGCCTCTGGCAAACCGACCGCATCGTCTCCGCCACCCCCATCCTCGAATCCATCGCCACCATGGCGGCGCTGGCCGGCCGCACCAGGCGCCTCAAATTCGGCGTCAACGTCATCTCCCTTGCCATGCGAGACCCCGTGCTCCTGGCCAAGCAGATCGCCACCATCGACGTCCTCTCCGAAGGCCGCCTCCTCCCCGCCTACGGCATCGGCTCCCCCCGCGCCCCGGAATGGCAAGCCCTCAACCTCAACACCACCACCCGCGGCCGCGTCACCGACGAAGCCCTCGAAATCCTGGCCCTCCTCTTCACCGGAGAGCCCGTCACCTACGAAGGCCGCCACTTCCAGCTCCAGGCCGCCCAGATCGCCCCCAAGCCCGTCCAGTCCAACCTCCCCCTCTGGATCGGCGGCAACTCCGAAGCCGCCATCCGCCGCACCGCCAAATACGGCACCGGCTGGCAGGCCGGCGCCGAAACCCCCGCCCAGCTCGCCCCCCTCATCCAGGCCATCCGCGAAGCGAGCGCCGAAGCCGGCCGCCCCATCGACGAAGACCACTACGGCGCCGCCTTCCCCTTCCGCTTCGGAAGCCCCAACGACCCCAGCCTGGCCCGCCTCAAAGCCGCCTACGCCAAGCGCACCGGCCAGAACCCGGAAGACCACTTCGCTATCGGCGACGCCACCACCATCCTCGCCCGCCTCGCCGCCTACATCGAAGCCGGCGCCCAGAAATTCATCCTCCGCCCGCTGGCCACCGGCGGCGAAGAAACCCTCCACCAAACCCGCCTGCTGATCGAACAGGTCCTCCCGGAAGCCACACGCCGCTGGCCGAAATCCAAATCCCCCAGCCCGTAGCGCAGCCTCAACACGCCGCCGCCCTCAGGCATTCAGCAGCCGGAACCCCTCCGGAAACACCGGCGGCAACGCCCGCTTCGCCATCCGCGCCGCCACAATCCGCACCCCGGCCACGATCCGCTCGCTCGTATAGGGCTTGCTGATGCACGCATCCCCCACCGCCCCCTCCAGAAGAGGATGGCGCGCGTTCCCCGTTGCGTATAGGATTCCGATTGCGCCCTGTTCACAAAGGGCAGCCGCCACCTGCGTCCCCTGTTCGCCGTTGGAAAGCTTCAGGTCGATCACGCCAAGCGACGGATAATGCCGTCGCGCCAAGGCAATCGCCTCGGAAATCGTGCGTGCGATCCCACACACCTCGAATCCGGCATCCTGGAGCGTCTCCTCCAGGTAATCGGCAATGATCAGGTCGTCCTCAACGATCAATATGACAGGGCCAGGTTTCATGTTTCTCCATAATACCCACGTATGGGAATTGGCTGACCTGTATAATACCAACCGCCCTAATTCCCCACGGATGCCCACGGCCTTTGCGTAATGGAAGCGATGCGCTTCGGATCGTTGATGAGCCAGTTCCAGGCATCGCGACAGGCGTGCAGGATGGCGTCGTAGCTGTCCCAGACGAGCATGCTGAGCTTGTTGGCCCGCAGGTATTCC
>CAMDAM010000384.1 GCA_945888575.1 Asaia bogorensis | reverse complement strand
GCCGCCTCCTGCATGCGCCGGCCCAGCGCCCGCTCCGCCTCCCCGGCCACGCCCTGGAACCATTCGGCGCGCATCGCCTCCAGCGCCGGGCTTTCGGGCCAGCCCCACGTGCCGGTGCGGCCCACGCCGCGCATGTAGGCGTGCACGGCGGGGTTCAGCGCATTGATCCCGGCCGTGTAGGTGCAGATCGCACTCCATCCACCCTTCTCCACCGGCTCCTGCGACAGGATGCGCTTCAGCGCCGTGCCCCAGTCGATCGCCTGGTAATCGAGGTTCACCCCCAGCTTGCGCAGCATATCGCCGGCGATCTCGCTCATGGCATTGATTGCCGGAAAATCCGTCGGCGCCAGCAGCACCAGCTTCTCCCCGGCATAGCCGGAGGCGGCCACGGCGCGCCGCGCGGCATCCAGGTCCATGGCCGCCATCCCGGCATCGGAGGCCATCGGCCCGTCGGGCAGGAAGAAGCCCACCCCGTCGCGCCACAGCGCCCGGTCGGTGCCGGCGGCGGCGGTCATGAAATCGGCCTGGTGGATCGCGCCCAGAACGGCGCGGCGGAAGGCCGGGTTGTTGAACGGCGGCTGGGCGTGGTTGGGGCGCAGGAAGGCGTAAAACCCCACGGTATCCAGCACCTGCACGGCCAGGCGGGCATGGCGGCGCAGCAGCGGCAGCAGGTCCGGCGTGGGCTGTTCCCACCAATCCATCTCGCCCGACTGCAACGCCGCGGCGGCGGTGGCGGCATCCGGCACGGTGTGCCACTCCACCCGCTCGAAATGCGCGCGCTTCGGCCCGGCCATCACATCGGCCGTGCCATCCGGCCGCGGCACATAGCCGTCAAACCGCGCATAGGCGTTGCGCGCCCCGGCCACGCGCTCCCCGGGCAGATAGCGGAACGGCCCGCTGCCGATGATCTCCTTCACCGGCTTGGCCGGATCGGGGTCGGCCAGCCGCTCCGGCAGGATGAACGCCACGAACCCGCCCAGCTTGCCCAGCGCCTCGTCGATCGGGAAGGCGCGCTTGAGCCGGAAGCGGATCGTCCCGTCGGTCGGCGCAGACAGCTCGTCGGTCGCCGCCATCAGCGCCTGGCCGTAGGAATCCCGCGCCGCCCAGCGCCGCAGGCTGGCCACCACATCGCGCCCGCGCACGGGCTCGCCATCATGGAAGCGCAGGCCTGGCCGCAGCGTAATGGTCCAGAGCCGGCCATCATTCTCCACCACATGCCCCGCGGCCATCTGCGGGCGGGAGACGAAGCCGGAGTCGATCCCGTACAGCGTGTCGTACACCATCATCGCGTGGTTGCGCGTGACGAAGCCGCCATTGGCGGTGGGGTCCAGCAGCGTCAGGTCGGCTTGTGGAATGAACTTCAGCAGCCCCGCCCCCTGGGCGCGGACGATGCGGGGGGCAGCCAGCCCGGCAAGGCCGGAAAGCAGCGTGCGGCGCTTCATCGGAGCTTTTCTCAGGCTGGTTGGTTGCACCAGGCGTGGATGAACGGGATCAGGGTGAAGAGGCCGGCCAGGGCCCGCGATACGCGGCCAGCAGATGGTCCAGGAAGGCGCGCACCGCCGGGATATCCAGCGATTCCTCCAGCGCCACGGCGTAGATGCCCGCCCGCCCCTCCGGCCCCGCGATCTCCACCGCCGCCAGCCGGCTGTCCCCTTCCGCCTCGTGGTCGAACAGCACGCCCACGCCCAGCCCGGCCACGATGGCTTCCTTCATCGCCTCGCGGCCCGTCACCTCGAAGCGGATCTCCGGCTGTACGCCGGCCGCCGCGAACACCCGCTCCGCCACCTGCCGCGTCACGGAGCCGTCCTCGCGCCCGATGAACGGCAGCCCCGCCAGCGCCGCCGGCGCCACGCGCTTGCGCCCAGCCAACGCATGGCCGCGCGGCACGCACAGCGCCAGGCGCACATCATGGATGCGGGTGCAGGAAAACCCGGCCACCGGCGCCGCCATCGCCACCAGCGCCACATCCACCCGGCACTGGCCCACTTCGCCCAGCAGGGCCGAGGTATTGCCGATGCGCGTGCCGAGCGTGATGCCGGGATGGGCGGCGAGAAAGCCTGCGATCCGCCGCATCGCCAGATGCGGGCCAGACAACCCCACCGAAAGCCGCCCGCGCTGCAACGTGCGCAGCGCGTCCACGGAAACCTCGAACTGCGCCAGCCGCGCCAGGATCAGCCGCGCCCGCACCAGCAGGTCACGCCCGGCCTCGGTCAGCTCCAGCCGCGGCCGGCGCCGCAGCAACGGCACCCGGCAGGCCCGTTCCAGCCCGGCGATCTGGATGGAAACGCTGGGCTGGCTCACCCTCAGCGCCTCCGCGGCGCGCGACAGGCTGCCCGCCGCCACCACCGCCACGAAGGTGCGCAGGGCGGCGAGCGTGATGCCAGAATCGCGCCGTGCCTCCTCCGGCTGCGCCTCCACCGTCACGGCGTGTCGAGCCACACCGGATTGCTCCAGGCCCGCCGGCCGGCCTCATCCGCCACCACCACGCGGAAATACCCGCCGGCCCGGAATGCCGCCACCGGCAACCGGGCAGACCGCATCGCCGCGCCATGCACCGCGACCCCGGCGGACGCCCGGCCCACCACCATGATGTCCCGCGCCGGGCTGCACTCGATGGCGATCTCCTCGCCCTGCACCGAAATCCCGTGGATCTCCGGCCCCTGGGTGGAATAGTACGCCCCGGCCTTCAACGCGGCCACCAGCGCCTCCGGCTCCAGGCTCTCGGCCCGCACCATCACCCAGCCGCCGAACCAGTCCTGCACCTGGAAATGCGCGTCATCCGTGGCGCAGGCCAGCAGCCGGTGCCCGCGCGCCAGCAGCGCATCCAGCAGCTGCGCCCCATCGCCGCGCGCCACCTTCACCGCGCTAGTGTGGTTGTACACCTCCACCGCATGGGCGGCCGAGATGCTCTGTGCATCCGCCACCGTCAGCCCGTACCACTCGGGATGCGCGATCGCCACGAACGCCCCCGCCGCCGCACAGCGCGCCGCCAGCGCCGGCCCGGTCTCCTCCGGCGGCGTGGGCGCGAAATCCAGCGGCAGCCCCACGCTCAGGATATGCCAGATCTCGCCCAGCTCCGTGCGCGGCGCATGCACCTCGGCCCCCAGGATCGTCGTGAACCCATTCGTCCGGAACCTGCGCGTATCCGTAATGGGAAACCCGAACTTCGGCAGGAAATGGTCGGTCAGCGCCAGAAAATCATACCCCGCCTCCCGATACATCCCGCACACCGTCTCCGGGTCCCGCACCGCATCCGATGCGGTGGAATGGGTGTGGATGTTGCCCTTGTAGAACCGCCCCGGCCCCGCCAGCACATCCATCGCACACCCCCGTTCACTGCCCCCGACATTATGAGAGAATTATGACAATGGAAAGCACATATCGGTTGCACTATAATGAAGCCCTACCGCAGAAGGCCCCCACCATGAGCACCGACATCCTGGCCCAGATCGCCCAGCGCCTCGACATCAACGGCCGCCACCAATACGGCCTGTCCGACATCAACCAGATCCAGCACGGCCTCCAGGCCGCCGCCCTGGCCGAAAAAGCCGGCGACCCGCCAAGCCTCATCGCCGCCGCCCTGATGCACGACATCGGCCACATGCTGCACACCCTCGGCGAGAACCCCGCCGAAGACGGCATCGACGACCAGCACGAGGATGTCGGCCACGCCTTCCTCGTCGCCCATTTCGGCCCGGAGGTCACGGAACCCGTCCGCCTCCACGTCGCCGCCAAGCGCTACCTCTGCGGCAAGGAAGCCGACTACTTCGCCAAGCTCTCCAAGGACTCCGTCCTCAGCCTCTCCCTCCAGGGCGGCCCCATGTCCGCCGAGGAAATCGCCGAATTCGAACGCCTCCCCCACTGGCAGGAAGCCGTCCGCCTGCGCCGCTACGACGAAGGCGCCAAGGTGAAGGGCCTGCAAACCCCCCCGCTCGCCCACTTCATGCCCTACGTCGCCCAGGTCCTCCGCACCGCCTGACCAGCCACGGCCCCGCGGGGTAAAAGGGCACGCACAGCCCCACCTCGCGGAGCCCCCATGCCCAACCTGCGCGACCCCGCCACCCCCGCCGAAGCCATCATCGCCGCCCTCGGCCTCCACCCCCACCCCGAAGGCGGCCACTACCGCGAAACCTGGCGCGACACCCCAGCCGATGGCACCCGCGGCGCCGGCACCGCCATCCTCTTCCTGCTCCGCGCCGGCGAACGCAGCCACTGGCACCGGGTGGACGCCGCCGAACTCTGGCTCTGGCACGCCGGCGCCCCGCTCCGCCTCCTGCGCGAACCCGGCCCCGACCTCACCCTCGGCCCCAACCTCGCAGCCGGCGAAACCCTCCAGGGCCTCGTCCCCACCCACGCCTGGCAAGCCGCCGAACCCCTCGGCGCCTGGGCCCTGGTCTCCTGCACCGTCTCCCCGGCCTTCCGCTTCGAAGGCTTCGAGCTCGCCCCGCCGGGCTGGGCACCCCCCGGCCGATAAAGCGCTGGTTTCCCAACGCCCTTGCGCCTAGATTTAGCCCGATCTCGTAACTGCACCGCACTGGAGCGCGGCCAATGGCCATCGCCCTCTCATTGAGCCGCCTCGCCTCCACGGAGCTGCGCACCCTCATGCGCCGCCGCCTCGCGGGCTTTGCCGCCATCCTCGTCGCCGCCGCCGCCATC
>CAMDAM010000383.1 GCA_945888575.1 Asaia bogorensis | reverse complement strand
ATGGGCGATGATCTGCACCGTCCACAACCTGCTCAAGCTGGCGGGCGCACGCGCCACGGCCGCAACAGCATGACAACCGCCTTCACTCTTGCGCAACCAGACATCATTGACGTGCCAGTCAAACGCTTACCAGGACGGGCTCCTAGGCCCAAGCCCGCAACGTCCGCCCAGCCTCGGCCGGACGGAGTTCGGCGATCAACCGGCGGCGATCTTGTCCTGCGTCTTGGTGTCGAAATCGCCGGCGTCGTGCCGCTCGTGCAGCTGCTCGGCGGGGTTGCCGCTCATCCGGTTCACGATCCGCCCACGCTTCACCGCCGGCCGTGCCGCCAGCTGGTCGGCCCAGCGAATGACGTTCTTGTATTCGTGCACCGAAAGGAACTCGGCCGCGCCATACAGCAGCCCCTTGGCCATGCCGCCATACCAGGGCCAGATCGCCATGTCCGCGATGGTGTAGTCGGCCCCGGCCACGTACTCGCATTCCGCCAGCCGGCGATCCAGCACGTCCATCTGGCGCTTGGTCTCCATCGCATAGCGGTCGATGGCGTATTCGAACTTCGCCGGTGCATAGGCATAGAAATGCCCGAACCCGCCGCCCACGAACGGCGCGCTGCCCATCTGCCAGAACAGCCAGGAGAGGCACTCGGCCCGCGCGCCCGCCTCCGTCGGCAGGAAGGCGCCGAACTTCTCGGCCAAGTGCACCAGCATCGCGCCGGATTCGAAGATGCGGATCGGCGTGGGCCCGCTGCGATCGATCATCGCGGGAATCTTGGAATTCGGGTTCGCCCCCACGAAGCCGCTGCCGAACTGCTCACCGGCGCCGATCTTCACCAGCCAGGCGTCGTATTCGGCGCCGGTGTGCCCGGCGGCCAAAAGCTCCTCCAGCAGGATCGTCACCTTCTGGCCGTTCGGCGTGCCGAGCGAATAGAGCTGGATCGGATGCTTGCCGACCGGCAGTTCCTTCTCATGCGTGGCACCGGCGATCGGGCGGTTGATGTTGGCGAACTGGCCGCCATTGCCCTTGTTCCAGGTCCAGACCTTGGGCGGGGTATAGCTGTCGCTGCTCATGGGTACGCTCCGTTGTTGCCCGTTTATACCGCACCGCGCAGCAGCGCCCCATAGCCCTGCACCTCCGGTCGCACCCCGGCCCGGCGCAGCCCATGCCACAGGCTGGCCTGGTTGGCGGTGACCACGGGCCGGCCGAGATCCTGTTCCAGCGCCTCGATCAGCCCCACGCAGCGGAAACCGGTGCCGGCCAGCAGCACCCCGTCGGCGTCATCCGGGCACGCCGCCCGCACCTGCTCGTACAGCGGCGCGATCTGCTGGGCGAACCCCATGCCATGGCCATACAGCTCCCCCGGCGGCAGGTCCCGCCAGCCCGGGCCGGGATCGTAGCGGATGGTCCGCACGGGAGCGGCGCCACGCGCGGCAAGATACGCCGCCGCCTGGTCCAGGAAGGGCAGGCCAAACCACGGCGGCAGCACCAGCAGCGGGCGCGAGACACCCATCGTCCGCAATGCGGCCAGGCAGTCGATCCCGTTGGTGGAAACCGCCACCCCCGGCAGCAACGCCGATAGGGCGGCCACCACCGCCTCGTCCCACCCATCCCCACCCAGGATGGAGCTGGAGCTGTGGCCCATCACCACCGCCTCCAGCTTCATCGTGGCGAACTGCCGGGCTCCGCGCACCACATCCTCCGCCAGCGCCACCGCGCTGCGATCGGCGTTCCAGATGGCCCACGGCGTCGGCGCCGTGACGCGCGCGGCATGCACCGAAACGCCTTCGGGCGCCATCGCCCACCACTCCGCCTCCGGCACCGCCTCGTTGCCGACGATGAACATGCCGATCCTGGCCCGCCAGCCCCAGTTGTCCCCGCGCATGCCCACCTCCATTGCTGCCGCCATTGGCGCGCCTTGCGGCCGTGCTGCCAAGCCCCGCTGGGTTGACTTGGCATGCGTTTGCGCGGAGATGTCCCGCCCGCCAAACGGCGGCATGCGGCGCGGAATTTGCTTTTCGTCAACCACCGCCTGCAAGGCTTGCCCCTCCGCTGCCTGAGCGAGTGCCATTCCCCCATGCCGAGCCTGCCCCCGCATCTGAAGCGCCTGGAAGCCGAGGCCATCGGCATCATCCGCGAAACCGCGGCCAGTTTCCGCAATCCCGTGCTGCTGTATTCCATCGGCAAGGACAGCTCGGTCGTGCTGCACCTCGCGCAGAAGGCCTTCGCGCCCGGCAAGTTGCCCTTCCCGCTGCTGCACATCGCCACCGGCTGGGACTTCCGCGCCATGCTGGAGTTCCGCGACCGCCGTGCCGCGGAGATCGGCGCCCGGCTGATCGTGCACACGAATCCGGACGGCCTGGCCCAGGGCATCGGCCCGCTGAGCCATGGCAGCCAGGTTCACATGAACGTGATGGGCACCGAGGCACTGAAGCAGGCGCTGAACCAGCACGGCTTCGATGCCGCCCTCGGCGGTGCCCGGCGCGACGAGGAGAAGTCCCGCGCCAAGGAACGCGTGTTCAGCCACCGTGCCCCTGGTCATGTGTGGGAACCGCGCGGCCAACGGCCGGAGCTGTGGGGCCTCTACAACACCCGCATCGGGCCCGGGGAGACGATGCGCGTCTTCCCGCTCTCCAACTGGACCGAGTTCGACATCTGGGACTACATCGCCGCCGAGGACATCCCCGTGGTGCCGCTCTATTTCGCCGCCCTGCGGCCGACCCTGCGGCGCTCCGGCGCCATGATCATGCGCGACGACGAGCGCATGCCGTTGGAACCCGGCGAAGAGATCGAGATGAAATGGGTGCGCTTCCGCACCATGGGCGACTGGCCGCTGACCGGCGCGCATGAAAGCCGGGCAGAGACGATGGACCAGGTGCTGGAGGAACTGCGCGCCAGCCGCGTCAGCGAGCGCCACGGCCGCCTGATCGACAACGACCAGGAAGCCTCGATGGAACGCAAGAAGCGGGAGGGCTACTTCTGATGGACGCCAACCCCCCGGCTTCGGAAATGGCCGCCAATCGCGGCCTGCTGCGCATGCTCACCTGCGGCTCCGTGGACGACGGCAAGTCCACCCTGATCGGCCGCATGCTGTACGACGCCCAGCTGATCGCCGAGGACACGCTGGCCGCCATCACCCGCGACAGCCGCAAGCACGGCACGGTGGGGGAGGAGGTGGACCTCGCCCTGCTGGTCGATGGCCTGGAGGCGGAGCGCCAGCAGGGCATCACCATCGATGTCGCCTACCGCTTCTTCACTACCGGCAGCCGCAGCTTCATCGTGGCCGATTGCCCCGGCCACGAGCAATACACGCGCAACATGGCCACGGGTGCCAGCAACTCGGAGCTGGCGATCATCCTGGTGGATGCGCGCAAGGGCCTGCTGACGCAGACGCGCCGCCACTCCTTCATCTGCTCCCTGCTCGGCATCCGCCACGTGGTGCTGGCAGTGAACAAGAGCGACCTCGTCGATTTCGACCAAGCGGTGTTCGACCGCATCGTGGCCGAATACCACGGCTTCGCCGCCGCCTTCGGCTTCCGCACCCTGGCGGCCATCCCGCTCTCCGGCCGCTTCGGCGACAACGTGACCCAGCTCTCGCCGCGCACGCCCTGGTACCAAGGGCCGACGCTGATCGAGCACCTGGACTCCGTGGAGGTGGACGAGGACGCCGAGGCGCTGCCCTTCCGCTTCCCGGTGCAGTGGGTGAACCGCCCCAACCTCGATTTCCGCGGTTATGCCGGCACCGTGGCCAGCGGGCGCATCGCGCTCGGCGAGCCCGTGGTGGTGGCGGCCTCTGGCGTGACCAGTGAGATCACCCGCATCCTCGGCCCCGCTGGCGACCAGCAGAGCGCGGCTGCCGGCGACGCCGTGACGCTGTGCCTGGCGCACGAGATCGACATCGCCCGCGGCGACATGCTGGCCCCGCCGGCGCAGCGCCCTTCGGTGGCGGATCAGTTCGCCGCGCATATCCTGTGGATGGATGAGGAGAAGCTGCTGCCCGGCCGGCAATACCTGTTGCGCATGGGCCATGCCTGGACCACGGCGAGCATCACCGCCATCAAGCACCGCATCGACGTCACCACGCTGGGCCAGCTGCCGGCCACCAGCCTGGCGCTGAACGAGATCGCGGTGTGCAACCTTTCCATCGCGCAGAAACTGGCTTTCGACCCCTATGGCGAGAACCGGCTGACCGGCGCCTTCATCCTGGTGGACCGCACCAGCAACCGCACCGTGGGCTGCGGCATGGTGCAGTTTCCGCTGCGCCGCGCCACCAACATCCACCAGGAAGCCTACCTGGTGGACAAGACCGCCCGCGCCGCCGCCAAGGGCCAGCGCCCGATGGTGCTGTGGTTCACCGGCCTGTCCGGCTCCGGCAAATCCACCGTGGCCAAGCTGGTGGAAGAGGCGCTGCATGCCGCAGGGCGCCACACCTATTCACTGGATGGCGACAACCTGCGCCACGGCCTCAACCGCGATCTTGGCTTCACCCCGCAGGACCGGGTGGAAAACATCCGCCGCGTGGGCGAGGTGGCCAAGCTGATGGTGGATGCCGGGCTGATCGTGCTGGCCAGCTTCATCTCCCCCTACCGGGCCGAGCGCCAGATGGTGCGCGACCTGCTGGCGCCCGGGGAGTTCGTGGAAGTGTTTGTCGATACCTCGCTGGAAGTGTGCGCGGC
>CAMDAM010000382.1 GCA_945888575.1 Asaia bogorensis | reverse complement strand
GGCTGGCTGGGCGACGCCTCAGCGGGGCGTCAGCACCATCACCATCTGGCGGTTTTCCATCTTCGGCATCTGTTCCACCTTGGTGGTGCCGTCGAGGTCGCCGCGGATGCGTTCCAGCACCCTCACGCCGATATCCTGGTGCGCCATTTCGCGGCCACGGAAGCGCAGGGTGACCTTCACCTTGTCGCCTTCCTCGATGAACGACTTCATGGCGCGCAGCTTCACCTGATAGTCGTTCTCGTCGATATTCGGCCGGACCTTGACCTCCTTGATCTCGATCACCTTCTGCCGCTTCTTCGCCTCGTTCTTCTTCTTCTGCTGTTCGTACTTGAACTTGCCGAAGTCGAGGATCTTGCACACTGGCGGATCGGCATTCGGGCTGATCTCAAGCAGGTCGAGCCCAACGGAATAGGCGCGCTGGATCGCGTCGCGCGCACTCATCACGCCGAGCATCTCGCCGTCCTGGTCGATCAGTCGCACCTGGGGAACGCGAATGTCCTCGTTCACGCGGGGGCCGTCGCGGCTGGGCGCGGCGGGCATGGGGCCTCTGGCTATGGTTCTCTCCTGTGGCAGTTGACGTCTTATCGTTGCGGCGATCGAGGTGCCGACGGCAGCAACATAGCATGTTGTTGCCGCCTGCGCCTGTTTTCAAGGCCAGGGCCTGTTATGCGGCACCGCGCACCAGGTCCGGCGCCATCGCCTCCGCCGCCAGGCGGGCCACCGCCTCGTCCAGCGGCAGCACCTCCTGCGCCTCCCCGCCCAGGCGGCGCAGGGCCACGGTGCGCTGCTCCGCCTCCTTGCGGCCCACCACGGCAATCACCGGCACGTGCTGCACGCTGTGCTCGCGGATCTTGGCGTTGATCTTCTGGTTGCTGGTGTCCAGCTTCACCTCCAGCCCCTTCGCCCGCAGCAGCCCCGCCACCTCCGCCGCGTAGCCGTCCGCGTCGGAAACGATGGTCGCCACCGCCACCTGCACCGGCGCCAGCCACAGCGGGAAGCGCCCGGCGAACTGCTCGATCAGGATGCCCAGGAAGCGCTCGAAGCTGCCCAGGATCGCGCGGTGCAGCATCACCGGCCGATGCCGCGCGCCGTCCTCGCCCACGTATTCCGCATCCAGCCGTTCCGGCAGCACGAAATCCACCTGCAACGTGCCGCACTGCCAATCACGCCCGATGGCGTCGCGCAGCACGAATTCCAGCTTCGGGCCATAGAAGGCGCCCTCGCCGGGGTTGATCACGTATTCCACCCCCGCCTCGGCGCAGGCCTTTTCCAGCGCACCCTCGGCCCGGTCCCACACCTCATCGGACCCCGCGCGCACATCCGGCCGGGTGGAAAACTTCACCCGGAAGCTGTCAAAGCCGAAATCCCGGTAGATGGAGGACAGCAGATCGACAAACCGCACCGTCTCCGCCCCGATCTGGTCCTCGGTGCAGAAGATATGCCCGTCATCCTGCTGGAACGCCCGCACCCGCATGATCCCGTGCAGCGCGCCGGAAGGCTCATACCGGTGATCCTGCCCGAACTCCGCCAGCCGCAGCGGCAATTCGCGGTAGCTGCGCATGCCCTGGTTGAACACCATCACCGCGCCAGGGCAGTTCATCGGCTTCAGCGCGAGCGTCTTCTCCTCCTCGTCCACGCGCACGAGGAACATGTTCTCGCGATACTTCTCCCAGTGGCCGGAAGCCTCCCACAGCGCGCGATCCACCAGCTGCGGAGTCTTGATCTCCACGTAGCCATTGGCCTCCAACCGCCGGCGCACATAGGTCTCCGACGTGCGGTAGAGCTTCCAGCCCTTGGGGTGCCAGAACACGCTGCCGACCGCTTCCTCCTGCAGGTGGAACAGGTTCATGTCCTTGCCGATGCGGCGGTGGTCGCGCTTCTCGGCCTCCTCCAGCATGTGCAGGTGGGCATCCAGCTCCTTCTGGTCGCGCCAGGCGGTGCCGTAGATGCGGCTGAGCATGGGGTTGCGGTGATCGCCACGCCAATAGGCGCCGGCCACCTTCATCAGCTTGAACGCCGTGCCCACGTCCCCGGTGCCGCGCATATGCGGCCCGCGGCACAGGTCGATCCAGTCGCCCTGGCTGTAGAGCGTGATCACCTCGGTACCAGGCAGGTCGCGGATCAGCTCGGCCTTGTACTTCTCGCCCTTCGCCTCGAAGAAGGCGATGCCCTCGTCGCGGTCGATCACGCTGCGCACGAAGGGGGCGTTGCGCCCCACGATCTCGCGCATCTTCGCCTCGATCGCCGCGAAATCCTCCGTGGTGAAGGGCTCGTTGCGCGCGAAGTCGTAGTAGAAGCCATTCTCGATCGAAGGCCCGATCGTCACCTGCGTGCCTGGAAACAGCTCCTGCACCGCCTCGGCCAGCACGTGGGCGCAATCGTGGCGGATCATCTCCAGCGCCGTCTCGTCCTTGCGCGTCACGAACACCACGTTCGCGTCGGCCTCGATCACCGTGGAAAGATCAACCAGCTTGCCGTCGATCTTCATGGCCAGGGCGGCGCGCGCGAGGCCGGGCCCGATGGCCGCCGCCACGGTAGTGCCCGCAACCGGCGCGTCGAACGAGCGCACGGAGCCGTCGGGCAGCGTGATGGCGGGCATCTGGGTCTCCTCTGGGGCGAAAAATGGCCGAACTGTATCGCTCTAGGGCAGCGCCGCTGCAACCCTCTCCACGGTCAGGTCCGCCAACACGGGAACGCGGATCACGGTGGGCCAGCTGCCATCCGGCCCGCGCGGCGCGGTCATCGCGGGGTCGCTGTCGTGGGAGAACAGCACCACGGCCGGGCAGCCGGCCGCGGCGGCGATGTGGGTGGGCCCGGTATCGTTGCCCACCACCAGCGCGGCCCGGGTGGCGATGGCGAAGATGTCCAGCAGCGCGGTCTTCGCCGTGAGGTCGATCGCACCGGGGCACGCAGCCAATATCTCCGCGGCCAGCGGCACCTCGTCCTTGCCGCCGATTACCACCGGCACCAGGCCGCGCCCCGCCAGCACCCGCGCCAGCTCGCCATACCGCGCCGCCGGCCAGCGCTTGCCCGGCCGATGGGCGGAGGCACCGGGCACCAGCAGCGCAAACCGGGCGGGCAGGGCGGGCGTGGGTCGCTGCGTCAGGAAGGACAGGTCCGGGGCGGGAAAATCCGTAATCCCCGCGACCCCCAGCTGGTCCCGTTGCCGCTCGATCGTGTGCATGCGCTCCCGCTCCGGCCCACGCTGCGGGTAGCGGCAGCCGCGCACGTTCCCCGACCAGTCCGGCCGCCCTGCCAGATGGAAATACCACCCGCTGCGCCCAGAGGTTTGCAAGTCGTACACCCTATCGAACCCCGAGAGCGCGCGCCGCAGCCGCAGCAGGCCCGCGATGTTCCAGGCCGCCGGCCGTTCGTCGATCGCCACCCGATCAAACCAAGGTGCAGCGTTTGCCAGGGCGGCAAAGGGCCGCGCGGTCAGCAGCGTGATCTCCGCCCCGGGATGATGCGCCCGGATCGCCGCGAACGGCCCAAAGGACATCACCACGTCCCCCAGCGCCCCAAGGCGAATAACAAGAACCCGCATCAGACGGCAACGTGTCGGGGTTGTCTGCCACGAGCGCAAATTCGGAAAAGTCTTTTTGCTTCTTTTTCTTCAGAAAAAGAAGACCTTCCTTTCTTCACCCCAGCACTTCCCGATAAACATCCAGCGTCGCCGCCTGCATCGCCGCCGTGGTGAACCGCGCATGCACCATTGCCCGCGCCTGTTCCCCCATATCCAGCCGCGTCGCCAGGGGCTGGGCCAGCACCTGGTCCAGCATCCCGGCCAGCTCATCGGGGTCGTTCGGCCGCACGCGCCAGCCGGTCACGCCGTGCGCCACGGTTTCCACCGCGCCGCCATGGTCGGTGGCGATCACCGGCCGCGCCATCGCCTGGCCTTCGATCACCACGCGCCCGAAGGCCTCGGGCTGGATGGAGGCGTTCACCACGATATCGGAGAGCTTCAGCGCCGCCGGCATGTCATCCACGTTGCCGACGATGCGCACCCGGTGCTCCACCCGCAGCCGGCGGGCCAGGGCGGCGAGTTCCTCGGCATAGGCATGGCGCCCCTGGTCAGAGCCGGCCAGCACCACCACGGCTTCGGTGTTGCGCAGCCGGGCGAGCGCCTGGATCAGCACGCCCTGGCCCTTCCAGCGCGTCAGCCGGCCCGGCAGCAGGATGATCGGCTGCCCATCCTCCACCCGCCAGGCCCGCGCCAGCCGCGGCACCCTATCCCCGTTCACCTTCGCTGGCTCGAATTGGGAGACATCCACCCCGCGCGGGATCATGCGGATGCGCGCCGGAGGCACGCCGTGGCGCTGCTGGATCAGCTCGGCGATGAAGCCGCTGATCGCGATCACCAGCGCCCCGCGCGCCATCACGGAGTTGTACCAGCGCTTGCCGGGAAACCCCTCGCTGTAGGTGCCGTGATAGGTGGTCACGAACGGCACCCGCGTGCGCTTGGCCGCCAGCCAGGCCGCCCAGGCCGGCGCTCGGGAGCGGGCATGGACGATGTCCACCTTTTCGCTGCGGATCACCTCCTCCAGCAGCGCGGCATTGCGCCAGATCCGCCAGGGATCGCGGGAGGCGAGCGGCAGGGTCACATGGTCCGCGCCCAGGCGCAGCAGGTTGGGCACCAGCCGCCCGCCGGCGCTGGCCACCATGGCGCGCCC
>CAMDAM010000381.1 GCA_945888575.1 Asaia bogorensis | reverse complement strand
GCACCATCGCTTGGTTGAACCGCTGCCGCCGCCTGAGCAAGGACTGGGAGTGCCTCAGCCGAAACGCGCAGGCCTTCCTGCGCTGGGCGTCAATTCGGATGATGCTGAGAAGGCTCTGCCGAAGCCAAATATGATCTTGGACAGACTCTCAGCGGCCAGGGTGAGGTCAAGTGGGGGACGGGGAGCGAAAGGATCAGTCATATTTTTCATTATGATAGACCTATTCGATTCGTGCCAGCATACTCGACGAAGGTATCAGCCTTTGCAATCGTGGTCGGCTAAAGGTTGCCGGCGATCGTGACGTGTTGCAGTTGACTGTCAGAGCGCGGTTTGCCATCGATGCCGGCCCCAACGGTGAGGCTGCCGAGATCGACCTGCGACACGTGCCATTGGCCACAGCATCGGCGTGCGCAACTGGCTGAAGGTATTGGGCTGGTCGAAGGTCGAGGCGACGTGGCAGTTCGTGTTCGGTCGCCCGGGCAGGCGGCGCCGGGCTGATCGGCGCCTTTTCCGCAGGCCGCAACTTGGTGGCTAAGGATCGCATGGACATCTTCATCGGCTTCGACTCAGCCTGGGCCGACAACCCCCTCGCGCCGGGTGCCATCTGTGCCGTCGGCTTGGAAGGCGGTGTGCCGGCCGTGTTCCACCGCCCGCGCCTGGTCTCATTCAGCCAAGCACTTGCGTTCATCGAGGAAGTGCGCTCCCCGTCGGGGGTGACCTTGGTCGCGCTCGACCAGCCGACGCTGGTGCCCAACGCCACGAGCATGAGGCCGGTCGAAAGAGCCGCGGCCTCACTCATCAGCTGGATGGGCGGCGGCGTGCAGCCGGCGAACCGGGGCAGGACCGGCATGTTCTGCGATGCCGCCCCGATCTGGCGCTTCCTGGCTGCGCTGGGGGCCGAGGAGGACCCGGAGCGAGCCAGGGGTGCCCCGGACGGCCTGTTCGTCATGGAGGTCTTCCCCGCGCTGGCGCTCGCGTCCCTTGGGCCCGACTTCTTCGGCCGGTTGGCGGGGCCAAGATACAACCCCATGCGCAGGAAGACCTTCTGCGCCCGCGACTGGGTCAGGGTGGCGGATGCCGCGGCGGCCGAAGCCCGCGCCTTCGGCTGCGTCGAGCTGGCGGAGTGGTGCCAGGAGGCAGGGGCGCTGGCGAGGCCTCGGAAGGCGGACCAGGACATGCTGGACGCCGCGCTGTGCGTGCTGATCGCGCTGCGCTGGCGCCTCCGGCCCCGGCGCGACTCCCTGCTCCTCGGCGACCTGACGAGCGGCTACATGGTCCTCCCCGTCAGCGAACCGGTGCGGGAGAGGTTGTCCTTGGCCGCAGCCAGGTGCGGGGTGCCAGTCGACCAGGGAGGGAAGGTGCAGCCCCCCGGCAGGGCCTGACGTCTTCGGTCTCAGCTGGCCGGCCCGGCATCCGCCCGATCGTTGCTGCGGTCCGGGACGGGGTCCATCGCCTTCAGGTCCTCCTCCAGCTGCGCGAGCGCGTCCCGGACGGCCTTCGCCGACTCAAGCAGCTCCTCCACATGCACCGGCCTCTTCTCAAGGTGCCGGACGGTCCACGTCTTTGGCGTCTCGTACGCAAAGGCCCCGGAGATGACCGAGGCCACCGCGTGGGCGAAGTTCCGGAAGGCGGGCTTGGCGTCGCCGATCCACCAGGGGATCTGCACGGCACCGCTGCGCTCGAACCCGAACACGTCCAGCGTCCTGCCCCCGACCGTCATCTTGAGCAGCAGGACGTCGCGGGCGCTCCACGAGACCGGCAGGCCCTCGCAGGACGCCAGGAACCCGAGCATCCGGTCCGGCACATCCTCGCTGATCCCCTCCACCATGGCGAGCCACTCGGGGGCTGGCACCCGGGGCATTCTCGGCGAGCGCGCTGCTGCCATCGGAGCATCCTCCTTCTGCCTGGGCTGGGTGGGCACGGGATGCCGGAGGAGCCTCGTCAGCCCGTCCCAGCCGTCTTGAATCGGCGCCCGCTCCCTGGGGTCCCGAAGGCCCATCTCCTCAAGCAGATACCCGCCCCGCCCGAAGTTGCACGGCCAGCACGTGGCGGCGAGGTTGTCGGGATCGTTGGTGCCGCCCCGCGAGTGCGGGACGATGTGGTCGAGGGTGGCCGAGACGTAGACGAAGGCGGCGTGCAGCGACTCTGCCGGCCCGGACCAGCACAGCGCCTCCGCGACCGCGTTCGCGAGCGCCTTCCGCGCGGCAGGCACGACGAGGCGGACGCCGCAGAAGCGGCAATGCCAACCGTCCCGCGCGAACACCTGGTCCGTCACAGCCCTGCCCGGCATCCGGATGCCGACCTTCTCTGACTTGGGCGGCATCGGGACGCGGCGCACCCGGTGCAGGTCGTGGTCGAGGGCGCCCATGGCGCGCATTGCGACCCGGCGCAGCAGGGGCACGTTCGCGCGATGCACACGGTCCCGGGCGCGCTCCAAGTCGCTCGCGAGGACAGCGTCGGCGGCCTCGGCGACGTCTTCGAGGGCAGCGTCAAGCTCCGGGAAGACCGGGAAGAAGCTGTCCCGTGGCGCCCAGAACCCCCCAGCCTCGTCCATGTCCGCCTCCGAAGCTGCCGACCCGCCCATGCGATCGTTGCTTGCGTGGAGCGCGCCGTCAAACCCCCGCCTCGGCACCGGTGCCTCAATTGGTCGCGTCGCCCCCGGGAGACAATTCGGCGGACATCAGCGGTGTGTCGGGGGAGTGGACGCGCACCCACGCGGGAAAAATTGGGGTGTTAGCGGGGTGTTTCGGGGGAAGAGCGTGGGAGGGGCCGGCGCCCAAAACGCCAAACCCGCCGCAACCCCTTGAAAACAATGGTGGGCGCACCAGGGCTCGAACCTGGGACCCGCTGATTAAGAGTCAGCTGCTCTACCAACTGAGCTATGCGCCCGCCATCCGCAGGGCGGTCGATCCTGCGGGAGGCGGCGCTATAGCAAGGGTGGGGGGGCTTGTGAAGGGGCCTACAGCGAACGATTTGCGCGGGCCAGCACCGCTTCGAACAGAACCTGGGTGCCGGCGGCCGCTTCCTCCGGTTCGATGCTCTCGGCCTCGTTATGGCTGAGGCCGTCCTTGCAGGGGGTGAAGATCATCGCCGTGGGCACGTGGCGGGCCACATACACCGCGTCGTGCCCCGCGCCGCTTACGATCTCCCGCGCGGAAAGCCCCAGCTTCTGCGTCGCCTGGCGCACGAGATCGACGCAGGAGGGATCGAAGGGCTGCGCCGGGATCTGGAACAGCTCCGTCAGCGTCCAATCGATGCCGCAGGCAGCCGCGATGGCGGCGGCCTCGCGCGGGAACTCCTCAGCGATACGCGCCACCTCCGCCCCGTCGGGGTGTCGGAACTCCACGCTGAAGCGCACCTCGCCGGGCACCACGTTGCGGCTGTTGGGGGCGACGTGAAGCTGGCCCACGGTGCCGCGACCATCCTCGCCACGGGCGCGCATCATGCGGTCCACCAGGTCGATGATGCGTGCAGCGCAGACCAGGGCATCGCGCCGTGCGGAGGGCGGCGTGGTGCCGGCGTGGGAATCCTGGCCGGTGGCCACCGCGTCGTACCACACCTGTGCCTGCGCGCCGGTGACGATGCCGATCTGGCGGGCTTCCTTCTCCAGGATCGGCCCCTGCTCGATATGCAGCTCGAAATAGGCATCGGCCGAGAAGGGCCGGGCCGGCTCGGCGCCGCGGTAGCCGATGCTGTTCAGCGCCTGTTCCACCGTCACCCCCTCGGTGTCCGGCAGGGCATAGGCCTTGTCGCGACTGTACACGCCGGCCCAGACGCCGGAGCCCATCAGCGAGTGGCCAAAGCGGCTGCCTTCCTCGTCGGTCCAGTTCACCAGCTCGATCGGCGCCTCGGTGGCGATGCCGAGGTCGTTCAGGCTGCGCATCACCTCCAGCCCGGCGATCACGCCCAGCGCGCCGTCGAACTTGCCGCCGCTCGGCTGGCTGTCGAGATGGCTGCCCATCAGCACCGGCAGGCGCGCGGGGTCGCGGCCCGGCCGGCGGGCGAACATGTTGCCGATCTCGTCCACGCGCACGGTCAGGCCCGCGGACTCGCACTGGGCGCGGAAATGGTCGCGCCCCTGGCGGTCGATGTCGGTGAGGGTGAGGCGACGCACACCGCCCTTGGGCGTGGCGCCGAAGCGGGCCATGTCCATCAGGCTGTCCCACAGCCGCTTGGGGTCGATGCGCTGGTTGGTCTGTCCGCTCATGGTGCTCTCCGGATTCGGCGGCATCTTGCCCGGCGGGAAGGTTCCTGCAAGCTTCGCCGCCCCGGAGGTTCCCCCCATGCGTGCAGTTCTGGCGGCCCTGTTCCTGATCGCGCTGGCGGGGTGCACCCTGGTGGACCAGCGCACCTTCCGCGCTGAGGGCGCCGCACCGGGCGCGGAGGAGGCGGCCCGTGCGGCGGCGGCGGCCCGCCAGGTGGCCTCGGTCCGCATGGGCGATCCCGCCGAGGCCTGGCGCCGCGTGGTCGCCGATGCGGTCCAGGCGGCCGATCAGCGCGCGCCGGGCGGCGTGTTCGAGGTGATGGCGCTGGTGCCGCTGCAGGCCGCGCCGGCGGAGCAGGATCGCCGCGTGGCCGAAGCCTCGCGCGACGCCCGTGCGGTGGCCGAGGTGCTGGGCGCGGCCGGCATTCCGTCCGAGCGCGTGCGGCTGGGCCTGCAGGGCGACGGGGG
>CAMDAM010000380.1 GCA_945888575.1 Asaia bogorensis | reverse complement strand
CGGGGCGTCCTTGTACCGACCAGTCGGCCGGTTCGTCGTCTTGATCCGTCGCCGCTACCGCCGCCGTCGCCTGCACCTTGCCGGGCTTGTGATGGGCGGGCGCATAGATGGCGTACACCTGCATTGGCGTTGCGCCGATGTTGGTGATGTTGTGCCAGGTACCGGCCGGAACAAGAACGCACCAGCCATCCGATACGTTGCTTTCGAAGGGCATGTCATCCTTCGCTGGCCCCATCTGCACGTGGCCGCGGCCGGCCTCAAGGCGCAGGAACTGATCCGTCTCAGGATGCGCTTCAAGGCCGATATCGCCGCCAACGGGGATAGACATCAGCGTGACCTGCAGATGGCGCCCGCTCCAGGCGACGGCGCGATAGTTCCGGTTTTCCTTCGTCGCGCTCTCGATGTCGAAGCAGTGCGGCTTTGGGCCAATATCCTTGATCGTCATGGTGACCTCATCGCGTATGGCTCCAGGCGCAGGCTTTTGCCTGCCCGGCCGGTGTCGCCATTCCACGAGCCCGACATACGCGCGGCCGGTGGCCAACGTCCTTGCCCGGGTTCAACGCACGAGACCGGGAAAAGGCCCACCATCGGCGAAACATATTCCGCCCGCTGGCCGGGCGCCTCGTGGTTCGAACTATCCAGGATCACCCTTGGGCCAATCCGGCCGGCCGCGCGTTGTACCTGTGCGCCCCCCTGCTTCGGTCCGGGGCATTCGGCACCAGGTGCCCAAAGGGATAGCCACCATGCTGGATGCACCAATCGCCGGGTCGATCGGCAGCGGCCTCAGTGAACAGGAAGCCGCGGCACGCCTCGAGGCCGATGGCCCCAACGAATTGGCACACGCCGGGCGGCGGACACCATTCCGGATTGTGCTGGAGGTGCTGCGTGAGCCGATGCTGACACTGCTGCTCGGCGGTGGCGCCCTCTACCTTCTGCTCGGCAGCCCCGAGGAGGCGTTGATCCTCCTCGCATTCGCGCTGTTCTCCATCGTGATCACGGTGGTCCAGGAAAGCCGCACCGAGCGCGTGCTGGAGGCGCTGCGTGACCTGACCAGCCCGCGCGCGCTGGTGATCCGCGGGGGCGAACGCAAGCGCATTGCCGGTCGCGAGGTCGTGCGCGGCGATCTGGTGGTGCTGGCCGAAGGTGATCGCGTGCCGGCCGACGCCAGGATGATCGAGGCCAACGACGTCCAGACCGATGAATCGCTGCTGACCGGAGAGTCGGTTCCGGTGCGCAAGGTGGCGAGCGCGACATCGCCCCCGGCGCGCCCAGGCGGCGATGATCTGCCGCATGTCTTCTCCGGCTCGCTGGTGGTGCGCGGCAGCGGCATCGCCGCGGTGACCGCAACCGGGCGCCACAGCGAGATCGGCAAGATCGGCCAGACACTGAACGCGTTGGAGACCGAGCCGCCGCGGTTGCAGGCGCAGATGCGCAAGCTGGTGAAGCTCTGCGCGACATTCGGCGGCATCGTCAGCATCTTGGCCGTGGTGCTCTATGGAACATTGCGGGGCGGGTGGCTGGATGCATTGCTCGCCGGCATCGCCATCGGCATGTCGATGCTGCCGGAGGAGTTGCCCGTCGTACTCACCGTCTTCATGGCGATGGGCGCCTGGCGGATTTCGAAGGCGCGGGTGTTGACGCGCCGCGCGGCGGCGATCGAAACGCTCGGGTCCGCCACCGTGCTCTGCACCGACAAGACGGGCACGCTGACCCAGAATCGCGTGACGGTGGCTAGGTTGTGCCTGCCGGATGGCACGGTGTTCACGCCGCAGGATGGCGCGCTCCCGGTGCCGTTCCGCCGCCTTGTCGAGACCGGCAGGCTGGCCAGTGCTCCGCAACCCTTCGACCCGATGGAGAAGGCATTCCACGCGTTGGCTTCGGCGGTTCCTGGTGCAGAGCCACCGGTGGCATCCCATCTGTTGCGCACCTATGGCCTTCGACCAGACCTGCTGGCGATGACGAATGGCTGGCGGTCTGCCGAGGAAGGCGGCGAGGCGGTCCTTGCCGCAAAGGGTGCCCCAGAGGCCATCGCGGCGATGTGCCACCTCGATGCCGATGCCCGTGCGGAGCTGACCGCCAAGGCCGAGGCGTTGGCAGCACAAGGCATGCGCGTGCTCGCAGTGGCCCACGCCATGCACGACGGTGACGTTTGGCCGGAGACCCAGCTCGCGTTTGACTTCCACCTGCTGGGCCTGGTCGGGCTTGCGGATCCGCTGCGGCCCGGCGTGGCCGAGGCAGTGGCCGAATGCCGCACGGCTGGCATCCGCGTTGTCATGATCACCGGGGACTATCCGGCCACCGCCGAGGCCATCGCACGCCAGGCCGGGCTGGAGGGCGGGACCATCGTAACCGGCGACGCTATGTCCGGCATGGACGATGCAACGCTGGCGGCGCAGGCACGGAGCACAACCGTGTTCGCGCGGATCATGCCGGAGCAGAAGCTGCGGATCGTCGCCGCATTGAAGGCGGATGGCGAGGTGGTGGCCATGACCGGCGATGGCGTGAACGACGCGCCATCGCTCAAGGCCGCGCATATTGGCATCGCCATGGGGGGGCGCGGCACCGACGTGGCGCGGGAGGCGTCGTCGCTGGTGCTACTGGATGATGATTTCGGCTCGATCGTCGCTGCCGTGCGCCTGGGCCGGCGCGTCTTCGACAATCTGCGCAAGTCGGTGGGCTTCATCATCGCCATCCATGTTCCGATTGCTGGCCTGGCACTGCTGCCGTTGATCTTCGGCCTGCCGATCCTGCTGTGGCCCATGCACATCGCCTTCCTCGAGATGGTGATCGATCCAGTCTGTACGCTGGTCTTCGAAGCGGAGAGCGAGGAGGAGGGCATCATGCGGCGCCCGCCTCGCGATCCGGCGGCGCCGCTGTTCTCCGCGGGACTGATCGGCTGGAGCGTGCTGCAGGGCGCCGTTGTGCTGGCGCTGACGGCCGGCATCTACCTGGTGGCGCTGGATCGCGGCATGCCGGAGGCCGAGGTGCGGTCGCTGACTTTCTTCGCCCTCGTGCTGGGCATCGTCGCGCTGATCTTCGTCAACCGCTCCTTCAGCGCCTCCATCATCACCGCCTTTCGCCGGCGCAACGCGGCGCTGCGCTGGGTGATGCTGGTCGTGACGGTCATGTTGGCGCTCACGCTGCTGGTGCCCTTCGCGCAGCGCATGTTCCGCTTCGGGCCGCTGCACGCAGACGATCTGGCGGTAACGGTGGCGGCCGGGCTGGCAACGATCCTCATCCTGGAGTTGCTGAAGCCGCATTGGCGCAAGCGGCTTCTAACGTGATGATCCCCTGGCACGGTTTCGCCGTGGCGCTGGGCATCGGGCTGCTGATCGGCCTGGAGCGGGAACGCAGCAAGGGCGACGGCCCGACACGGCGCCCGGCCGGCATTCGCACATTCGCCCTGGCCAGCCTGCTCGGGGCCGTGGCCACGCATCTGGGCGGCACGATACTCCTGGCGGTCGCCACGGCCGGGATCATCACGCTGACAGCCCTGTCCTACCTGCGGAGTCATGACACTGATCGCGGGCTGACGACCGAGATCGGCCTTGTGGCCGCGCCGCTGCTCGGGGCCTTGGCCATGGCCGAACCGCTGCTTGCCGCTGGCCTGGCGGCGGCTGTCGCCGTGGTCTTTGCCGCGAAGGTGCCGCTGCATGGCTTCGTGAAGGGCGCGCTGACCGATGCGGAGGTCAAGGATGGCCTATTCTTCGCGATTGCCACCCTCGTCATCTGGCCGCTGGTTCCCGATCGACAGCTTGGGCCGTTCGACGCGGTCAACCTGCACGATGTTTGGCTGCTTGTGGTCCTGATGCTGGCGATCGGCGCGGCGGGGCATGCCGCCACACGCCTCCTGGGCGCCCGATATGGCTTGCCGGTGGCAGGTCTGGCTGCCGGATTCGTCTCCAGTACGGCAACGATCGGTGCGATGGCGGCTCGGGTGTCCAAGGACCCGGCGAGCATGGGCCCGGCCGTCGCTGCGGCAGCTTTCTCGACGTGTGCAACCTTCCTGCAGATGGCCGTGCTGCTGTTCACCACGAACCAGGCAACACTGCTTGCGATTGCGCCCATGCTTGGTGCAGGCGCGGTGGTGGCCGCGGCCTATGCGCTTGTCTTCGCGCTGCGTCCGTCAGCTTCGCGCGACACCAGGGAGGCCGAGCCTGGCAAGGCATTCAACCCGGGCGCGGCAGTCGGGCTCGCGGCCATGATGGCGCTGATGCTCGTGGTCTCGGCGGGCATGAATGATTGGTTCGGCGAGGTGGGTGTGATCGTCGGTGCCGCGGTCGCCGGGATCGTTGATACGCACTCCGCTGGCATATCGGTGGCATCCCTTGTAGCGACTGGAGGTCTTTCAGCCGAAGCCGCCATTGCGCCGATCCTGGCCGCAATGACAACCAATGCAGCCGCCAAGATTGCCATGGCCATTAGCCTAGGGACGCGGAGTTTCGCTGTGCGCATTGTTCCAGGTGTGGTGCTCTCGATGCTCGCCGCTTGGACGATTGCGATGCTGCTATGGCTTGGGGGATAATACCAATCCCCCTAGGAGCCCGTCCTGGTAAGCGTTTGACTGGCACGTCAATGATGTCTGGTTGCGCAAGAGTGAAGGCGGTTGTCATGCTGTTGCGGCCGTGGCGCGTGCGCCCGCCAGCTTGAGCAGGTTGTGGACGGTGCAGATCATCGCCCA
>CAMDAM010000379.1 GCA_945888575.1 Asaia bogorensis | reverse complement strand
ACCTTTTCCGCCTTCGGCGGGGAGGGGCCGTCCGGGTCTCTCCACCGCCTCGACGGCCCCTCCCCGCCGAAGGCGGAACAAACTAATGTGGGTCCAGGGACCTCAGGTCCCTGGTGGGGTGCAGGGGCAAAGCACCTGCTCGGGGTCCGGGGTGAAACCCCGGCCTTACCTCCCCGGAACCACGATGCGTTCTGCCGGGACGGGCTGGCCGGTGAGGTGGGCGGCGATGCATTCGGCGGCCATGAGGCCCATGTTGACCAGCGACCCGTCGGTCACGCCCGAGACGTGCGGGGTGGCGAGCACGCGGGGGTGGGTACGCAGGGCGTAGTCGGCGGGGGGGGGTTCGGTTTCGAACACGTCCAGCGCCGCGCCGGCGATGTGGCCGCTGTCCAGCGCCGCATGCAGGGCGGCTTCGTCGATCAGGCCGCCGCGGGCGGTGTTCACCAGCCAGCTTCCGGCGGGCATCTGAGCGAGGGCTGCGGCATCAATGATGTGGTGGGTCTGCGGCGCGTAGGGGCAGTGCAGCGAGAGCACCTCGCTGTGGCGCAGCAGGGTGGGAAGGTCTGGCGCTGTGGCCACGCCGTCGGGCAGCGCCGTGGTGCCGCCGGGGCGGCCGAGGGCCATGATGTGCATGCCGAAGGGCTGGGCGAGCAGGGCCACGTCGCGGGCGATGGCGCCGAAGCCGAGCAGGCCCAGGCGCAGGCCCCTGATGTCGCGCACCTTGGTGGCGCCGCCGCGCCAGTTGCCGGCGGCGATGGTCTCGCCCAGGGCGCGGAAATCCTTGGCCATGGCCAGGATCATGGCCAGCGTGTGCTCCGCCACCGCGCGGGTGTTGGAGCCGGGCGCGCGGGCCACCATGATGCCGCGGGCGCGGGCCCCTTCCAGGTCCACGTCGTCCACGCCCACGCCATGGCGCGCGACGATCGACAGGCGCGCGGAGGCATCGAGCGCCGCGGCGGTGACCGGGCCCTGGCGGGTGAGGATGGCGTGCGCCTGCACCTCGCGGGTGAGGGCCGCGACCGCCTCGGCGCTGGGGTAGGGCGGCATGTAGTGGATGGTGCAGCCGGCCGCCTCCAGCACCGCCACGGCGGGGTCTGCCAGGCGCGGGGAGGTCATGATCACGTCGAACCGGCTCATGCTTCCGGCTCCCGCGTGGTGCGCTCGTAGTGCTTGAAATACTTGTCGGTGATGAGGTCGGTCTTCACGACGATGGCAACGTCCACGGTGTTGAACTGGCTGTCGATCACCGCGCCGTCGCCGACGAAGCCGCCCAGGCGCAGGTAGCCCTTGATCAGCGGCGGCAGGGCGGCCAGGGCACGCAGCGGCGCGATCGTGGCGGGATCCCGGCGGCGCATCTCCACGTAGCGGGAGGCGACGGCGCGCGGGCGCAGCTCCGGCGGGGCCAGGTGGTGGGCGTGCAGGTAGGTCAGCTCGGTGGCCAGGGCGTCGGGGTCGGTGCCCGGCAGGCTGGCGCAGCCGAACATCAGGCCGATGCGGTGGCGGAAGACATAGGCGGCGATGCCGCGCCACAGCAGCTGCATCACGGCGCGGTTGCGGTGGGCGAGATCGACGCAGGAGCGGCCGAGCTCCATCACCTCGCCGGGGAAGGCGATCACGGCGCCAAGCTCGTACTCGTCGGCGGAGTAGAAGCCGCCGGCGCGTTGGGCGGCCTGGCTGCGGATCAGGCGGTAGGTGCCGACCACGCCTTCCGGGCCCGGGCCGATGGCGTGGTCCACCACCAGCAGGTGGTCGGCCACCGCATCGAAGCGGTCGCGGTCGCGGCCGGTGGCGCGGGTGGCGTCATCGGGGTGGGCGCCCATCTCCTCATAGAAGATGCGGTAGCGCAGCGCCTGGGCGGCATCGATCTCGGCGGCGGTGGTGGCGATGCGCACGCCGAGCGTGCCGCTGCGCAGCTCGCCGAAGCCGGCATCGGGGTCGGCGGGGGCATCGGGCGCGGTGGGAGTGTTCACGGGCGACGGCCCGTCCCGTTCGGCGCGCGTTTCGGCGCGGCGGCTTCGGCGGGCTGGGCCTCCCGCCGGCGGCCGAACAACTCCAGCCGGTGGGAGACGAGGTCGAAGCCCAGGCGGGTGGCGATGGCTTTCAGCACGCGCTCGTGCTCCGGGTCCTCGAATTCGATGACACGGCCGGTTTCCACGTCGATCAGGTGGTAGTGGTGGCCGTGCTCGGTGGGTTCGTAGCGGGCGCGGCCGCCGCCGAAATCCCGGCGTTCCAGGATGCCGCGCTCCTCCAGCAGGCGCACGGTGCGATAGACGGTGGCAATCGAGATGCGCGCATCGAGCTGCACCGCGCGGCGGTACAGCTCCTCCACGTCGGGGTGGTCGTCGGCGTCTGACAATACGCGCGCGATTACGCGGCGCTGCCCCGTCATCTTGAGGCCCCGTTCGACGCAGAGGCGTTCGATGCGGCTTTCCATCCGATCTCCCGTGCCCACCGTGGCCCACGCCCCCAATTGATGCCTTCAGGGCATGGCGGCGCCCAACAGCACGGGTGGGCCGGACCCACCGTGCCGTATCGGAACCTGCGTAGCCGATCGGGGCTCGCCGTGTCCATGCAGGGGGCGGGGCAGGATGCCCCGCCGTTCAGCCCCGCGCGTTGCTCAACGGGCGCGCGGCTTGGTGCCGAGGCCGATCTTCTTGGCCAGGGAGGAGCGGTGGCTGGCGTAGTCCGGCGCCACCATGGGGTAGTCGGCCGGCAGGCCCCAGCGCTCCCGGTACTGGTCGGGCGTGAGGTTGAAGGACGTCTTGAGGTGGCGCTTCAGCATCTTGAGCTTCTTGCCGTCCTCCAGGCAGATGATGTGGTCGGGGAAGATGGATTTCTTCACCGGCACGGCGGGCGTCGGCTTATCGGCCTGCGCCGGCTCGCGCCCCACGGTGGACAGGGTGCGGTACACATCCTGGATCAGGGCCGGCAGGGCGTCTGGCATCACGTTGTTCTTGGAGACATGGGCGGACACGATCTGCGCTGTCAGCGCCAATACATCGGCAGTTCCGGCGTCGTCGGACATTCACGGCCCCTTTCATGGGTTTGGACTTGCCGTATATATGAATAGGGCGACACCGCTTCGCAACGGACGTTTTTGCGGCACGACAACATGGGATGGGGTGGCGTGGCCATGGCCGAGGACGGCAACACCGGGGCGGACCGCACGCTGGACATCACGCGCGACCTCTGCCCGATGACCTTCGTGCGCACCCGCCTCGCCCTGGACCGGATGGCGCCAGGGGAGACGCTTCTGGTGGTGCTGAAGGGCGAGGAGCCGCGGCGCAACGTGCCCCGCAGCGCGCGCGAGCACGGTCACGAGGTGCTTTCGGAGGAAACCGGGCCGGATGGGCTGACCCGGTTGCTGCTTCGGAAGGCTTGAGGGTTACCCCTTGGCCTGCTTCACCAGGTCGCGCAGCTCATCGAGCGCCTCGGCCACGCGGCTGTTGAGGGCGCCGAGCGCCTCGCCATTGGCCTTCTGGATCAGCTCGCCCATCTCGCGGGTGTTGGCCACCGCGCGCTCATAGGTGGCCTTCAGCAGCTCGGCCTGCTTGGCGGCCTTGTCCTGCGGGCCGTCGCCGCCGGCCAGGGCCTTCAGCGTCTCGGTCAGCTCCGCCATGGTCTGCTGCATGATCTCCATGTGCCGGCGGGCGACGGCCTGGGCGCCTTCCAGGGCGATGCGGTTGGCGGCCGACAGTGCCTCCAGGTTGCGCTGGTGGGCGCGCATCAGCGCGTCTGCCCCCGGGGCGCCGGGCAGCTTGAGGTCGCCCAGCATCTTCTGGAACTCCTCCACCCCCGGCATGGTGCCGGTGGGCCAGGACATGTTCTGCCAGGGGTTGGGCGGCCACGACTTGTCGCTGGGCATGGGATTATCCTTCCTGTTCCGTGAAGGGTACGTCGGGCGTGGTTTCGGCGGCGCGGCGCGGGGAGAGCCAGCCGGCGGCCTGTTCGGCGCGGGACAGGGCGCGGTCCAGGGCTGCCATGGTGGCGGAAAGGTCGGCGCTGTCGTCCTTCTGCCAGGCCTGCACGGTGTAGCCCCAGACGGCGAGCAGGCCGGCGGCGCGCAGGGGCAGGGGGCCACCGCCGCAGCCGGAGGCTTCCAGCAGCCAGGCCATGCTGCGCAGGCTGGCGCCGGCCAGCAACGCGGCGGCCAGGGGATCGAACGGCACGCCGCGCAGCAGGGCGATGACGCCGGCGCGGTGGGCCTGCAGGAAATCGATGCGACGCATCACGAGGTCGAACAGCCGGTCGCGCGGCAGGCCCTCGGCCGGGGCGTCCTTCAGCGCGAAGGCGTCCGCCATGGCGCCGAATCGCAGTAGCAGGGCGCAGCGATCGGGGATGTGGCGCCGGGCGGCATCGAGCGGGAGGCCCGCGGCGCGGGCGGCGGCAGGGATGGAGAGCCGCGCCCAGCCGCGCGCGGCAATCTCGTCGAAACAGGCGGCGACGAGGGCCGCTTCAATGTCCGGTGCGTCGTCCATGGGCGGAAGATGGGGGCGCCGGGCGGGAATGTCACCCGGAATCCGGGGAGGAAGGAAGGAGTCTTCTTTTTCTGAAGAAAAAGAAGCAAAAAGACGGCAGTTTCCAACTCCGGGTGCAACGCCTTTGATGTTTGCGTTGTACTGGAGGTTGGGATGGTTGGGCATCACGAGTTGAACCTTTCCGAGCGGGTCTCGATCCAGCTTTGG
>CAMDAM010000378.1 GCA_945888575.1 Asaia bogorensis | reverse complement strand
GCACCATCGCCTGGCTCAATCGCTGCCGCCGCCTTGCCAAGGACTGGGAGTGCCGAACACGCTCAGCGCTCGCTTTCCTACGATGGGCCTCAATCAGACTCATGCTCAGAAGGCTCTGCCAAAGCACTCAATGATCCCGGATGGACTCTGAGGCGTTTTCGGATCTCGGGATAGGCGTTGAGTTCATCCACCCAAGTCGAAAAGAACACCGTCAGATCGGCACGAGCGGACGGATCGAGGGATGCTATTCTGTCCAGAAACGCATTGAATTTCTCTGGGTTCCTGATCAACCCGGTGCACACGATCGCTCGACGCATCGAATATTCCCTCCCCGTTGTCACTCAGCGGCACCGTTTCTTGAACAGCTCGCGCTGCGTGGCGCCAGACTGCAACATGCAGACCGAACAGAGCGCGATACGCGCCCCTACGCCCTCGGAGCCGAGGACAAACCCTCAGGCAGCGCACCACGCAGCGTCAGGCGTGCAGGCTCAGTGCCGACTGAAACAGGCAGCAGGGCATTGCCATTGGTCCAGCGCCAACTGCGCCCGCCATCCTGCTCCACCGCGTGCCAGCCCTGCCCTCCGCGATGCAGATCCAGCGTCGTGCCGTCCAACTCCAGCCCATACACCACCAGGCCCAGCAGACGGCAATCCGGGGAGGCAGACAGATCGGAGGGGCGCACGGCTGGGGACATCAGGCGCAGCTCGCGCGTTCCGGCCGGCACCAGCGCCCGCCACAGCCCCGCGCCCTCCGCCTCCAGTGCCACCATATGGCCATCGGCCAACAGGTGAGGCACGGCCGCTTGGCCTGCGTCGCGCCGCACCTGCTGCTCCTCAATCCCTGGCGACGCCCCCAAGGGAATGGGCGTGCTATTCTCCTCTGAACCCCGGCGATGCGCTGGGGGCGCAGCCCACTCCTGGGTGGCGTCGCGAGGCGTGTAGCCAAATCGCGCGAAATCTTCGGCATAGAGTTCGGCGATCACCGCACGTGCCCTGGCCGTCACCTCTGGCTTGGGGCCCGGCATGCGCCGCAAAAGGGCCAGTCGCTCAGTGTAGCCGTTGTCATGGGGAAAAGCGCGGGGGCCACGCTGAACGCCCTCGATATCGTCAAGCCAAGCCAGCAGAGGGGCCAGGCCGTCCTCTATGCGAAAAGCAACCGCGGTATCCGGGACCAGATCGCGGGCAGGGAGTGCGTGATTGTCGATGTAATGAAGATCGCTGGCCCTGGCTGTCGATTGCTCGATCAACCACTCCTCGAAAGACATGGAGCACGGAACGCCATCTGCCGCATCCCGCTGATACCGAAAGACAGACAGCACCCGATCCTCCGGGTGCCTCACCACGGTGAACCTGTGAGAGATCCAGGACTCCGGGATGATGCGGGAGAAGGCGGCAGTCTCGATGTGTTGAGGGCTCGTCAAAGACCAGCGGTCGGCGACGGGCACGGCGAGGTAGTCACGATCGAGGAATGCCAACGCTCCGAAGCGCGCGGCCAAGTAGTTTTCAACGGATGTGCCGCCAGTCCGCGGCACGTGTGCGAAGTGCAGGATCTGTCCATTCACGCGTGCGAGCGGCATGGCGGTGCACAATCACCCTTCGATCAGGAGCGCACTCTTCAATGCCGCCGAGACGGCATCGAAGGAAAAGCGCGAGCTGAGGAAATCGAACCCCATCGAGGTAAATTTCTGGTTCAGATGTTCTTCCATGTGGAGCCGAACCACCTTCTCGACGAACTCCTCAGGGTGGCGTGCGATCAGCCACTCCATCTCCTTGGGGATTCCGAGTCCTTCCGCGGCCACCTCGCTCATGACGCACGGCAGGCCATGCGCGAAGCTCTCGAGCACTTTGCCCTTGATGCCCGCGCCGTACCGCAGCGGCGCTATCGTGCAGCGAAGGTTATGCAGAACCTCCGATAGCTCGGGCACAAAGCCCACCGGTACCAACCCAGGCCTGCGCAGGGCGGCGATGCGGTCTGGCATCCTGCTCCCGATCACATAGGTGGTCAGCGACGGAGCTTGCTTCTGCAACTGCGGGAGAATATCCGCCGTGAAATACTCCACGGCATCCACATTGGGTGGATGGCCATAGCCGCCCACGAAGGCGCAACCGCTGCGATCTGCCCACGCAACCTCTGTCGGCTTAGGGTGCACTGTCCAGGGTACGACAGTAACGCTCAGGCGGTTGTCGATAGAGGCCAGAAGATCGGCTTCCGCCGTTGAGTGAACAATCACGGAGTCGGCGGCTTCCATCCCCATCAGCTCCATGCGGCGCAGCAGCGCAACCTGGTCCGCATTCATGGAAGGGTCTGACGTGACGCCGAGTTCGCGCTCCTTGCGGAGGAAGTGGAGATCGCAGACGCTGTACAGGATTCGGCAGTTCAGAAAATACCGCCGTATCATTGATGCATATTTGGCCGCATTGGTATAGCGATACAAATACACCACCTCTGGCGGAATTTGAAACTTGCGAAACACCTCTTCTACAGACGAGAAATGCGGATAATACAGGCACTCGATCCCGAGTTTCTGCAACGCCCCGGTATATGGATCGTTCTTGGCCATGCTTTCAGCAGGCAAGAACGTTACCTTGTAGCCGAGCCCCATCAACGCCCGCATATGCTCCAATGACGCATTCGAGCCGGCGTCCTGATCGGGCATGGGAACCGCATCGTCAATGAAGATGGCTCGCTTGGTCACGAGCCGTTCCGCCTCCAGCTCTGGCGATTCGCCATTGAAGCGGTGGTGCAGCAGCACAGACTTCCATCGCTGATAGAACTTGCTGTGGTTGATGACCTGGTAGCGCTTCATGCCGGCTCCGCTCGTATCGGTACCGGCGCTCACGCCCTCCAGGTGAACTATTTCAGACGCGGGCTGCACCACAACACGTTTGCCGCGGCTACGGACCTGAAAGGCAAGATCGGTGTCCTCGTAGTATCCGGGTGCATACAGCTCATCAAAGCCGCCGACCTCGTGAAACAGATCGCGTGCGATCATGAGGGCAGCACCGGAAACCCAATCGGCATCGCGAAGGTACATGAACCTGGGATCGGCAGGGTCATGGCCTCGCCCCCAGTTCCAGCCGTCCCCGAGCCGCCAGACGATGCCACCCGCCTCCTGGAGCGTGCCATCCTCGAACAGGAGCTTGGAGCCCGCTATGCCGACATTCGGCACCTGCTCGAAGGTTTCCACGAGTTCGTCGAGCCAGCCGTCCCGAACAAGGGTATCGTTATTCAAAAAGAACAGATAGCGCCCCCTGGCTTGCGCTGCGCCGGCGTTGCAGCTGCGAACGAAGCCCTGGTTGGTCTCGTTGCGCAGGATCTTGACGGCGCCGGAGAAGGCGAGAGGTGCGAAGAGTGTCTCGTCGGATGAGCAATCATCGACAATCACGATCTCCAGCGCCCGTTTCGGCAAGTGTTCGGTGATGGACTTCAGGCAATTGTAAGTGTGGGAAAAATGATTGTGGACCGGGATAACGATGGTGACGATCGGCGATTGGGTAGGCGAGAAATGCAGTACCGGGTAGGTCTCGAGATGCATCCGCGTCAGCTCAGCCGTGCGGCCTGTAATGCTCGACTGCGCGAGATAGTCATTACGAACATGATTTAGATTGACGTCCACACCCGTGGACAGATCGTGATAAAAGTTGAGAACGGTGTTGAGCTGCCCAAGCAGAAAGTTGAGCATCGCAGCAATGTCGTTGGCACTGCCCGCCCTTTCGAGCGCCGCAGTCACGGCATCCTGAATGAATGAGACAGCTTGAGAATCGAGTTCCGGGCGCGACCGGACAAGCCAATGCGGGGAGTGGGGCAGGTCTCGCCCGTCCGAAGCGCGCCGAATGCGAATGTGATGCCGCGAGTAGGGGAGCACAGCGTGAAGGTTTCTGATGGAGAACCCATGCCTGCCGTTGCCCATCCCCGCCTTCTCGAGGTCAGAGCGGTAGGTGTTGGCGGGAATGCGCAGCAACACGACATCACGATCCAGGATCTCGATATCCTGTTCGGCATTCGGCTGATCGGGATCCCAGACCCAACCGCTGATCTCATCGAAATCCAGCTTATCCAGATTGCCGATCTGCGTGGCGTTGCCCTTGGCCGGCTCTCGTGGCTTTCCCGCCTCCGATGCCGCCCGGTCCTCGATGGCTGCTTCGAACGGCGAGGTAGCGACGGCTGTTGGGGCATGAGGTTTCTGGGTGTGGGCATCGGTCGGATGCGGCAACACCGTTATTTCATCATGCTGGTGCGGCAAGGAAGATGTCCCGATCACTGGTGAAACTGGCCACATTTTGTTTCTGATCGATTATTTTAAGCTGTGGCACTTAACCCAATGTGAACGTCTGCGCGGTGCGGAGGTTGCGGCGCATGAAAACGCATCCCTGGCAGTGGTGCAGGAGCATTCGCCAAGTCAGCGCGCCGATATAATGCTGCAACAACCCAATCCGGCAAACCAGAAGTTAACAGGTCGCTTGAAGCCGCCATACGACACATCGCCATTGCTATCGCGCAATCCACCGCCAAAGCAGCTGTGGTGGGTCTGCCACCACCTTATACCAACTCCCACAGCTCAGTACCGATGGGCCCAATCACGCATTCCGATTGAGATGATGCGCCACGGCTGATCGATGAGTTTGTTCCATGCCTCACAGCAGTGGGCGACGATGTCGTCGTAGGTGGTGAAGACGCGGTTGGACA
>CAMDAM010000377.1 GCA_945888575.1 Asaia bogorensis | reverse complement strand
CATGTGCCAGGCCGAAACCATGACCGGCCGCGAAGGCCGAACCATCCACGCCCTGCCGCACGACCTGCTGGTGAAGGCGATGAAGAACTACAGGAAGTAAGGCCAGGGCTCGGCCCTGGACCCGCCAGGGACCTGAGGTCCCTGGACCCACGGGACCTTCCGCCTTCGGCGGGGAGGGGCCGTCGAGGCGGTGGCGAGACCCGGGCGGCCCCTCCCCGCCGAAGGCGGAAAAAGGTCGAGGGGTCTGGGGCCTAAGGCCCCAGCGGGGTCGAGGGGCAGAGCCCCTCGCCTTCCTTCCTACAGATCCTCCACCAGCTTCGTCTCGAACTCCGCCGGCGAGGTGATTTCCAGGATTTCGATATCGTCGCTGTGGCGCACTTCGCGGTGCTTGATCCGCGGCGGCTGCAGCACGGAGCTGCCGGCTTCCAGCCGCACGAAGCCCGCATCCTCGTATTCGAACTCCACCCAGCCCTTCAGGATGTACACGAACTGGAAGTCCAGCTCGTGCAGGTGCCATTTCGGTTCCGCATGGGTCTCCGGCACGGCGCGGATCACATGGGCGCCGAACTTGCCGTCGGTGGCCTGGGGAATACCCAGGTGGCGGTATTCGAAGAAGGCACGCAGCCCGCGGTCGTAGCTGGCGTCCTTCGCGTGCGTCACGATGGTCTTGCTCATGGCGCTCAATCCCGCTGCAGCAGCTCGATGGAAACGTCTTCGGGCCCGGTCAGGAACGCGATGCGCAGGCCCGGCCGCAGCAGCTTCGGCTCCATGGTGAACACCGCCCCGCGCGCCTTCAGCTCCGCCACGGCGGCTTCAAGGTCGGGCACGCGCAGCCCGAAATGGTCCAGCCCTTGGTGCGGATGCCCCGGCGCCGCGGCCGCGTCGCTGCCGGCCGGCGCGATGAAGATATCCATCCCACCCAGCCGCACATCCACCCGCGGGGCGCCTGCCACCACGGAGCGGATCACCTCGGCGCCGAACATGTGCCCGAACCAATCGGCGGTCTTGTCCGGATCGGGGCTGCGCAGATGGATATGCTCGAACTCATAGGCGGCCATGGGCGTCGCTCCCGCGCGGTTGTTTGCGCGCAGCCTACAGGAGCGAGCCCCGCCGTTCTACCGCCGCCGCCGCACCCCCAACGCGGCCAGCGGCCCCAGCAGCAACGCCGCCGAGGCCGGCTCCGGGATCTGCGCCACCACATCCACCGCGAAGGCCGCGCTGCGCCCGCACCCGGCCACGCCCGAAACGTCGTTGAACGAAGGCTGCGCATCCGGGCAGCCGAAGCCGGCGGTAAAGCCCCCCTGCCCCGTGCGCTCGAACCCATCGGCCAGCATGGGCCCGCGCGCCAAGTTGTCGAACTGCCCCACGGCCAGCGTGTAGTCCCCACCGGCCAGCACCAGCACCAGGAACGCATCGAACGTCGCCCCGGTCAGCGCATCCGCAGGCACGTCCGCCCCGCCATCGTCGTTCTGCCCCACCAGCATCCCGGCGGTATCGAACAGCGCCAGGATGGGGTCGAACCCACCCCGCGGCACCGTGCCACCCAAGGCATCGGTGCCGCCGGCATAGCTGGTGGTGCGCAGCGTCACCACCGACGGCCCCTGCAGGTGCAGCGCGAACAGCTGCACCTCGTCATCCCCGGCCAGCGTGCCGGCGAAGGTCCATGCCAAAGGCATGGCCCCCGCACCGGCCGGCGCCAGCGCCAACATCAGCGCCACGGCAAGTCGGCGAAACATGGCGCGCCCCCTCAGCCGAAGTCGGACTTGGTGAGCTGCGACAGCCCCATGAAGGTCACCTGCGTGCTGTCCGCCAGCGTGATCTGCACGCCGCCGCCCACCTGCACCTGGCTCGACAGCGCCGCCTTCACCGCATTGCCGCCATAGCCTTCCAGCTTCACCTTGTCGTTGCCATCGAAGCCCCAGATGATGTCGTGCCCGCCACTGGATCCCCGGATGAAGGCATAAACATCCTTCCCAGGCCCGCCGCTGATGGTGGAATCACCCAGTCCGGCGACGAAACGATCATTGCCCCAACCGCCCACGATCTCGGTGTCGCCGCTGCCGGCGCGGAAGATGTTATCCCCGCCCGCCAGCGCGCCGAACAGCGTCGTCGCGCCCGGACCGGCATTCAGCTCCTGCTTGCGCTCGCCCTCGGCATAGATCACGTCGCCATCACCACCGCCGAACACCGTCGCGCGCCCCGTGCCGGCATAGATCAGGTTGTTCCCCGCGCTGCCGCCGCGGAACTCGTTCGTGCCCTCGCCACCAAAGATCGTGGCGCTGCCACTGCCGCCCAGCACCGTGGCCGGCCCCGCGCCACCAACGAAATACAGGCTGCCGCTGCCACCCCAAACCTGCTGGCTGGTGCCGCCGCCATGGCCGCCATGGCCGCCATGGTCATCGTCGTCATCATCCTCGCAATCCCCGCCCCCACCCGGGCTGGCGATGATCGTGGCACTGCCGCTGCCCAGCACGATCCGGTCCCGCCCTTCGGAGATCACCAGGTCGCTGCCCCCGCCCAGCTGGATCGCATTGCGCCCGCCCCCGGCCGCCACGCTGTCATTGCCCCCGCCCAGCGCGTTGATGATGTCATCGCCGCCGCCAGTGTTCACCGACCAGTCGCCAGACTTGCCCGGCAGGAAGATGCGGTTGTCCCCGCCACCCGCCACCACCGTGCCGCTGCCGCCGCCGCTGTGGAACGTCAGGTTCCCCTTGGCCAGCACCGTCATGTCGTCCTCACCGGTGCCGAAGATCGTCGCCTTCTTCGCGGTGGAGACGATGGCGGCGTAGTTGTCCGGCAGCACCGTGGCACCGTTGCCCTGTTGCACCCATTCGCCGAACTTGCCCGCCGGCACCGCAGGTGGCGGCCCCGCCTTGCTGCTCGCCGGCACAAGTGCGCCAGAGAGTACGCCCTCGGTCACCGCCCCGGCCAGGCTGCGCGCCAGCACCGCATTGGCGGCCGAGTCAAAGCTGAGCGTAACGGTGGCACCGCCGGCGCCGAGCACAGTGACGTTGTTCATGAATCCGGTATCCCTTGGCTTCGCGGCAGCCCGGATGGGGCACCGTCGGAGGAAGCTTCGGGCCAATACAACGCGGGTATCTCGCAAGTACGCACGAGAAAAGACTGTGAATCGTCGTCAATACTCCGTCCCTATTACAGTTTCAATAAATGGCGCCATCATGAACAAACTTGGTTGCTTTGTTCATCAAATTGGAACGCCATCGCACCCTAAAACAACCAATTTGAAACAGGTTGCGCGGCGCGCGACATCCCGTCGCACACCGTCACAAACCCACCACGATCAAGAATCGGAAAAGCCGGCTCAGCCGGCCGCGCGCGCCCACGCCAACGGGATCAACCGCGCCAGCCGCTCCGCCCATTCCAGCTGCCCGGCCGCCTCGGCGATCAAATCCTGGCGGATCTCCAGCTCCAGGTAGCGCACGCCATTGCCCTGCGCATGCGTCGGCACCGAATGGTCGGAACTGGCCGTCAGCACGTAGGGCTCGTTATCCCCCACCACCAGGCCCGCCTCAGCCCGCAGCAACTCCAGCATCACCCGCGCCAACGGCAGAGAGCGCGCATCCGTCACATCATACAGCACCCCGGCATGCCAGGGCCGCGAAACACCTTTGTACACCGGTGTGAAACTGTGCATCGCCACGAACAGCAACGGCTCCCCCGCCGCCACCCGTGCCCGCACAGCGCCCCCCAACGCCGCGTGATACGGCGCATGGATCTCCGCCACCCGCGCCGCCCGCGCCGAAGCCGAAATCCCGGCATTGCCAGGGATCGCCGTACTCTCGCTGATCTCCGGCACCGCGCTCGCCCACTCCGGGTTGCGGTTGCAGTCGATCACCAGCCGCGAATACCCCTGCCCGATCGCCAGCGTCCCCAGCCGATCCGCCAGGTGCACCGTCGTGCCCCAGATGCCGATATCCCAGCCGATATGCCGGTCAAGCTCCGCGGCACTGATCCCCAGATCCCCCAGGCGCCGCGGCAGCCGCTTGCCGGCGTGATCGGCCGCCAACAGGAACGGGCTGCCGCCCCCCGCCCACACCGCCGGGTTCACCCCCGGCGGATGCAGCAACACGGGCGAGGGCTCGTCAGCCCCCAGCAACGGGGCGGCAGCGTCGTTCATCGGTCAGGCGGTCTTCAGCACATGGATCACGCGGCTGGCGACATGCTCGCGCGTCTTGGCCGCATAGGCCGCCATGTGCGGCGCCGCGCCATGCGCCTTCAGGTCGTCGGCCGTCGCCCACTTCTCCACCACCACGAAACTGTCCGGCCCCAGCGGAGTCTGGATCGCGCCGAAATTCTCCACATCGATCACCGGCTGGTATTCGATGCACCCCTTCTCCGCGTGCACCGCCGGCATGTTGGCGCGAAACGCCGTCAGGATCGTCTCCCGCATGCCGGGCTTGGCGGTGATGATGGCGAGCACATGGATCATGGACCGTCTCCTTGGTTGCGGCTGCAATGCCGGCCGGCACCCTAGCCTTGCCTGCCGAGCCGGGCCAGAGTGCCGCAACAATCGGCACAAGCGCCGGAGGAAACACCGCGATGGACCCCACCTTCCTGTCCGCAAAGCGCCAGGCCGCCCTCATCCGCAAGGGCACCATCGGCGCCCGCGAGCTGCTCGATCACTACATCGCCCGCGTCGAACGCCTGGACAGCCGCATCAACGCCGTCGTCGTCCGCGATTTCGACCGCGCCCGCAAACA
>CAMDAM010000376.1 GCA_945888575.1 Asaia bogorensis | reverse complement strand
GTGACGATGAAGCGGTCCATGTGCGGCACGTAGTGGTTCGGCGCCATCCAATGCTGCTGGGCCTTGATCCCCGCGTCGCGCTCGGCCTTGGCGATCTCGGGGAAGAGGAATTCCGGGGCGTGGGTTGGGCCGGTGTATTCCAGCACGCTGGTGACCTTGGCATTGCCGATCATGCGCGAACGGATCATGGCGCTTATCCTTCCTGCGGCATGTTGGCGGCGACCGAGGGGCGCGCGTTGAAGCTGGCGTGCCAGGCGGCGAGCTTGGGGTGGCCGGCTTGCCAGGCCTCCGCGGCGAAGCGGAAATCAAGGTAGCCAAGGGCCACGCCGATGGCGATGTGGCCGATGTTGAAGGGCGTGGCGGCGAGGGTCTCGGCCTCTTCTTCCAGGGCGTCGATGCAGCAATCGATCTTGCCCTTCCACAGCGCCTCGTGCGGCGCGCTGCGCATGGCTTCGGGCTTGTTGCGCTCGGTGAGGCGCAGCAGGGAGATATCCAGCATGCCGCTGCCAAGAGCCTGCCAGCGCAGGGCGGTAAGGCGGGCGGACCAGTCGGCCGGGAAGAGCGATCCGCCGGCCATGCGGTCCAGCGCCTCGCACACCACGGGGCTGTCGTAGATGATGGTGCCGTCGGCCAGCACCAGGGTGGGGATCTTGCCGAGCGGGTTCTCGCGCATCAGCTCGGGGTGCGGGTCGGTGCCGCCAACCACGGTGCGCACCTGGTCGATACGGTGGTGCAGGCCGAGTTCGTGGGCGGCGATCACCACCTTGCGCACATAGGGCGAGCGCGGCGACCAGTGCAGCACCATGCGATCCGTTGTCATGCGGTGTTTCCTTCCCCGGGGCGCCATGTTGGCATTGGCCCGGTGCGTCGCCTAGAGTCGCGCGATCCGCAAGGGGGAAACGGGCGTGGCGATCGAGAAGCGAAGGGCGACGGCCGCGGAGGCCGTGGCGGGCATCGGGGATGGGGCAACCGTGATGCTGTCCGGCTTTGCCGGGGCAGGGTTCGCGAACCAGCTGGTGGCGGCGTTGCTCGACCTCGGTCCGCGGAACCTCACGCTGGTGGTGAATTCGGCGACGCATCGACTGTCGAACACGCATGAGCTGATTGCGGCCGGGATGGTGCGCAAGGTGATCTGCTCGGCGGCGCGCGGGCACGACAAGGCGGCGCTGTCGGCCTTCGAGATGCTCTACAAGGAAGGCAAGATCGAGTTGGAGGTGCTGCCGCAGGGCACCTTCGTGGAGAGCATCCGCGCGGCCGGCGCCGGCATTCCGGCCTATTTCACGCCGACGGGTTTCGGCACCGACCTTGCGGCCGGCAAGGAGGTGCGGAATTTCGATGGGCGCGACTACGTGCTGGAGAAATCCATCCCCGGCGATGCCGCGCTGATCCGAGCCGACCTGGCGGACCGGTGGGGGAACCTCACCTTCCGCCATGCGCAGATGAATTTCGGGCCGGCGATGGCCACCGCATCGAAGCTGGTGGTGGCCGAGGTGCGCGCCTTCAGCGACACGCCGATCCCGCCGGAGCAGGTGATGCTGTCTGGCGTGTTCGTCGATTGTATTTTCGTTGCGGGAGCCTGAGCCATGAAGCCGCTCAACCGGTTGCAGATGGCCTGGCGCGTGGGGCAGGACATCGAGGATGGCACGGTAGTGAACCTCGGGCTCGGCATGCCCGTGGGTGTTTCCGACTATGTGCCGCATGACTACGACGTGGTGGTGCAGTCTGAGAACGGCATTATCGGCGTGGGGCCATTGGCCTCCGCCAATGCGGCGGATTCGGATCTGGTGGATGCCGGCAGCCGCAAGGTGACGCTGCGGGCGGGGGCCACGATCATCGATTCGGCCGCGAGCTTCGCGATGATCCGCGGCGGGCATATCGACGTGACGATCCTGGGCGCCTTCGAGGTGGCCAGCAATGGCGACCTGGCCAACTGGGACAATCGCATCCCGGACAAGGGGCCGCTGGTCGGCGGGGCGATGGACCTGGCGGCGAGTGCGCGGGCGGTGTGGGTGATGATGGAGCACAACACCCGCAAGGGCGGGCCGCGACTGCTGGAGGCGTGCACCCTGCCGCTGACGGCGGTGCGTTGCGTGAAGCGGGTGTACACCGATATCGCGGTGCTGTCCGTCACGCCGCAGGGCTTCCTGGTGCACGAGATCCTGCCTGGGATTTCGCGCGAGGAGTTGCAGCGGCGGACCGGGGCGCCCCTGGCTTTCGCGCCGGAGTGCAAGGACCTGGTCACGCCCGATATCGCCCTGCCGGAGGCTTGAGATGAAGCGCTGGATCGAGGTGAACGGCACCGCGCTGCGCTATGAGGTGACGGGCAGCGGGCCGACCACGCTGGTGCTGGTGCACGAGATGGGCGGCACGCTGGATAGCTGGGACCATGTGCTGCCGGCGCTTTCGGCCAACCGGCGCGTGCTGCGCTTCGACACGCGCGGAGCTGGGCAGAGCGAAAAGCTGTCGGCCACGCCGAGCATGGCGCTGATGGCCGACGATATCGCGGCGTTGCTGGATGCCACGGGCATCGCGGGCAAGGTGGCGATCGCCGGCTGTGCGGTGGGCGGCGGCATCGCCATGACCTTCGCACTGCGCCACGCCGCCCGCACGGCGGCGCTGATCGCGATGGGACCGGCCACCGGCGTGGCGCCGGAGCGCCGCGCGGCGACGCTGGCGCGGGCGGAGGATACGGAGCGGCGCGGCATGGCGGCGGTGGTGGAGGAAAGCTTCGCCGCCTCCTACCCGCCAGAGGTGCGGCACGATGCGGAGCATTTCCGCGAGTTCCGCGCGCGCTGGATCGCCAACGACCCGCACAGCTACGGCTGCATCTACCGCATGCTGGTGGAGACCAACCTCGCGCCGGAATACGGCAACATCGCTTGCCCCACGCTGCTGCTGGCCGGCATCCACGACAAGCTGCGCCCGCCGGCGCTGGTGGAGCCGATCGCGCAGGCGATCCCGGGAGCGCGGTTCCAGGCGCTGGACAGCGGCCACTTCATGGCGGTGCAGACGCCTTCGCTGGTGGCCGGGGCGATCAACGGGTTCCTGGCGCCGCTGAACCTCTGAGGCGCGGTGTCGGCGATTTCCGTGACGAGTTTGCGCAGCACGGCGGGCGCGAACTCCTCGAAGCTCGCCACGGGGATCATGAAGGCACCGGGGCCGCCGATCACGTCCTCCCTGTAGTGGTCGTCCAGGTGCCATTCCATCGCCAGGATCGGCAGGCCGTTGATGGTGACGCCTTGTGCCACGGCCTCGTCGCGCGCCTGCCAGGCGGGGCGGCCGCGGTTGTTGACGCCGTCGCCGGAGATGTCGATCACGCGGCGCGAGGCATGGAAGGGGGCGGCGGCGAGCAGGCGCATGGAATGGTCGATGGCGCCGCTAATCGAGGTGCCGCCGCCGAACAGCATGCGCGGCGCTGACTCGATCCGGCGGGCGAAGGCGGCGGCGGACGCGGGATCGGACAGGCGGGACCAGGGCACGGAAGGCACCTGCATCCCGGGGCCGGTCCATTGGAACATCGCCACGGCGACGCTGCCTGAGGGGCCTGAGGCGATGGCGGCGTGCAACTTCCGATCACGGAAGGCATCCGCATAGCCTTGTCGTTGGAGGCGGAAGCGTTCCTCGCTGATGCTACCGGAGGCATCGACGGCGAGGACCAGCAGGAGATCCACCTCCTCGGCGGCCCGGGCGGGCGCGGCGAGCAGCCAGAGCGCGGCCAAGCCCAGCAGGGCCCGCCGCGTCGGCATTTCAGGCGCCGGCGGCTTCGGCCTCGCGCAGGATCTCCAGCGCCAGGCGGTTGTATTCCTCGGCGGCCTCGTAGGCGACCCAGTGGCCGGCGCCCTCGATCACGCGCAGGCGGGCATCCGGGCGGGTACTGCGCAGCGAGGCGATGCGGGCTTCGATGGAGGGGAAGGAGGTGATGTCCTGGTCGCCCCAGACGGCGGTGAGATAGGCGCTGGTACGGCCGGCGGCGTCGCGCAGGCTGGTGGAGCCGGCGAAACCCTTGCTTTTGAAGCGGGCGTGCACCGTGTTCCAGTCCTGGATGGCCACCGATTCCTCGGTGACCTTGCTCACATCGGCGAACATGAACATGCCGAGGTTCTTGCGGTTGGCCTCGTAGCGCTCCTGGCCCTGCTTGTTGCGCACCTTCTCCAGCGGCACGGCGGGGCGGGTGAAGCCGAGCGCGGCGGGGCCGACGACGGTGAGGGAGCGGGCGCGGGGGCCGTGCATCGCGGCCACATGGGTGGCGACCATGGCGCCGAAGGAGAAGCCCATGATGTGGAAGCGGGCCTCTTCCGGCAGGATGCGGGTAAGGCCATCCGCCACGATGGCGCTGACGCTTTCGGGCGTGATCTCCGGGTCTTCGTGCATCATGTCGGAATCGCCGAGGCCGGGCGCGTCGGCGGCATAGACCTGGTAGTGCTTCGAGAGTTCCGCGATGTTGCCGGCCCAGTGGCGCCAGGATCCGGTGCCGCCATGCAGCAGCACCAGCGGCGTGCCCTGGCCCCAGCGGCGCCACACCATGCTGCCGTCGCCGCAGGGCGTGCGCAGCACCTCCGCCGCGTTCGCCAGCGCCGGCACCGGCTCGGCCACCACCGGCGCATGTGCAATTCTCGTCCGCTCGGCCCGTGTTCCGTCCACGCCTCAACCCCGCACTGGTGCAACTGTCCCGCCACTCAAAGCCATTCTATCCTTGGCGGCAAGATCAACGCCGGAGGAACCGCCATGGCCCGCCTTCCCTATCTCACCCAAGCCGACCTTCAACCGGAGGAC
>CAMDAM010000375.1 GCA_945888575.1 Asaia bogorensis | reverse complement strand
GGTGCCGCCGCGGGCAGCGCCGCCGCCACCGGAGACCGGGGCATCGAGCAGCAGGCGGCCGGTGGATTCGACGCGTTCGGCCAGGGCGCGGACAGCCTCCGGCGCCACGGTGGTGCAGCAGAGGACGACGCCATCCTCCGCGAGGCGGGGGAGGCAGCCTTCCTGGCCGAACAGGACGGTTTCGGCCTGGGTGGCGTTGACGACGAAAACGATGGCGGCTTCGATCCCGTCTGGCAGGTCGCAGGCGCGGGCCGTGGCGTGTCCGCCGGCGGCGAGGAGTTCGGCGCGGGCGGACTCGCGCAGGTCGCAGCCGTGGACCTCGTGGCCGGATTTCACCAGGTTGAGGGCGGCGCCCATGCCCATGGTGCCCAGGCCTATGACGGCGACGCGCATTTCGGTGGGTCTCCCTTAGGAAGAATCTTCTTTTTCTGTAGAAAAAGAAGCAAAAAGACTTTTATTACTTGGTTCCGTGGCCGGTGATCGACGCCGGGGCGGAGGGAAGGGCTGGATTGCTTCGCTTCGCTCGCAATGACGTACGGGCGGTGGTTACGGAGGTGGGTGGTATTCATGGCGCCTCGACTGGGAGGTCGAGGCGCCATGTTACGAAAGTTTTTTGGTTCTTTTTTTCAAAAAAGAACTGCTTGCTTAGAAGCTGCCGAGGAAGTCGCGCTTGCCGATCTCGACGCCGTTGTGGCGCAGGATGTTGTAGGCGGTGGCGCAATGGAAGGTGAGGTTGGGGATGACGAAGCCCACCAGGTAGCGCTGGCCGGTGAAGGACATCTCGCCGGCGCGCATCTTGAGGACGACTTCGCGGTCTTCGCTGCCGTCGATCTCGCCGGCGGGGATGCCCTCGATCACGGCCAGGGTGTCGGCGATGCGCTTCTTCATGCTGTCGAAGCTGGCTTCCACGTCTGGCAGGGTGGGGACTTCGCGGCCGGCGAGGCGGAGGGCGCCGCCGCGGGCCATGTCGCAGGCGATCTGGATCTGGCGCCAGAGCGGGAACATGTCGGGCGCCAGGCGATCACTGGCCAGCACGGCGGGGTCCACGTTCTTGGCGGCGGCGAAGGCCGCGCCCTTGTCCAGCACGCCGGAGAGGCCGCCGAGCAGGGTCTTCATCATCGGCACGGCGGCCGAGTACATCGAGATGGTCATTACAGGTTTCCCCCTTTGCGGCCGGCCATCGCACCGAGGCGAAGGCGCAGCGCGTTCAACTTGATGAAGCCTTGGGCATCGAACTGGTCGTAGGCGCCCTGGTCTTCCTCGAATGTCACCACGTTCATCGAGTAGAGGCTGTTCGGGCTCTCGCGGCCGATGCAGGTGACGTTGCCTTTGTAGAGCTTCATGCGGACGGTGCCAGTGACGCTTTTCTGGCTTTCGTCGATGAGCGCCTGGAGCATGCGGCGTTCCGGGGCGAACCAGAAGCCGTTGTAGAGCAGCTCCGCGTAGCGCGGCATGATGCTGTCCTTGAGGTGGGCGGCCTCGCGGTCGAGCGTGATGCTTTCGATGCTGCGGTGGGCGGCGAGCAGGATGGTGCCGCCGGGGGTTTCGTAGACGCCGCGGGATTTCATGCCGACGAAGCGGTTTTCCACGAGATCGAGGCGGCCGATGCCGTTGGCTTTTCCGAGCTCGTTGAGCCTGGTGAGCAGGGTGGCCGGGGACATCTTCACGCCGTCGATCGCCGTGGGGTCACCGTTGGCGAAATCGATCGAGATGACGGTGGCGCGGTCGGGCGCGTCTTCCGGGCGGATGGTGCGCTGGTAGACCATTTCGTCGGCTTCGACGGCGGGGTCTTCGAGAATTTTGCCCTCGGAGGAGGAGTGCAGGAGGTTGGCGTCGACGCTGAACGGGGCGTCGCCGCGCTTGTCCTTGGCGATGGGGATCTGGTTGGCCTCGGCGAATTCGATGAGGCGGGTGCGGCTGGTGAGCTCCCATTCGCGCCAGGGAGCGATGATCTTGATGTCGGGCTTGAGCGAGTAGTAGCTCAGCTCGAAGCGCACCTGGTCGTTGCCCTTGCCGGTGGCGCCGTGGGCGACGGCATCGGCGCCGAGTTCCTCGGCGATCTCGATCTGGCGCTGGGCGATGAGCGGGCGGGCGATGGAGGTGCCGAGCAGGTACTGGCCCTCGTACAGCGCGTTGGCGCGGAACATCGGGAAGACGAAGTCCTTCACGAAGGTTTCGCGCACGTCTTCGATGTAGATGTGCTTGATCCCCAGCATTTCGGCCTTCTTGCGGGCGGGTTCGAGCTCCTCGCCCTGGCCGAGATCGGCGGTGAAGGTGATGACCTCGCACTTGTACACCGTCTGCAGCCATCGGAGGATGACGCTGGTGTCCAGCCCCCCGGAATAGGCCAGCACGACCTTCTTTACATCCTTCACGCGCATTCCGCGGCCCTCTCCGGCTGCCAGTCGATGGGGCGAGGTAGCGCCGGCAGGGGGTGGTGCGCAAGGTGGGGGTGGAAAAGGGTGCGCCCGGCAGGTGGGAAAACCTGCCGGGCGCGCGGGCCATAGGGCGGGGCGGGAGCGACCGCCTTCGGCCCGTTGGGAGGCGGAGTGGCCGGATCAGGTGTGGCCGGCGCCGTCATCCTGGCCGTGGCCGCCGCGGCCGCCGCGGGTGGCGCCGCCCTTGTCGTCGCCTGCGTCGTGGCCCGGGGCGTCGTTGGCGCCGTGGCCGCCGCGTCCGCCGCCGGTGGCGCCGCCTTTGTCGTCGCCTGCGTCGTGGCCCGGGGCGTCGTTGGCGCCGTGGCCGCCGGAGCCGCCGCCCGAGCCACCGCCACCACCGCCGCCACTACCGCCGCGGGCCAGCATCATGGCGCCGGGCTGGGCGGCCTGGATCGCGGTGGGGCTGTCAGACAGGGTGGTGCGGGAGGGGGCGGCTTCGGCGAGGGTGCAGAATGCCATTCCGGCCATGAGGGTTGTTGCCATCAGCACTGCGCGCATGGATCGTCTCCTGGTTGTTCCGGGCGGGTTTGCCCGGCTGACGGCAAACCTACGCAACCGGCCCCCACAGCCACCTGACGCTGGTGGTCAGCGCATGGTCAGGGTGTTGTCAGCGTTTCGTCAGGCTGGGAGGGGTAGGGTCTGGCCCGCATGATGCACACGCGCCGATCCTTCCTGCTGGCTATGGCGGCGCTGCTTTGGGGCGCGCCGGGGGCGCTTGCGTCCGGTGGTGGCAGCGGCGGCGGCGGGGGTGGTGGCGGTGGCGGCGGAGGCGGCGGTGGATCGGGCGGCGGCGGCTCTGGCGGGGGTGGGTCCGGGGGTGGGGGTTCCGGTAGCGAGGGCTCTGGTAGCGGTGGATCAGGCAGTGGGGGTTCCGGTAGCGGGGGCTCTGGTAGCGGTGGATCAGGCAGTGGGGGTTCCGGTAGCGGGGGTTCCGGCAGCGGGGGCTCTGGAAGTGGGGGCTCCGGTAGTGGTGGATCAGGCAGCAGCGGGTCCGGTGGCAGTGGCAGCTCGGGGGGGAGCGGCAGTTCGGGGAGCAACAGCGGATCGGGGAGCAGCGGCAGAGGGTCGGGCAATAGCGGGTCCAGCGGCGGGTCTGGGAGCAGTGGCAGCAAGTCCGGAGATAGGGCGGGGAACAGCGGGTTGGGCGGACGGGGGGGCGGTGGTGGCGGGGGCCGTGGTGTGGGCGCGGGCGCGCGTGGGCCGGCGGACCAGGCGCCGCAGAACCGGGCGGCAGAGGCGGTGGCCAACGGCAATGCCGCGCCGCTCAGCCAGGTGATGGCCATGGTGCGCGTGGCCGTGCCCGGGGAGGTGCTGGACGTGGCGTTGAACGAGGGCGCGGGCGGGGTGTGGACCTATCGCTTCACCGTGTTGACGCGCCAGGGCGAGTATTGCGACGTGACCGTCGATGCACGCCGCAACAAGCTGACGCAAGTGACATACCGCTGATGCGTATCCTGGTGGTGGAGGATGAGCGCGCCATCGCGGAGGACATCGCCGCCACGCTGGCGCGCGCCGGCTATGTGGCGGACCAGGTGCATGACGGCGAGCAGGCCTGGTTCCAGGCCGAGACGGAGGGCTACGACGCGATCATCCTGGATCTGGGACTGCCGCGGATCGATGGAATCACGGTGCTGAAGCGGCTGCGCGCGGCCGGGCTGGCCACGCCGGTGCTGATCCTGACGGCCCGTGCCTCCTGGAGCGAGCGGGTGGCGGGGATCGATGCGGGGGCGGATGACTACCTGGGCAAGCCGTTCCACAGCGAGGAACTTCTGGCGCGGATCGGGGCGATCCTGCGCCGGGCGGCGGGGCATGCGACGCCGCTGCTAGAGGTCGGCGCGCTGTCGATCGATACGCGGCGGATGCTGGCGCATCTGGGCGGGCGGGAGCTGGCGCTGACGCCGCTGGAGTTCCGCGCGCTGCGCTACCTGGTGCACCACAACGGGCGCGTGGTGTCCCAGGGGGAGTTGGCCGAGCACGTGTATGCCCAGGAGGAGGAGCCGGATTCGAACGCCATCGAGGTGTTGATCGGGCGGCTGCGGCGCAAGCTCGCGGCGGACATCATCACCACGCGGCGGGGCTATGGCTACCTTGTCGGGGGTTGAAACCGGGCCCGCGCTGCGGCGGCGGCTGCTGGTGCTGTCGGCGGCCACGATCGTGCTGGCGCTGGGGATCGCCGGGGTGTCGCTGGCCACCGTGTTCGACCGGTACCTGGAGCGGCGGGTGGCGCAGGAGCTGCAGGTGAAGCTGCTGGAGCTGGCCGGGGCCTTCGCGCTGGAAGAGGACGGGGGGCCGGTGCTGTCCCGCCCGCTGTCGGACCCGCGCTACGAGCAGCCGAATTCGGG
>CAMDAM010000374.1 GCA_945888575.1 Asaia bogorensis | reverse complement strand
CGCCTGGTGCTGGTCGGCATCGGGCTCATCGGCAGTTCCGTGGCGCGCATCGCCATGGAAAAGCGCGAGATCGCCGGCGAGATCGTCGCCAACGCCCGCACCCAGGCCACGCTCGACCGCGTGATGCAGCTTGGCATCGCCGACCGCGTGGAACTCGATCCCGCCCGCGCCGTGGCCGGCGCCGATTGCGTCATGCTCTGCGCCCCCGTCGGCGCCTATGCCGCCCTGGCCGAGGCGATCGCGCCCCACCTCGCGCCCGGCTGCATCGTAACGGATGTCGGCTCCACCAAGCAGTCCGTCATCCGCGACGTCGGCCCGCTGATCCCCGCCGGCGTACATTTCGTGCCGGCGCACCCCGTTGCGGGAACGGAATACTCGGGCCCAGATGCCGGCTTCACCACCCTGTTCCAGGGCCGCTGGTGCCTGCTCACCCCGCCGCCTGGCACCGACGAAGACGCGGTGGAAAAGGTCTCCGAACTCTGGCGCCGCTGCGGCTCCATGGTGGAAAGCATGGAAGCCGGCCACCACGACCGCGTGCTGGCCATCGTCTCCCACCTGCCGCACCTCATCGCCTTCACCATCTGCAACACCGCCGAAGGCCTGGAAGAGGAAAGCCGGCAGGAAGTGCTGAAATTCTCCGCCTCCGGCTTCCGCGACTTCACCCGAATCGCCGCCTCCGACCCCGTGATGTGGCGCGACATCTTCCTGAACAACCGCGAGGCGCTGCTGGAAATGCTGGCCCGCTTCATGGAAGACGCCCAGGCGATGGCGCGCGCGGTGCGCTGGGGCGATCCGAGCTTCATCGAGGACAGCATCGAACGTGGGCGGAAGATCCGGCGGAGCTTGATTGAGCTGAAGCAGGCTTAAGGCGAGGGGCGCCGCCCCTCGACCCCGCTGGGGCCTTAGGCACCCCTAGACTTGGTCGTAGTCCACGACCACACGCCCCGCCACGGGCCGGGCTTGGCATGTGAGCACATAGCCGGCTGAAACCTCCCACGGCTCCAGGGAGAAGTTCACCGCCATCTCCACCGCGCCCTCGGTCACTCTGGCGCGGCACGTGCTGCACATGCCGCCATGGCACGACCACGGCAAATCCATCCCGGCCCGCAACGCCGCATCCAGCACCGTCTCGCCCTCGGCCACCGGAACCTCGCGCCGCGCGCCATCGTGGATGATGGTGGCCACCGCCACACCCGGCGCATCCTGCGCCACCACCACCGCGCGCCTGGGCCCCGAGGGCGTGAACCGCTCCATCTGGATGCGATCCGCCGCGACACCCAGCTCCGCCAGTACCCCCGGCAGCTCGTCCAGCATCGTCTCCGGCCCGCACAGGAAGGCCTGGTCGATCGCCGCCGCATCCACCAACCCCGGCAGCAACGCCCGCAGCTTCGCCCCATCCAGCCGCCCGTTCAGCGCCGGAACATCCTGCGCCTCGCGCGACAGCGTATGAACCACCGTCAGCCGGTCCAGATACCGGTCCTTCAAATCCTCCAACGCACCGCGGAACAGCACCTGCGCCGTGCTGCGGCTGCCATACAGCAGGATGAACCGGCTGCCCGGCTCCCGCGCCAGCACGCTCTTCAGGATCGAAAGGATCGGCGTGATGCCCGACCCCGCCGCCAGCCCCAGATACAGCCGCCCCTCGCCCCCCGGCGCATGCCCGAACCGACCCTCCGGCGGCATCACCTCAACCGTGTCGCCCACCTGCAGCGCCGTATTGGCATGCGCCGAGAACACCCCACCCGGCACATGCTTCACCGCCACGCGCAGTTCGCCATCGTCCAACCCGGCGCAGATCGAATAGGCCCGCCGGACCTCCTCGCCGCCCAGCATCGCCCGCAGCGTGAGGTACTGCCCCGGCCGGAACGCGAAATCCCCGCGCAATGCCTCGGGAATCTCGAACGCCAGCGACACCGCTTCGTCCGTCTCCTGCCGCCGGTCGGCGATGCGCAGCGCGTGAAACATCAGTGGCACTTGAACGCGTCGAACGGCTCGCGGCACGCCTGGCATTGGCGCAAGGACTTGCACGCGGTGGAGCCGAACTCCGCCAACAGTACTGTCTCTCCGCACCCGCAACGGGGGCACGAAACCGCCTCGTCCCCGAACAACGCCCGCCGCCCCGCCTTCCCCGGCGGCGCGATGCCGTATTCGCGCAGCTTCTCCCGCCCTGCCTCGCTCAGCCAATCCGTGGTCCAGGCCGGCGACAGAACGGTCACCACGCGGGCCGGTGCGATCCCTTCGCGCGCCAGCGCCGCCTCCACCTCCCAGGCGATCACCCCCATGGCGGGGCAGCCGGAATAGGTCGGCGTGATCCGCACCTCCACGCCGCCGTCGCCCTCTACCACCTCGCGAAGCACGCCGAGATCCTCGATGGTCAGCACCGGAATCTCCGGGTCCACCACCGCCGCCGCCGCCGCCCAGGCGCGCTCCCGCAGGCTCACCACTTGGCCCCCGGGTGTGCCCGCGCGACGGACTGCATCACCGCCAGCATATGGCCGAGATGCTCCGTATGCCGCCCGGCGCGCCCGCCGCTCTGCATCCAGCATTCCGCCGGCCGCGCCAGCGTCGCCTCCGCCAGCACCGCATCCACCGTGCGGTTCCACGCCTCGCGCAGCCCCGCTGGTTCCGGGCACACATCGGCCGCCACCAACACCTCGTCCTCCGGCTCGAACATCTCGCCCGTGTAGGGCCACAGCCGCTCCAGCGCCGCCTGCGCCATTCGGTGCGATTCCTCGGTGCCGTCGCCCAGCCGGATCAGCCATTCCGCGGCATGGCGCAGGTGATAGGCCGCCTCCTTCTCCGCCTTGGCCGCGATCGCCGCCAGGTCCCGGTCGCGCGAGGCCGCTGCCGCGCGCCAGAACGGGTCCATGAACGCCGCGTACAGGAACAGCCGCGCGATCGTCACCGCGAAATCCCCGTTCGGCAATTCCAGCAGCAGCAGGTTGGTGTATTCGCGATCGCCGCGCAGATAGGCCAGCGAATCCTCGTCCTCCCCTGCGCCCTTCTCGGCGGCCAGCGCATACAGCGCCCGCGCCTGGCCGATCAGGTCCAGCGCCAGGTTCGCCAGCGCCAGCTCCTCCTCCAGGCTGGGCGCATGGCCCGTCCATTCCGACAGCCGGTGGCCGAGCACCAGCGCATCATCGGCCCGCCGCAGCAGCAATCCCGAAAACCGGTCCGACACGTCACATATGCCCCACCTCGTCCGGCACCTCATAGAAGGTCGGGTGCCGGTAGATCTTCGAAGCGGCAGGCTCGAACAGCATCCCCTTCTCCGCGGGATCGCTGGCCGTGATGGCGGCGGAGGGAACCACCCAGATCGACAACCCCTCGCCGCGCCGCGTGTAGGTATCGCGCGCCGCCTGCAACGCCATCACCGCATCGGCGGCGTGCACGGAGCCGACATGCCGGTGCGACAACCCGGTACGGCTGCGCAGGAACACCTCCCACAAAGGGGTGCGTGCTTCGGTCATGCCGCCTTCCTCCGCCGCTTGGCCGCAAACGCGAGCGCCGCCTCGCGCACCCAGGCACCGTCTTCATGCGCTTGCTTGCGCGCCGCCAGCCGCTCCCGGTTCAGCGGCCCGTCCCCGGCCACAACGCGCTTGAACTCATCCCAGTCGATTGCCCCGAAGCGCCAGTGCCCATCCTCCAGCCGCAATTCCTGGTCCGGAAAGGTCAGCCCGAGATGCAGCCCCTGCGGCACCGTGGCATCGACGAATTTCTGCCGCAGATCGTCGTTGGTGAAGCGCTTGATCTTCCACTTCATGGAGGCGTCGGAATGCTGGGAGGCCGTGTCCGGCGGCCCGAACATCATCAGGCACGGCCACCACCACCGGGTCAGCGCATCCTGCGCCATCGCCTTCTGCGCTGCCGTGCCGCGGCACAGCGTCAGCATGATCTCGTAGCCCTGGCGCTGGTGGAAACTCTCCTCCTTGCACACCCGGATCATGGCCCGCGCATACGGCCCATAGGAGCACCGGCACAGCGGGATCTGGTTCATGATCGCCGCGCCATCCACCAGCCAGCCGATGGCGCCGATATCGGCCCAGCTCAGCGTGGGATAATTGAAGATGGAGGAATACTTCGCCCGCCCGCTCAGCAGCTGCTCCACCAGCTCCTCGCGCGCCGTGCCCAGCGTTTCCGCCGCGGCATACAGGTAGAGCCCGTGCCCGCCCTCATCCTGCACCTTGGCCAGCAACGCCGCCTTGCGCCGCAGGCTCGGCGCGCGGGTGATCCAGTTGCCTTCCGGCAGCATGCCGACGATCTCGGAATGGGCGTGCTGGCTGATCTGCCGCGTCAGCGTGCGGCGATAGGCTTCCGGCATCCAGTCATTCGGCTCGATCTTTTCCTCGGCATCGATCCGCGCCTGGAAACGCGCCAAGGCATCGGCATCCTCCGCCGAAGCCCCGCCATCCCGTGTGTTGAGCGCCTGCGAATACACGCCACCGCCTCCCGTCTTCACGGCCATCATACCCACTCGCCGCGCCCTGTGCCACGATGCGCCGACGAAGACGAGGAAACGCATGTCCCGCCAAACCACCGGTGAAGCCACGGTTGAGGCCCTGCTCGCCCACGGAATCACCACGCTCTACGCCCTGCCCGGCGTGAACAACGATTTCCTGTTCGACGCCGTCGCGCAGTCCGGCAAGATGCGCCTACTCCACCCCCGCCACGAGCAGGCCGCCGGCTACATGGCCCTCGGCGCCGCCCTTGCCACCGGCCAGCCGCAGGCCTTCGCCGTGGTGCCTGGCCCAGGCCTGCTCAACGCCGGCGCCGCCCTGCTCACCGCCT
>CAMDAM010000373.1 GCA_945888575.1 Asaia bogorensis | reverse complement strand
CCAAAGCTGGATCGAGACCCGCTCGGAAAGGTTCAACTCGTGATGCCCAACCATCCCAACCTCCAGTACAACGCAAACATCAAAGGCGTTGCACCCGGAGTTGGAAACTGCCGTCTTTTTGCTTCTTTTTCTTCAGAAAAAGAAGACTCTTCTTTTAATCTGCGAGGCGTTGCGTCGCTCGGGCGGCATCGCTGGCGGCGCGTGCGGCTTGCGTTTCCCGGCGGGGGGAGACTTCCGGCACGCCGACATCCCACCAGTGGCCGCCTTCTTCGGTGCTGCCGGCGGGGTCGGTCTTGAGGACGATCACCGTGGTGCGGTCGGCGGCGCGGGCGGTGGCGATGGCGGCTTCGAGGGCGGTGGTGCCGGTGACGGTGAGCGCGGTGGCGCCGAGCCCGGCCGCCTGGGCGGCGAAATCGAAGGCGGGCAGCGTGTCGTGCCGGGCGGTGGCGAGCAGGTTGTTGAAGCTGGCGCCGCCGGTGCCGCGCTGGAGGCGATCGATACAGCCGAAGCCGCCGTTGTCGAGCAGCACCACGATCAGCTTCTGGCCGAGCATCACGGAGGTGGCGAGTTCCGAGTTCATCATCAGCCAGGAGCCGTCGCCGAGCAGGACGACGACTTCGCGGTCCGGCAGTGCCATCTTCACGCCGACCGCGCCGGCGATTTCGTAGCCCATGCAGGAATAGCCGTATTCCAGGTGGTAGGTGCCGGGGCCGGTGGCGTTCCAGAGCTTGTGCAACTCGCCCGGCAGGCCGCCGGCGGCGGCGACCACCACGGCGGACTCCGGCACCGCGCGGCGGACGGCGCCGAGGACCTGGGCATCGGTGGGGAGTGCTGTGTTGTTCGGGCCGGTGGCGCGGGTGGCGGCTTCCTGCCAGGGGGTGAGGCCGGCCTGGCACTGGGTGAGCCAGTCGGCCGGGGCGCGGTGGGTGGCGAGCGCGGTGGAGAGCGCTTGCAGGCCGAGATCGGCATCGGCCACCAGGGGGGCGGACAGGCGCTTGCCGGCATCGAAGGCCTGCACGTTCAGCGCCACCACGCGGCGGTTGGGGTTGCGGTAGAGCGCCCAGCTTCCGGTGGCGAAATCGCCCAGGCGGGTGCCGACGGCCAGGATGAGGTCGGCCTGCTCGGCGGCTTCATTGGCGGCCGACGTGCCGGAGACGCCGATGGCGCCGAGGTTCATGGGATGGTCGTGCGGCAGGGCGCTTTTGCCGGCCTGGGTTTCCGTGACCGGGATGCCGTGGTCTTCGGCGAAGCGGGCGAGGGTTTCGGCGGCACCGGCATAGTGCACGCCGCCGCCGGCGATGATCAGCGGGGCCTTCGCTGCGCGCAGCAGGGCGACGGCATCTGCGAGCTCGGCGGCATCCGGCGGCGGGCGGCGGATGCGCCAGGTGCGCGGGGCGAAGAAGCTTTCGGGGTAGTCGAAGGCTTCCGCCTGCGTGTCCTGGCACAGGGCGAGGGTGACGGGGCCGCATTGGGCGGGGTCGGTCAGCACCGCCATGGCGCGTGGCAGGGCGGTGAGGATTTGCTCCGGGCGGGCGATGCGGTCGAAGAAGCGGGAGACGGGGCGGAAGCAATCGTTGGCGGAGACTGTCGCGTCCTCGAAATCCTCCACCTGTTGGAGAACGGGATCGGGGCGGCGGCCTGCGAAGACGTCGCCGGGGAGGAACAGCACGGGCAGGCGGTTGACGTGGGCGACGGCGGCGGCGGTGACCATGTTGGTGGCGCCGGGGCCGATGGAGGAGGTGACGGCCATCATGCGGCGGCGGCGCATCGCCTTGGCGTATGCGATGGCGGACAGCGCCATGCCCTGCTCGTTATGGCCCCTGTAGGTGGGCAGCGCGTCGCCGATGCCGTGCAGCGCCTCGCCCATGGCGGCGACGTTGCCGTGGCCGAAGATGGCCCAGGCGCCGGCGAAGATCGGCACCTCCATCCCATCGACGACGGTGCGCTGGGCGGCCAGGAAACGCACCAGCGCCTGGGCGCAGGTAAGGCGGATGGTGGGCATGGCGACCTCCTCAGCTTTGGGCGCCATTGTCCATCCGGCGGCGACGCGAGACAATCGGGGGGACGGAGGACCTGCATGATCGACATTGCCGTGATCGGCGCCGGGCGTATCGGACGCATTCATGCGCGCAACGTGGCCGCCCATGCGGGCGCGCGGCTGGTGGGGATCGCCGATACCGATGCCGCCGCGGTGGCCGCGCTGGCGGAGGCGACCGGCAGCCGCGTGCTGACCCTGGACGAGGCGTACAAGGCGCAGGCGGTGCTGATCGCCTCGCCCACGCCGACCCATGCCGGGTTCATCGAGCGCGCGGCGGCGGGCGGCGTGGCCGTGTTCTGCGAGAAGCCGGTGGATTTGGATGCGGCGCGGGCACGGGCCTGCATCGAGGCGGCGGAGCGGGCCGGCATTGCGCTGATGATCGGGTTCAACCGGCGCTTCGATCCGCATTTCGCCGCGCTGAAGGCGGCGTTGGCGGCGGGTGAGATCGGCGCGCTGGAGGTGCTTGCGATCACCAGCCGCGATCCCTCGCCGCCGCCGCCGAGCTATGTCGCGGCCTCTGGCGGGTTGTTCCGGGATATGGCGATCCATGACCTCGATATGGCGCGCTTCCTGCTGGGCGAGGAGATCGTGGAGGTGTTCGCCGCCGGCACCTGCCTGGTGGACCCTGGGATCGGGGCGGCGGGCGATATCGATACGGCGCTGATCACGCTGCGCACCGCCAGCGGCAAGCTGTGCAGCATCAGCAATTCGCGCCGGGCCACCTATGGCTACGACCAGCGCATCGAGGCGCATGGGGCCAAGGGGCTGCTGCGGGCGGGCAATGTGCCGGTGACGACGCTGGAGCGGGCGGGGGCGGGCGGGTTCACCACCGCGGTGGCGCAGCCCTTCTTCCTGGAGCGCTACGCCGAGGCCTATCGCGCCGAGCTCGATGCCTTCGTGGCCGCGGTTGCGGCTGGGCGCGGGCCGGCGCCAAGTGGGTGGGATGGGTTGGCGGCGCTGTTGCTGGCCGATGCCGCCGAGGCTTCCTTGCGCAGCGGGCGCGCCGTGCGCCCCCACACGATGTGAGCACCCCCATGCAGATCGATACCGCAACGCTGCTGCCCCTGCCGCCGGATGGGGTGGCGCTGCAAAGCCCCGACGCGCCACGGCATGTGTTCACCACCGGGTTCTCCGCCCCGGACACCAACGGTCGCTGGACCGATGGAAGGCGGGCGCGCCTGGTGTTCCGCCTGCCGCGCCGGCCGGAGGGCGGGGTGGAACTTCGGTTGGAATCGCTCGGATTCGTCATGCAAGGCGCCGTGTTCGAGCAGCAGGCGGAGATCCTGGCGGGCGGGCGGGCGGTGGGGCGCTGGAACGTGATGAGCGCCGCGCTGGTGCCGCGCGTGGTGGTGGTGCCGCGCGAGGCGATCGAGCCGGACGGCACGGTGGTGCTGGAGTTCCGTATCCCGACCTGCATGCAGCCGGCCCTGGTGGGACAGGGGGACGACCGCCGGTTCCTGGGGTTGATGCTGCGTCGCTTGACGTGGGAGGCGCGCCCGCCGCAGCGCCCGCACGATCTTTCCGGCGAGCTGGCGCGGCCGGTGGGGCGGGAATCGCAGAAGAGCTTTGCCGACAAGGTCGCGTCCGGCTTCTGGTCCCGCTTCGTGACGGGCCCGGCGGTGCTGGATGTCGGCTTCCAGGGCGCGTCGGTGGCGGGCAGCGTGGTGCCGATCCTGCCGGGGGCGATCGGGGTGGATATCGACTATCCCGGCTATGACGGGCGCATCCTGCCGTTTGCCGACGACAGCCAGGATGCTGTGTATTCCAGCCACTGCCTGGAACACATCCCGGACAACATCAAGGCGATCCAGGAATGGCACCGCGTGGTGAAGGTGGGCGGGCACATCATCACCGTGGTGCCGAGCGCGGCGCTGTATGAGCGCAAGCGGCGCGTGCCGTCCTACTGGAATGGCGACCACCGGCGCACCTATTCGCCGTCTTCCCTGCTGGCGGAGTTCGAGGCGGCGCTGGCGCCCAACTCCTATCGCGTGCGGCATTTGGCGGAGAACGATGCCAATTACCAATACGGGCTGCCGCCGAACATGCACCCGGAAGGCTGCCATGAGATCGAGCTGGTGGTGGAGAAGATCGCGCCGCCGTTGTGGCGGTTGGGGGAGTAAGGAAGAAAGCGGTTCTTTTTTGAAAAAAAGAACCAAAAAACTTTTCTGGTTTGGCGGTGGCTAGCCCGGGCGCAAGTCGGAAAAGTCTTTTTGCTTCTTTTTCTTCAGAAAAAGAAGACGCTTACTTGCCTTTGAAGACGGGTCGCCGCTTCTCCAGGAACGCCCTGGTCCCCTCGGCATGGTCCTCGCTGGTGGCGCACTGGGCGATGATCGCCTCCGCCGCCGCGAGATCCCGGCGGGATTCGTCCTTGGCGAGTTCGGCCAGGGCGAGCTTGGCGCCTTTCTGCGTGAGCGGCGCGCCGGCGGCGATGCTGGCGATGTAGTCGGTGGCGAAGGCGTCGATCGCGTCGTCGGCCAGCAGGTGGTTCACGATGCCGAGGCGCAGGGCTTCCTCGGCGGAGTACTGCCGGGCGGTGAACATGATTTCCTTGGCGGTGGAGAGGCCCACCAGCTCCACCAGGCGGCGCAGGCCTTCCACGGGGTAGCCGATGGAAAGCTTGGCGGCGGGGATGCCGAAGCGGGCGCGGTCGTTGGCCAGGCGCAGGTCGCAGCTGATGGCCAAGGCCATGCCGCCGCCCAGGCACCAGCCGCGGATGATGGCCACCGTGGGCTTGGAAACGGCGTGGACGGT
>CAMDAM010000372.1 GCA_945888575.1 Asaia bogorensis | reverse complement strand
CGCGGCGGGAGCGGGTGGAGGGAATCGAACCCTCATAGCCAGCTTGGAAGGCTGGAGCTCTACCATTGAGCTACACCCGCATCAGCGTCCTGGCAGCAGTCGTCGTCGCGGATTGGTGGAGGGGGTTGGATTCGAACCAACGTAGGCGTGCGCCAGCGGATTTACAGTCCGCCCCCTTTAGCCACTCGGGCACCCCTCCGCCATCGCGGCACGCCCTGGCAAGGCCCGGGCGCGGAAGCAGCGCACCTACGGCCAAGCCCGCCTCTTGTCAATCGCCTCAACGCCCGATTTGTCCCACAGCCCCCGCATCGCTATACCCACCCCATGAAGCCCCCCCGCCGCCCGCAGTCCGACTCCGATCAAGGCGGCCCCTCGCGCCCCCGCCCCGATCGCCCCGCCCACCAGGCCGGCCCGCGCCCGCCCAAGCGTTCCCCCGATCGCTTCGGCGGCCCCCGCCCGTCCACCCCCCGCCCGAAGCCGGAGCGCCCCAAGGCAGCCCTGCCCAAGCCGGAAATGGCCAAGGAGGAACGGCCCGCCCGCAAGGAGCGCCCCGTCCCCGAAACCCGAACCCTCGGCACCCCCCGCCCCGCAGAGGTCCGCCCCGCCGAGATCCGCGCCCGCGCCACGCGCCCCCCCGCCGAGCGCACCGCGCGGGAAGCCCCGGGCAACTCGCTCTGGCTCTACGGCCTGCACGCCGTGGCCGCCGCCATGGCCAACCCCGCCCGCCACCTGCGCCGCCTGCTGCTGACCGAGGAAGCCGAAGCCGGCATCGCCACCCGCCTGCGCCGCCCCTGGGCGCTGGGCGTGGAACGCGTGGACCGCGCCCGCCTCGATCACCTGCTCGGCGCCGGCGCCATCCACCAGGGCGCCGCCCTGCTGGTCGATCCACTGGCACCCCCCAGCCTGCAATCCGCCGTCGCCCGCTCCGGCCCGATCCTGGTGCTCGACCAGGTCAGCGACCCCCGCAACGTCGGCGCCATCCTGCGCGCCGCCGCCGCCTTCGGTGTCGCCGCCGTCATCACGCAAGACCGCAACGCCCCGGAGGAAACCGGCGCGCTGGCCAAGGCCGCCTCCGGCGCCCTGGAAACCGTGCCCTTCCTACGCGCCGTCAACATCTCCCGCACCCTGGTGGCGCTCCGCGCCGCCGGCTTCTGGGTGATCGGCCTCGATGCCGGCGGCACCCGCCTCGCCGGCCCCGCTTTGGCCGAGCGTCGCGTCGCCCTGGTGCTGGGCAGCGAAGGCGAAGGCCTGCGCCGCCTCACGCGGGACACCTGCGACGAGATCGCCGCCATCGCCATGCCCGGCCGCAACGAGCTGCTGGACAGCCTCAACGTCTCCACCGCCGCCGCCATCGCCCTCTACGAACTGGCCCGCCGCTAGGACCCTGCCGATGTACGATCCCAACCCCGCCGCCGCCGCGCTGGAGGAAGCCCGCCGCACCGGCGCCGAATCCTCCCTGCCGGACGCGATCCGCCCCGCCACGCTGGAGGAAGGCGTAGCGGTGCAGTTCGAACGCGCCCGCCGCAGCGGCGCCGTGCCGCCCGCCGGCTACAAGATCGGCGCCACCACCAAGCGCATGCAGGACTACCTGGGCCTCACCGGCCCCGCCGCCGGCTACATGGTCGCCGCCCACCTGCTCCCCTCCGGCACCCGCATCCCCTATGCCAGCCTGCGCGGCCCCGGTGCCGAATGCGAGATCGGCCTGCGCCTCGCCCAGGACATCCCCTTCGGCCCCTGCACCCAGGAACAGGCCGCCGAAGCGGTGGGCGAGATGTTCGCCGCCATCGAGATCGTCGAGAACCGCTACGGCACCCCGCCGCTGGGCGACCTCGCCCGCATCGGCACCCCCACCCTGGTGGCCGACCAGGTGTACCACCGCGCCGCCATCCTCTCCGCCGGCCCGGCCAACTGGCGCAGCCTCGACCTCGCCGCCATTCCCGGCCGCGTGGCCGTCGATGGCCTGCAGCGTGCCGCCGGCCATGGCCGGGACCTGCTGGGCCACCCGCTTGCCGCACTTGCCTGGCTTGCCTCCTCCCCCACCGCCGCGGCCTTTGGCGGCCTCAAGGCCGGGCAGGTGGTGATGCTCGGCAGCGTCACGCCGCCCATCTGGCTCGACCGCCCCTGCCATGTCAGCGTGGTGTTCGACGGGCTGGGCGAGGCCACCGTCACGCTCACCTGACCCGCCCGCCCCGCCGCCCCCGCGGCTTGTCTTTGGGGGCGGGGTGTGGTGTCTGCCGCGTTGATTCAATGCCCGCTCGCCGGGCGTGTTCCGATTCCGTCCTGAAGCGAGGCCCCCGCCCATGTCCGACTCCGCGACGTACGAGAAGGTCGCCGATATCATTTCGGAGATCTGCGGCATCGACCGCGCCACCATCACGCCGCAGAGCCACGCCATCAACGACCTCGGCATCGACAGCCTCGACTTCCTGGACGTCGCCTTCGCCATCGACAAGGCCTTCGGCATCAAGATGCCGCTGGAGCAGTGGACGCAGGAAGTGAACCAGGGCGGCGTCTCCGGCGAGGAGTATTTCGTGCTCGAAGGCCTCGCCCGCAACATCGACAAGCTCGTCGCCGCCAAGGGCTGAAGGGCCGCCGCGCGATGCGCCTGGAATACTTCCAGATGGTCGACCGCATCGCGGCGATGGACCTCGCGGCGCGCACCATCGTGGTGGACTGCACCCTGCCGCAGGAAAGCCCGATCTTCGAGGGCCACTTCCCCGGCTACCCGATCCTGCCCGGCGTGCTGATGATCGAGACCATCGCCCAGGCCGGCGGCTGGCTGGTGATGGCGGGCCTGCGCTTCCGCCAGATGGCCTTCCTGGCCAAGGTCTCCGAAGCCAAGATGCGCAGCTTCCTCACCCCCGGCCAGGTGATCCAGGTGGAGGCGACGCAGGAGCATGACGGCTCCGGCTACGCCGTGCTCTCCGGCCGCATCCGCTCCGGCGGCAAGCTGGTGGCCGAGGCCGGCATCACCTATCGCGTGATGGACTTCCCCAACCCGGCCCTGCGCCAAGGGCTGTTCGAGGTCGCCCGCCGCGTGGGCGTGCCCGAGGAGCTGCTCGCCGATGCATGAGCGCGACGCCGTCATTACCGGGATCGGCCTGATCTCCTGCCTGGGCGAAGGCCCCGACGCCCACCGCGCCGCGCTGGATGCCCCGGGCGGCTTCGCCCCGGTGGTGGATGCCGCGAGCTATGCGCCCTATCCCGTGCATCCGCTGGTGGAGCTGGCCTGGGACAAGCAGATCCCCAAGCGGCAGGACCAGCGCCAGATGGAAGCCTGGCAGCGCATCGGCACCTATGCCGCTGGCGCCGCGCTGGAGCATGCCGGAGTGAAGGGCAACGCGGAGCTGCTGTCCCGCACCCACATGATCGTCGCCGCCGGCGGCGGGGAGCGCGACGCGGCGGTGGATGCCGCCATCCTCTCCGGCCTGCCCAAGGCGGAGAACCCGGCCGCGTTCCTGAACGAGCGCCTGCTGACCGACCTGCGGCCCACGCTGTTCCTGGCCCAGCTTTCGAACCTGCTGGCCGGCAACATCTCCATCGTGCATGGCGTGGTGGGCTCCTCGCGCACCTTCATGGGTGAAGAAGGGGCCGGGGTGGATGCGGTGCGCACCGCCGTGGCCCGCATCCGGGCGGGGCAGGGCGAGCTGTTTCTGGTGGGCGGCTCCCACAACGCCAACCGGCCCGAGACGCCGATGCACTACGCCATGGGCCACACGCTGCTGGCCGGGGAGTTCGCCCCTGTGCGCGCCCGCCAGCAGGGCGGCGGCGGGATGGTGCTGAGCGCGCTGGGCTGCTTCCTGGTGATCGAAAGCCGTGCCCATGCCGAGGCGCGCGGCGCCACCGCCATCGCCCGCATCGCCGCCGTGGAGTCGGACCGCTGCAACCGCAGCCCGGGCGCTGCCACCGCCAACGCGCAGCGCCAGTTGGCCGCGATGACACCCGGCGAGGGGGCGGCCGTGCTCTCTGGCGCCAGCGGCGTGGCGGCGGCGACGCAGGAGGAGTTGGCCTTTCTGGACGGGCTCGGCCTGCCGGTCCGCGCCATCGCCACCGCGCTGGGGCATTCCATGGAGCCGAGCTTCGTGGCCAACCTGGCGCTGGCCGCCGATGCCGTCTCGCGTGGCAGCCTGTTCGCCCCGCTGGAACCCGGCGAGGCCGCCATGCCCGGCACGCTGTCGCAGGCCCTGGTCACCGCCTGGGGCCACTGGCGCGGCGAAGGCATGGCGCTGGTGACTAGAGCCTGAGGAGGGCGCGATGGCACATACCGATTCCCACGGCCGCCCGATCGTCGTCGTCACCGGCATGGGCGTGCTGACCTCGCTGGGCGAGGGGCAGCGGGACAACTGGGCGAAGCTGACCGGCGGCGTTTCCGGCATCAAGCGCATCAGCCGCTTCCCGCTGGACCACATGCGCACCACCATCGCCGGCACGGTGGATTTCGTGCCGGCCGATCCCTTGTGCGCCCCCGAACTCTCCCAGCGACTGGCCGACCGCGCCGCCGAGGAGGCCGTGGCCGAATCCGGCATCGGTACCAAGGGGAACTTCCCCGGGCCGCTCTTCCTCGCCCTGCCGCCGGTGGAGATCGAATGGCCGCAGCGGCAGGCGCTGGCGGCCGCGACCGGCAAGAACGATGGCGTTTCCTATGCCGACCTGATCGCGGTGGCCGACCAGCCGCAGTTTCGCGACACCTATCGCCGCTTCCTGTTCGCCTCGGTGGGCGAGCACCTGGCCGACCGCTTCGGCACCAAGGGCAACCCGATCGCCACCTCCACCGCCTGCGCCTCTGGCGGCACCGCGATCCAGCT
>CAMDAM010000371.1 GCA_945888575.1 Asaia bogorensis | reverse complement strand
GCCCCCGGCGACATCGGCTACTACGCCCCCTGGGGCAACCTCGCCCTCTTCCACGGCCCCTACCGCTGGTCCCGCGGCCTCTTCCGCCTCGGCCGCCTCGATGCCGGCCCCGAACCCCTCCTCACCCGCGGCAAATTCCCCCTGCGCATCGAACGCGCAGCCTGACCCGATTTGCCAATCCCCTCCCCCGCCCGATACGCTCCCGGCCTGCTCGCCCACAGGGAAGGCTGCGCCATGCGGAACCGGATCCCCACCATCCTCGGCCTTGCGCTGGCCATCACGGCAGCCCAGCCAGCCAGGGCCGCCATCCTCTCGGTCGGCTACGGCACCGCCACCCTCGCCAATCCCACGGCCAACCTCATCACCAACGGCAGCTTCGAAACCGGCGCCTCGGGAAACCAGAACTGGACCGGCCCCGGCCCCCACACCGGCCCCTCCCCGCCAGGCTCACCCGTCACCATCCCGTCCTGGAACGCCGCCTACCCCACCGGCGCCTATGGCTGGTGGGGCCCCATCCCCTTCGCCGGCGCCCCCTGCGGCGAGGCGACCAACTGCGTCTATTTCGGCAACTGGACGATGTCCGCCTCCGCCACCCCCACCACCCTGTCCAACGGCGTCGTCCTCTTTGGCGGCCCCGTCACCTTCACCAACACCGTCCCCGCCAACCAGGGCCCCGTCACCCTCTCGCAAACCGTCACCCTCGCCGTCGGCGAAACCTACCTGCTGGATTTCTGGACCAGCGGCGAACAGGTCGGCGGCGCCCCCGGCGTCTTCGGCCTCACCATCGGCAGCAACCACATCTACCTCCAAGCCGTCGAAGCCGCCCGCCGCTACTACGTCAGCTTCAGCCCCAGCACCGCCGCCACCACCATCACCTTCAGCAACTGGGGTCACCTGGTCCAGAACAGCGTCATCGGCACCGAGCTGGTGCTGGACGACGTGATCCTCAACGCCGCCACCGCCACCCCGGAACCCGCCACCGCCCTGCTCCTCCCCCTGGCCCTCGCCGCCCTCGCCCACCGCCGCCGCACCGCATGAGCGACACGGAATACACACCGGAATCCCTGGCCGACATGCGGCGCGCCATCCAGGCCGCCCTCCCCCTCTGGGGCCTCTCCCCCCGCACCGAACCCACCCTCCTCAACATCTCCGAAAACGCCACCTGGCGCCTCTCAGACCCCGAAGCCCCCGCCCCCCTCATCCTGCGCATCCACCGCGTCGGCTACCACACGGAGCAGGAAATCCGCTCCGAACTCGCCTGGATCGAGGCCCTGCGCACCTCCGGCCACGTCTCCACCGCCGCCATCCACCCCACCACATCAGGCGACCCCGTCGCCACCCTCCAATCCCCCACCGGCCTCCCCGCCCGCCACGCCGTCGCCTTCCAGTTCCTACAAGGCCAGGAACCCGCCGCCGACGCCGCCCTCGTCCCCTGGTTCCACACCCTCGGCCAGATCACCGCCCGCCTCCACCAACACGCCGCCACCTGGCCCCGCCCCCCAGGCTTCACCCGCAAACTATGGGACTGGGATGCGATGCTCGGCGAACGCCGCCTCTGGGGCCCCTGGCAATCCGGCCTCGGCCTCACCCCCGAAGGCACCGCCATCATCGCCCGCGCCAGCGAGAAAATCCGCCACCACCTCGCAACCTACGGCCAATCCCCCGACCGCTTCGGCCTCGTCCACGCCGACATGCGCCTGGCCAACCTCCTCGTCGACGGCCCCCAGATGCACGTCATCGACTTCGACGATTGCGGCCTCTCCTGGCACCTCTACGACTTCGCAGCCAGCATCACGCTGCACGAACACACCCCCATCATCCCCGCCCTCCAGTCCAGCTGGCTCGAAGGCTACGCCGAAGTCGCCCCCCTCCCACCCAACCACCAGGCCATGCTCCCCACCCTCATCATGGCTCGAAGAATCCTCGTCATGGCCTGGATGGCCAGCCACAGCGAAACCCCCATGGCCCGCGAAGCCGGCCCCACCTACACCGCCCAAACCATCGACCTCGCGGAAGCCTTCCTCGCCCGCCCGTAGGGTGCAATGCCCCTTCGGCATTGCACCACCTGCAAGCCAAAGACAAGAAAGCAAGCGCCTTCTTTTTCTGAAGAAAAAGAAGCAAAAAGACTTTTCTCACTAGGCACCGAGCTTTAACGTCACCGCCACCAAATAAAGTGGAACGCGAAGCGGTTCCGCTACTTCTCCCAAGTGTACGGCGCACCTCGGAAGAGCAACGCCGCAGTGATCCGGGTAAGATCATGCAACACGCAACCGCCGACGCATCCAGGCCAGCGTCACTTCGGCTCCGCCGACACCAGCCATGCAGGCATATCCGGCTTCAGTTCCAGCAACAACCGATGGTTCTTGACACGAAACTCCATCTCCGAGAGTTCGTTAAGCCGCTCCTCCCGGGTCTCTTCACGAAAATAGGCACCGGTCTGCGCGCCATAGAAAAGCATGAGCACGAGAACCGTGGTGCAATAGCCCACAAGCGCCCTGTTCTTGGTGTCGGACCCGAATACGTAAACATTGGCGCCGCCAATCAATGCCAGCACGGCTGGTAGAACATTTCCAATGGCGCTCACGCGGTTCATCGTCGCAAGGTAGCCCGCAACATAGGCCGTCAGTGCAATCGGCAGCGTTGCGCCAAAGAGGACCAAGAACCGTCCCACCGCCCTGGACCAATCAATCTGCCGCCATCCCGAGCGCGCCACGCCGGCAGCAAGATCAATCAGCCAACCGGCCGTCGCCGCGAGGGCCGCACAAAGGGCGACCGTCACGATCAGTTGTCGCAGAACTGCCTCCGGAACATATATGTCCATCTACACGCGCCCCCCGGGCGTGACACCCTTCAAGATATCGAGTGGCCGATTGAGCAACTTCTCCGGCGGCTCCCGTGCAACGGGTCGAGAGGGGCCTTCCGACGTGCAACGCCGCTCAAGCACGCATCGCTGATACTTGCGCTTCTCCTCCGGATCGGAGATTCGTCCGCCCCGCCCACTTGCACAGATCGAAATGCAGGGTGCGGCCGTCTTCAATCCGTCCTCGATACGTGAGACCGCCGGCGGTGTTACCTGCTGGGACCATGCCCGACTGTTTCCGGCCGCCACCGCCATCACGATAGCAAGGATTACCAAGACTGAACGCATACCTTGGAACACGCGGGTGCCTCCTGAGGAATGACAAGGGCCGGTAGTCCGTTAGCTTAGCGTTTCGTTGTTGCATTTGCATCATGGATTTGTTGCCGGTGCACCGCCAAGCTCCCCAATGGAAGCTGGGCGTCAGGCGTCCCCGGTTTGTCAGGCAGGAGGGCAGTCCCCACTCCTCTCGCGGTTCGTCACCCCCCCATCGCCACCCGCACATCCGTCCGCCCGAAATCATCCCCCACGAACAGCAGCGGCGCCTCCAGCGCCATCGCCAGCGCATAGGCAAAGCAGTCACCGAAGTTCAGCGTCCCGCCATGCCCCATCCCCTTCCCGAACCGCACCCGCGCCCGCATCGCCGCGCGCGCCTGCGCCGCATCCACCGGCGCCAGCCCGATCCCCACCTCGTCCAGGAACAGGTCCAGCTCCGCCAGCGCCCGCTCCCGCTGCGCCAACCGCCGCCCGGCCAGCACGGTGCCGACCTCCACATAGTTCACCACCGACATCACCCGCTCGCGCGCCGCCCCCAACCGCGCAAGCAAAGGCACGGCAGCCGCCTCCCCGAACAGGATCGCCGCTACGGCCGAGGAGTCGACCACGATCACGTCAGCTCTCGCCCGAAGCGTCGTCCCACTCAGCCTGGGTCACCGGCCGCGTGTCATAGTGAACCCGCAGCCGCGCCGCGGCCTGCGTCGCCCGCGCCACATATTCCCCTTCGGCCTCCCGCCGCGCCCGCTCCCGCGCCAGCCGCTCGCGCAGCGCCACCGTCACGGCCTCCGTCATCGTCTCGCCCGTCAGCGCCGCCAGCGCCCGCGCCAACGCATCGGCCTCATTCGTCTTGATGCTCAGCGCCACCGCCACCTCCATCTAGACACCACGTCTAGATACACCACCGCCCAACCGCGCTTCAACAAACCCCGCTGCAACCCCACCCACCGCACTCCACCCATACCGTTAGAACATATAAATATCTCTACCCACCGCCCTTTTCGTCACTTATATTAACTCCCATGCACTTCGAACCCCGCACCCCCCTGGGAGCAGCACTGCGCCTGTCGCTGATTTTCATCTGGCGGCAGCTGCGCACCGCCGCCCTCTCCCTTCATCCGGTCACCCCCCAGGCCCTCTGGCGCATCGCGCGAGGCCAGGTGCGGATGCACGTGCTCGTCGCCAAGCTGGATCACCTCGCCCTGCGCTGGCTCGAAGGCACCCTCCCCAAGCCCCGCCGCAAGCCCCTCACCCCCCGCGCGCCCAAGCCCCGCCCCACCCCCGAGTCACAGGCCGCCCCCAAACCGCCCCGCGAGCGCGACCCCTCCGGCCAGGCGTGGCTCGTCCGCATCTGGCAACCCGCTGCCCAAGGCGGCGAAGCCCTCAACCACATGTTCGCCAACCGGCAGGACCTGCGCGACCTCGTCGCCGCCTCCCCCCAGGCCGCCCGCCTGCTGCGCCCGCTCGCCCGCATGCTCGGCGCCACCCTCCCCGAATGGCTCCGCCTCCCCCCGCGCGCCCCGCGCAAGCCGCGCCGCAGGAAACCGCGCCCCGAACGCCCCTGGAAACTCACCGACCCCAGGCTCAACCTCCCCCCCAACATCATCGCCGCCGCCCGCTACTTCCGCAAAAAATACGGCTGACCCCACCCACCCCAACGCACGCCCTAATCGTTCCATTATCAACTCATTCCGCTAAA
>CAMDAM010000370.1 GCA_945888575.1 Asaia bogorensis | reverse complement strand
GCCAGCCTGCTGCAAATCCCCCTGCTCGGCTTCCTGCCTGCCAGCGACAAGCGCGTCACCGCCACCATCGCCGCCATCGAACAAGACCTGATGCCCCAGGGCCTCGTGCTCCGCTACGACACGCGCGAAGCCATGGACGGCCTGCCCCCGGGGGAGGGCGCCTTCCTCGCCTGCAGCTTCTGGCTGGTCGAAGCCTATGCCCTGCAGGGCCGCCGCGCCGAGGCCGAGGCCCTGTTCGCCCGCCTCGCCGCCCTGGCAAACGATGTCGGCCTGCTGGCGGAGATGGCGGATCCCGCCACCGGCCGCCTGCTCGGCAACTTCCCCCAGGCCTTCAGCCACGCCGGCCTGATCGCGGCGGCGGCGCGGCTGGCGGAGACCTGAGCCGCGGCTACAGGATGAACCAGCTCGCGTCCGGCGTTGCAACCGGCCGCACGAAGATGGTCACGTCGGCGGCGAAGTCGCCGTTGGTGTCGCCCAGAATGGTCACCCGCGTGCCGTCCATCTGCCACACCAGCGAGCCGGCGCCGGAGAAGCCTGCGCCCTGCACCGGGTTGAAGGTGAAGGCATCATTGGCCAGCGCGCCAGTAATCGCGTCGATCGCCGAAAGGTTGAGCGTCTCCCCCGCCACCGGGTTGAAGTCCTGGATCGTGGTGGCGTTGGTGGCGCTGGTGCCGATCGCCGCCGGCAGGAAGCGGAAAACATCCACCCCGCCATTGCCGGTCACCGTATCCAGCCCGCCGCCGAGGATGAACAGGTCCGCCGCAGCCGTGCCAGTCAATGTCTGGTTGGCGCTGGTGCTGACGAAATCGTCGTTGAAGATCACGCCCTGGGCCGTGTTTTTCGTGGCGTCGGCATTCAGCTGCGCCCCGCCGGTCGGGTTCGCCAGTGTTACCGCGAAGCGCTCGTTCAGCTCCTTCGCCTCGTCCGCGCGCACGTTGATGGTGATGGTGCGTGAGGTCTGCCCGGCCGAGAAGCCTACATTGCCGGTGGGGAACACCCCGTTGTTGAAGTCCGGCGCCGTCGCCGGGCTGGTGCCGTTGCCGACGGCACCCGCCACGGAGAAGCTTACCCCCTGAGACACGCCGGTGGCCCCGGTCCGTGTCACGGTGAAGGTGAACGGCGTCAGCGTGCCGGCCGGGCCGTTGCCCTCCGGCTTGCTGTTGCTGGCCGGCACGATCGACAGCACGGAGTCGTCGCTCTGGATCACCGCACCCAGGCTCGGGGTCGAGATGACCGCCCCCGTCGCGTTGGAGAGCGCAAGCTGGAATGCCTCGTCGGCCTCCAGCACCGTGTCGCCGGCCACATTCACCGTAACGGTCTTGCTGGTCTCGCCGGCCGCGAAGCTGATCGTGCCGGCGGGCAGCACGCCGCCCACAAAATCTGCCGCATCGGCCGGTGCCGCGCCCGTGCCGACCACAGAGAACGCCACCGTGCTGGTGCCGGTGGCGATGCCTTGGCGCTGTACCACGAAGCTGTAGGCCCGCGCCCCGGCATTCCCCTCCGTCTGCGTCATCGCCCCGCCGGCCACCACCCGCAGGCTGGTGTCGTCGTTTTGGATGATGCCGGTGGCGATCGAGGTCACGATCTGCGCCCCATTGGTGGCGCCAGCCAGCACCACCGCGAAACGCTCCGCCAATTCGCCCACAGCGTCGGCGGCCACCGGCACGGTGATCACCCGGCTGGTATCGCCCGGGGCGAAGTTCACCACCCCGGTGGGCAGCACCCCGCCCGCGAAATCCGCCGCATCCGCCGGCTGCGTACCCGATCCCGTAGTGCCGTTCACCGTCCACGCCACGTTCTGCGCCACCCCGGTGGCCCCGCTGCGCGTCACGGTGAAGGTGAACGGCGTGGTGGCCCCGGCCGCGCCGGTGCCCTCCGCGCGGTTGGCGCTGGTCGCCCCGATCGAAAGCTGGGAGTCGTCGCTCTGGATCACCGCGCCCAGGGTGGGGCCGGAAATCGCCGTCCCGGTGGCATTGGCGAGCACCAGCTGGAAGCCTTCATCCGCCTCCTGCACCGTGTCGCCGGCCACGTTCACCGTCACCGTCTTGCTGGTCTCGCCGGCCAGGAAGGTCAACGTGCCGGAAGGCAGCACCCCGCCCACGAAATCTGCCGCATCGGCCGGTGCCGCGCCCGTGCCGACCACAGAGAACGCCACCGTGCTGGTGCCGGTGGAGATGCCTTGGCGCTGTACCACGAAGCTGTAGGCCCGCGCCCCGGCATTCCCCTCCGCCTGTGTCATCGCCCCGCCGGCCACCACCCGCAGGCTGGTGTCGTCGTTCTGGATGATGCCGCCCGCGCTCGCCGTGCCCAATACCGCCCCGCCGGTGGGACTGGCCAGCGTCACGGCAAAGCGCTCGGCCAGCTCGCCCAGCGCGTCCGCGGCAACCGGCACGGTGATCACACGGCTTGTCTCCCCCGCGGCAAAGCTCAACACGCCGGAAGGCAGCACCCCGCCCGCGAAATCCGCCGCAACCGCCGGCTGCGTGCCAGATCCCGTGATGCCGTTCACCGTCCACGCCACGTTCTGCGCCACCCCGGTGGCTCCGCTGCGCGTCACGGTGAAGGTGAAGGGCGTGGTGGCCCCGGCCGCACCGGTACCCTCCGCCTTGTTGGCACTGGTCGCCGCGATCGAAAGCCGGGAGTCGTCGCTCTGGATCACCGCGCCCAGGCTGGGGCCGGAAATCGCCGCTCCGGTGGCGCCGGAGAGCATCAGCTGGAAGCCCTCATCTGCCTCCAGCGCGGTATCGCCGGCCACGTTCACCGTCACGGTCTTGCTGGTCTGGCCGGCTGCGAAGGTGAGCGTGCCAGAAGGCAGCACGCCGCCGACAAAATCCGCCGCATCGGCCGGTGCCGCGCCCGTGCCAGCCACGGAGAACGCCACGGTGCTGGTGCCGGTCGCAATGCCTAGCCGCTGCACTACAAAACTGTAGGCCCGCGCGCCGCTATTGCCCTCGGTCTGCGTCATCGCCCCACCGGGCAGCACGCGCAGGCTGGTGTCGTCGTTCAGGATGATGCCGCCTGCGGTCGCCGTGCCCAGCACCGCCCCGCCCGTGGGGCTGGCCAGCGTCACGGCAAACCGGTCGTTGGATTCGCCGACAATGTCCGCAAGCACGGGCACGCTGATCACCCGGCTGGTCTCGCCGGCCGCGAAGCTGATCACGCCGGAAGGCAGCACGCCGCCGGCGAAATCCGCCGCATCCGCCGGCTGTGTCCCGGCGCCGGCCACCCCGGCCACCGACCACGCCACGCTCTGCGCCACGCCCGGCGCGCCGATGCGCGATACCGTGAAGGTGAACGGCGTGGTCGCGCCCGCCGCCCCGGTGCCCTCCGTCCTGTTGGCGCTGGTCGCGGCGATCGAGAAGCTGGTGTCGTCGTTGAAGATCGTGCTGGTCGTGCCCGCAAGCGCCTTGCCGCCGGCAGCACCCACCAAGGAAACGGCGAAGCCCTCATTCGCCTCGGACACGCCGTCGCCCGCCACGGCAAGGGTCACCGTCCGGCTCGTCTCGCCCGCAGCGAACGAGATCGTCCCGCCCGGCAGCACCCCGCCCGCGAAATCCGCCGCAGTGGCCGGTGTCGCTCCGTTGCCGGCCACGGAATACTTCACCGTTTCCGCCACCCCGGTGTTGCCGCTGCGCTGCACGGTGAAGGTGAACGGCATGGTCCCGCCCGCCGCGCCTTCCGCCAGCCCCGCCCCGGGGCCAGCAATGGTGAAGCTGGAGGAAGCGCTCGCCGTATCGTCGTTCAGGATCGTCCGCGTCACGCTGGCGATTTCCAGCGCAGCCCCGCCGGTCGGCGCACTGAGCACCACGGAGAAGCCTTCATCCGCCTCCACGGCCGTATCGCCCACCACCGAAACGGTGAAGGTCCGGCTCTCCTCGCCCGGCCCGAAGGTCAGCACCTGGGAGGGCAGCGCCCCGCCGGCAAAATCCGCCGCAGTGGCCGGCACAGCACCCGCGCCCACCACGCTCACCTTCACCGCATTCGTGCCGCCCTGCGCGCCGTCGCGGAGCACGGTGAAGGAGTAGCTCCTCGTGCCGCTGTTGCCCTCCGCCTGGTTGGCCGTGCTGGCCACCACGCGGAAGCTGGTGTCGTCATTCTGAATGATGCCGAGCGTGTCGGTGAACAAACCCAGGAACGCTCCGGCGGAGGGCGTGCCCAGCTCAAAGCCGAAAAACTCGGACTCTTCGCCCACGCTGTCGCCGACCACGTTGATCGTAATCGTCTTGCGCACCTCGCCCGGCGCGAAGCTGGCCACGCCCGAGGGCATCTTGCCACCGACGAAATCCGCCGCATCGGCCGTCGGGGCGCCAGACGCAACCACGCTCCAGCTGACCGAGCTCGACCCGGCCTGCGTGCCGAAGCGCTCGATCACGAAGGAGAACGGCGTCGTCTCCCCCGTTGCACCCTCCGGCCCTACCTGCGGATTCAAGTCCAGATAAAACACGTCTGGCCCGGCAATCGAGACCTTCTGGTCGCTGAACTGCACGAACTCCACATTCCTCAGGATGTCGAACACGACCTCACCGCCGGAGGTGTACTCGATGAACGTCACGCCGAAATCCGTGCCCAGCGTCACCGCCGAGAACGGCAGCGAGTACACCACCGTATCCACGCCAGCCCCGCCATCGAACGCGTCGCTGCCACCCACGCCAGTGAATACGTTGTCGCCGGCAGATCCGCTGAACACGTCGTCGAGCGTGGTGCCGATCGCGTTCTCGATCCCCACCAGCGTGTCCTGGTTGCCGAAGCCATCCATGGCAACCTTGGCTCCAAGGTCCACCGTCACGCCCGCATCGCCGCCATCGGCGATGTCGCGGCTGTAGTCCACCGTGTCGATGCCCGCGCCGC
>CAMDAM010000369.1 GCA_945888575.1 Asaia bogorensis | reverse complement strand
GCAGGCCGGCTTTGCGCATTACGCGCCCTCGGCCCCGTCCCGCCGCAGCTCGTCGATCGCCACCAGCACCCCATCCCGCTCGAAATGCCAGAACGTCCACCCATTGCACGAAGGCGCGCTCTGCACCGCCGCCCCCACCTTGTGGATGGATCCCTGCAGGTCCCCCACCCGCACTGTCCCGTCGGCCACCACCACCGCCTGAACCGCGCGCGTCCGGTCCATCAGCACTGTCCCAGGCGCCAGTAGCCCCCGCTCCACGATGCTCCCGAACGGCACCCGCGGCACTTCCCGCCGCCCTGCCGTCACCGTCACCGCCGCGTCAGACAACGGCTCCACCCGCATCACCCGCCCCAGCGCCGCCTCCACATAGGCCGGATGCCGCTCGATCCCGATGAAATGCCGCCCCAGCCGCTTGGCCACCGCCGCCGTCGTCCCGGTGCCCAGGAACGGGTCCAGCACGATATCGCCCACCCCCGTGCTCGAAACCATCACCCGGTGCAGCAGCGCCTCTGGCTTCTGCGTTGGGTGCAGCTTCAGCCCATGCTCGTTGCGCAGCCGCTCCGGCCCCGTGCACAGCGGAAAATACCAGTCGCTGCGCATCTGCACGTCGTCGTTCAGCGCCTTCATGGCGTGGTAGTTGAACCGATACCGGCTCTCCCGCCCCCGCGCCGCCCAGATCAGCGTCTCATGCGCGTTGGTGAACCGCCGTCCCCGGAAATTCGGCATCGGGTTGGCCTTGCGCCACACCACGTCGTTCAGGATCCAGAACCCCATCTCCTGCAGAAGCGCACCGATGCGGAAGATGTTGTGGTAGCTCCCGATCACCCACAGCGTGCCGTCCTTGCGCAGCAGCCGCCGCGCCTCCTCCAGCCACTCGCGCGTGAACGCGTCATAGGCGGCGAAATCGGTGAACCGGTCCCAATCGTCGTCCACCCCGTCCACCAGGCTGTCATCCGGCCGCCGCAATTCGCCCCGCAGCTGCAGGTTGTACGGCGGATCGGCAAAGATGCAGTGCACCGAGGCGGCCGGCAGCATCCGCATGATGCGCACGGCGTCGCCCAGGATCACCTGGTCAAGGGGAAGTTCGCGGACGATCTCCACGGGGTCAGGCTGGCTCCGGAATGAGCCCCCATTGTCGCGAACCCCCCGATGCCGCGTCAATCACACCTGAACCAGCAGGCTCAGCTGCCGCACCGTGCCGAACCCCGCCCGGTGATGTACCGTCACCCCCAGCCGCCGCAGCGCGTCCCGGTGCGCCGCCGTGCCATACCCGGCATTCTCCGGCCAGCCATACCCCGGGTAGCGCCGATCCAGCCGCGCCATGCACCGGTCCCGCACCACCTTGGCGATGATGGAAGCCGCCCCGATCGCCAACTCGCTCGCATCCCCCCCCACCACGCACCGGGAAGGGCAGGGCAGCTCCGGCGCCACATTCCCATCCACCAGCGCCAGGTCCGGCACCGAAGGCAGCCGCAGCACCGCCCGGCGCATCGCCAGCAGCGAAGCCCGCAGAATGTTGATCCGCGAGATCTCGGCCACGCTCGCCGCCCCCAGCGCAATCTCCACCCGCCCCGCATCCCGCGCCGCCATCAGCGCCGCGAACGCCGTCTCCCGCTGCCGCGCCGAAAGCTTCTTGGAATCGTCGATCAACGCCGCCAGCGCCGCCGGCACCCGCCGCGGCAACACCACTGCCGCCGCCACCACCGGCCCGGCCAGCGGCCCCCGCCCCACCTCGTCCACGCCCGCGATTCGCCTCATCCCGCAAGCCTACCAACCCCCCGCCACCCCCGCGAGCCCTTCCCCCGCCCCGCGCATTGCGCCATCCTCACCCAAAATTCGGGAGGCCCGCCGTGATCACCTACGCAGCCGAAACCGTCCCCCAGCTCCTCCGCCGCGGCGCAGACGGCGCCCCCGCCATCGGCACGCCAGGCCGCCCCTGGCTCACCCATGCCGGCCTGCGCGCCCTCGCCCAGCGCACCACCGCCAGCCTCAACGCCATGGGCATCGGCCGCAACGACCGCGTCGCCATGGTCCTGCCCAACGGCCCGGAAATGGCCGCCGCCTTCGTCGTCATCGCCTGCGCCGCCACCACCGCGCCGCTGAACGCCGCCTACCGCGCCGACGAGTTCGATTTCTACCTCTCGGACCTCAACGCGAAGGCCCTCGTCATCCAGCACGGCATGGAATCCCCCGCCCGCGCCGTCGCCGCCCAACGCAACATCCCCATCATCGAGCTCATCCCCGGCGAAGCCGAAGCCGGAGACTTCACCCTCCAGTCCCCCCTCTCCGGCACCCCCACCACCCCCGGCGAGGCCCAGGCCCAGGATATCGCCCTCGTCCTGCACACCTCCGGCACCACCAGCCGCCCCAAGATCGTCCCCCTGCGCCAGATCAACATCACGGCCTCCGCCGCCCATATCGGCCACTTCCTGGAACTCGGCCCGGAAGACACCTGCATGAACATCATGCCGCTCTTCCACATCCACGGCCTCATCGCCGCCGTGCTCTCATCCCTGGCCGCCGGCGGCAGCGTCTCCTGCACCCCCGGCTTCAACGCCTTCAAGTTCTTCGCGAACTACGACGAAATCCGCCCCAGCTGGTACACCGCCGTCCCCACCATGCACCAGGCGCTCCTCCCGCTCGCCGCCCGCAACACGGAAATCATCCAGCGCGGCCGCCTGCGCTTCATCCGCAGCAGCAGCGCCTCCCTCCCCCCCCAGGTCATGACCGCCCTGGAAGAAGCCTTCCACGTCCCCGTCATCGAGTCCTACGGCATGACGGAAGCCGCCCACCAGATGGCCTCCAACCCCCTCCCGCCCCGCGCCCACTACGCCGGCAGCGTCGGCATCGCCGCCGGCCCCGAAGTCGCCATCATGGACGACGACGGCAACCTCCTCCCCCAGGGCGCGCTCGGCGAAATCGTCATCCGCGGCCGCAACGTCACCGCCGGCTACGAAAACAACCCGGATGCCAACGCCCGCGCCTTCACCAACGGCTGGTTCCGCACCGGAGACCAGGGCACCCTCGATGCCGAGGGCTACCTCCGCCTCACTGGCCGCCTCAAGGAAATCATCAACCGCGGCGGCGAGAAGGTCAGCCCGCTGGAAGTCGACGAAATCCTCATGGACCACCCCGCCGTCGCCCAGGTCGTCACCTTCGCCATGCCCCACAGCAAACTCGGCGAGGAAGTCGCCGCCGCCGTCGTCCTCCGCGAAGGCCACACCCTGGAAGAATCCACCCTGCGAGAGTTCGCAGCCCTTCGCCTCGCCCAGTTCAAGGTGCCGAGAAAGATCATCTTCCTCCCCGAAATCCCCAAAGGCGCCACCGGCAAGCTCCAACGCATCGGCCTGGCCGAAAAACTCGGCCTCAGCGCCTAACCCCCGTCCCGCCGTCCCGTAGGGTGGAATGCACTTTGGCATTCCACCATCCCCCAGCCCCCCATCCCCCAGCCCCCCGCCATCCAGCCCAACGCCATCCTGAACGAAGTTGAAGGACCCACGCGTCCTTCCTTGCCTTCCCCCGTCCCTCCCCCCGCGCTGTGCGGGAGGAGTACGAAGGGTCCCTCTTCAAGCCCGCCCGAAGCAACCAAGCCGTTCTTTCCCGAAAGAAAGAACCAAAGAACTCCCCCTCATAAAACCCCCTTGCCCGACTCCTCCTCCTCCATCGTCACCGCCACCGCCGCATTCGCCGAAAGCCGCACCCGAACCCCCTCGACCTCCGCCACCAACCCCAGGTCGATGAAATGGTGATGCCCCGAATGCCGCCCCTCCCCACTATCCCGCCGGGTCAGCTTGATCCGCCCCCCCTCCACCTTGTCCACGGTCCCGACATGAACCCCGTCGGCCCCAATCACATCCATCTGCGCCCGAATATCAGCACCACGCATGGCCATCCTCCTGTTCCAATGCCATGCCCTCAACGCCCCAAACCCCAACAGGCTCCATCCCTCGCTGCTGCAAAGCCAAGGCAAGCACGCGCGTTCTTTCTTGAAAGAAAGAACCAAAGAACTTTTCCCCTTGCGCGTGTCGTTCTTCTCTCCCCTCGCGTCTTCGCGGGGGGAGCCGGAGGGGGGCTCTTCCTTCCAACCCCCGCCCTCCCAGCACCACCCCTTGCGGCACCCCGCCCCCTCTGCAACCCTTCCGAACGACGTAGCCCTACCGCAACGACTTCCGGAACCCCCCATGCCCATCCTCCACTGGCTGGACCGCGAAAAGCACGTCCGGGCCGCCGAGACCGTGCCCTACCGCCTGCTCGAAGCCGACGACACCCACAGTGCCGGCGACCCCACTGCGCCCAACATGCTCATCCAGGGTGACAATCTCGATGCGCTAAAGGCGCTGCTACCGTTTTATGCGGGGCAGGTGAAATGTATTTTTATTGACCCTCCGTACAATACTAAAAGTGCGTTTACGCATTATGATGATAATCTAGAACATAGCGTATGGCTTGGAATTTTGTTTTCAAGATTAAGTATTTTAAAAAAATTGCTCTCCGAGGATAGAGTAATATGGATTTCAATAGATGATAATGAGGCGCATTATCTGAAGGTAATAATTGATGAAATTTTCGGACGAAAAAATTTTATCTCTAATGTAGTTTGGCAAAAAAGAATAGGGCCGGACAACCGTATTCATCTTGGTGATGCTCATGATCATATATTGGTATATGCAGCAGCAGGAGAAAAATTTCTGGCGACGGCAAATCGTATTCCTCTGACTGGAAAGCAGGTAGCAGAATTTAAGAGCGTGTTTGAGAAGCGCTATATTACTACGTGATGCGCCTGATCATGGTCGCGGTTGCGGCGATGCGGATGAGGGTCTCGGCGACGTCGGTCCGCTGCTCGAAGTCGCGGACGAGGCGTCGGTTCTTGATCAGCCAGCCAAAGG
>CAMDAM010000368.1 GCA_945888575.1 Asaia bogorensis | reverse complement strand
AGCATGATCTGCGCGGCATACAGCGCGGGAAGCCAGGCAAGCCATTTCAGCAGTCGGTCGGTCGCAGGCATCGTGAGCTCCAGGGTGTTCGATGCTGGAATGACCGCCGGAACCCCACCGCGTTACAGCCATCTGCGGAGCCGCTATAGGAAGGCCATGGAGTTCTTGCACATCCTCCCGGCCCTGGACCTCGCCGCCCTCGTGTTGTTCTGCGCCCTTTGGCTGGGCTACGGCCCCCTCGTGCGGCTGCTGGGGCCGGATGCGATCAATGCCGGGCTGGGCCAGGTCCGCGCCCGATGGATGCGCAGCATGGCAGCGCGCGACAACCGGATCGTGGATTCGGCGCTGATCGGCCATGTCATGCACAGCGCCTCGTTCTTCGCCTCGACCAGCCTTCTGGCCGTGGGTGCCCTGGTTGGCTTGCTAACGAGCCTCGACCGGCTGGAACCGGCACTGTCACTGTTCGGCGGTGGCGCGCATCCCCGGATGCTGATCGAAATGAAGGTGCTGCTGCCCACCGTGGTGCTGGCGCATGGCGTGTTCCTGCTGACATGGGCGCTGCGCCAGATGAACTACATCGTCGCCCTGATCGGCGCGGTGCCGGCACCACCGGTGGCCGAGGGCGATGCCCTGGCCGATGCCATGGCCGGCGTGCTGAGCAGTGCGCTGACCACCTTCAACAGCGGCATCCGCAGCTACTATTTCGCCCTGGCCGCCCTCACCTGGCTGGCGGGGCCCATCATGCTGGCCATCATCTCGGCATTGCTGATGGCGCTGCTGTTGTACCGCCAGCGCTACAGCGAAGTCTCGCGGCACTTCGCCCGCGCGAAAGTGGCGCTGGAACGGGCCCACACCCATGGCGGCTGAGGCAACCTACGACATCGCCATCATCGGCGGCGGCATCAACGGCGCCGGCATCGCGCGGGACGCCGCCGGCCGGGGAAGGTCGGTCTATATGTGCGAGCAGGGGGATCTCGGCGGCGCCACCTCCTCGGCATCCACCAAGCTGATCCACGGCGGCCTGCGCTACCTTGAACACTACGAGTTCCGCCTGGTGCGCGAGGCACTGATGGAGCGCGAAGTGCTGTGGGGCCTGGCCCCGCACATCATCTGGCCGTTGCGCTTCGTGCTGCCGCATCACAGCGGCCTGCGCCCCGCCTGGATGTTGCGGCTGGGCCTGTTCCTCTACGACCATCTCGGCGGCCGAAAGGCCCTTCCCGCAACGCGGGTGCTGGACCTGTCGCGCGATGAGGCAGGCGCCGCGTTGCGTCCAGATTTCGCGAAGGGCTTCGAGTATTCCGATTGCTGGGTGGAAGACTCCCGTCTCGTGGTCCTGACCGCCCGCGATGCCGCCGACCGCGGCGCGGTGGTGGAAACCCGCACACGCTGCGTGGCGGCGGACCGGTCGGGCGATGGCTGGGTGGTTACTGTTGCGGGGCCGGCAGGGCAACGCCAGGTGCGGGCACGTGCCCTGGTGAATGCGGCGGGTCCCTGGGTGGCGGATGTCCTGCGCGGCGTGGTGCGGGAGAATGCGCCGGCGGCGGTGCGGCTCGTTCAGGGCAGCCACATCGTGGTGCGACGCAAATATGCCCATGATCGCTGCTACATCTTCCAGAACGCCGATGGCCGGATCTTCTTCGCCATCCCGTATGAGCGCGACTTCACCCTGATCGGCACCACGGATCGCGATTGGCACGGCGACGCCGGGGCGGTGCGCATTTCCGAGGATGAAATCGCCTATCTCTGCGCCGGCGCCAGCACCTATTTCCGCGAGCCCGTCACCCCGGCCGATGTGGTCTGGACCTATTCCGGCGTCCGGCCGCTCTACGACGACGGCGCGCGCGCGGCCCAGGCGGCAACGCGCGACTACGTGCTGGCCGTCGAAGCCCCGCAAGGGCAGGCCGCGCTGCTGAGCGTCTTCGGCGGCAAGATCACCACCTACCGGCGCCTGGCCGAGGCGGCATTGGCGAAGCTGGCGCCGCATCTGCCGGCGGCCCATGGCCTGGCGCCGGGCTGGACCGCCAGCCACGCATTGCCAGGCGGCGGATTCCCGAAGGAGGGCTTCGAGGCACTGCTGACCGCCACCAAGGCCCAGTCGCCCTTCCTGCCCGACGCGATGGCGCGGCGCCTGGTGCGCGCCTATGGCACGCAGGCGGCAAAGCTGCTCGACGGTGCCCGCTCGATGGCGGATCTTGGGCCCATCCTCGGCGCGGATCTCACCGCGGCGGAAATCCGCTGGTTGCACGACCAGGAATTCGCGCGAACGGCCGAGGACGTGGTGTGGCGACGCAGCAAGCTCGGGCTGCGCATGAACGCCGCGGAAATCGCGGCGGTGGAGCAGGTGCTGGCATGAACGACACACCCATGATGATGGCCGCTGACGTGGCCGCCAACAACGAAACGGAGGCCGCGATCCTATCGCGCCGCGCCGTGCGGGGTTTCCTGCCAACACCAGTGGACCATGCGACGGTGGAGCACCTCCTGGATGTGTCGGCGCGGGCGCCCAGCGGCACCAACATGCAGCCATGGCGGGTCGTCGCCCTCGCTGGCACCGAACTGAACACGTTCCGCGAAGCCCTGGCCGCGGAGTTCCTGGCCGGCGGCAAGGAGGCGCGCGACTACCAGTACTACCCCGACCCGTTCTTCGAACCCTACCTGTCGCGCCGGCGCAAGGTGGGGTGGGACCTCTACGGCCACCTCGGCATCGCCAAGGGCGAATCCGCCAAGATGCGCGAACAGGTGGCGCACAACCTGCGCTTCTTCGATGCCCCTGTGGGCCTTGTCTGCCTGATAGACCGGCGCCTGCAGATCGGCTCCTGGATCGACTACGGCATGTTCCTCCAGAACATCGCCGTTGCAGCGCGGGCCCGCGGCCTGGATACCTGCCACATGGCGGTCTTCGCCCAGTTCGCCGGCACCATCCGCCGCCTCCTGGGTTTGCCCGAGAACGACGTAGTGATGTGCGGCGTGGCACTCGGTCACGAGGATCCCGACTGGCCAGCCAATCGCCTGCGAACGGAGCGCGTGCCCGCCGCCGGGTTCACGGATTTCCGCGGTTTCTGAAGCGCGCGTCCCTCCGCGGCCGGTTTTCCTGTCAAACATAAAATTTCACATAGACAAAGAAAAATTTCTGGTTCACTGGTGTGGCATGTGCTGTAATTCCCAGCGATGCCACATCAACCCACCGCTCCGGACGAAGCCGACGCCCTGCGCCCCCTGGCGCAGGCGATCTCGCACGCCCAAATTCCGGCCGCGTTGAAACTCCTGCTGCTGGCCCTCCTTGCCGCCCTCTCGGTCGCGACCTACGCGCGCCACCCCTTGCGCCGCCCGCACACGGACTGGCTCCTCTCCATCACCACCGACACCACCGAAGACCCGGACTCCACCTGGGATCCCTATGTCCTGCGCCGATTCCGTCGCCTGCGCGCCCGCCTCGGCTGGCTGATGCGCTGCGACCGTGCAGAGGGCATGTCCCTCTCCGGCCACCGCGCACCCATGCTCCGCCCCACCCAGGCCGCACGCGCGCCCCCATAGGCCCCATGCGCCCCAAATCACCCCGAATCCGTCGCGAAAACCCCGCGTCCCGCGGCGATGAATCACGCCCGCAGCCCGGCCCTCGCCCTACGCCCCAGGCTTCAATTCCAGCAGGTTGAGCCGGCGCAGCTTCGGGGCAACCATGGCCGTCACAACCACCACCGCCAGCGTGATGGCGCCACCACCGGCCACCGCCAGCGCAGGCCCCACCAGATGGGCGGCAACGCCGCTCTCGAAATCCCCCAGTTCGTTGGCCGAGTTCAGGAACACCATCCGCACCGCCGCGATCCGCCCGCGCATCCCCTCCGGCGCGGCCAGCCGCACAATGGCGTGTCGCACCACCATGCTCACCCCGTCGCAGGCCCCCATGATGAACAGCAGGGCCACCGAAAGGTGGAAGCTGGTGGACAGCCCAAAGCCGATCACCGCCACCCCGAAGCCCGCCACCGCGATCAGCAGGGCAATCCCCGCCCGCTCGCGCGGTGGATGCCGGATCGCCACCGCCATGGCGGTCAGTCCACCCGCCGAGAGCGCCGCACGCATGATCCCCACGCCCTGGGCCCCCACGCCCAGCATGTCCCCGAACATTGGCAGCAGCCCCATCATGCCGCCGAAGAACACCGCGAACAGATCCAGCGCCATCGAGCCGACCAGGATCTGGTCGCGGAACACGTAGCGCAGGCCGTCGCCGATATTGGCCACCATGCCGCCCGTGTCTGCATGGCTGGTAAGGACCGGCCGGTGCGGCAGGAACACCAGCAACACGAGGGCGGAGGCCGTGAGCAACACGGCGATGGTCGCATAAGTGGCGGCGGGCCCGGCGGCGTCATAGAGGAACCCACCCGCCACCGGTGCCGCCAGGCGAAACGCCCGGCCAGTGGACCCCAGCAGCGAGGCAGCCTGCACGGCCAACTCGGCCGGCACCACCTGGGCTTCCAGCCCGGAATAGGCCGGGTCCTTGAAGGCGCGAACAATGCCGATGCAAAAGGCCAGCGTGTAGAGGATCGGCAGGAAATCGCCCTCGGCCAAGGCAGCCGCCAGGGCCACGCCGGCCGTCAGTGCCGCCATCGCCAGCCGACATGCCACCACCACGCGGCGCCGCGGCAGGCGGTCCGCCACATGGCCACCGATCAGCACCAGAGCGATGGCAGGTGCAGCCTCGACCAGGCCCAGCCAGCCGAGCGCCAGTGGATCGCGGGTGATCTGGTAGACCGTGACACCCAGGAGAACCGCCAGTGCACTCTCGGCCGTTGCGGCGAGAACAAGGGCCAGCATGAAGGCGCGGAATTCGCCCCGGCGCAGCAGGGTGAGCGCGGAGGGCAGGGGCGTCACAGGCAAGGGTTCATCCGCAAA
>CAMDAM010000367.1 GCA_945888575.1 Asaia bogorensis | reverse complement strand
TGCACGCCGAACAGCAGGATCAGCAGGATGCCGAGCCAGAAGGTCGGCACCCCCAGCGCCAGCGCGGACCAGGCGGAAAGGGCGCGGTCGATCCAGGAATTCGGGACCAGGGCAGAGATGATAGCCACCGGCACGCCCAGCAGCAGGCCCACCAGGATGGAAAACAGCCCAAGCTGCAGCGTGGCCGGCACGCGGGCCATGATCAGGTGCAGCACCGGCTCGCGCGATTGGATCGACTGGCCGAAATCGCCCACCAGCGCGCCGGTCAGCCAGGACCAGTACTGCTCGTACAGCGGGCGATCCAGGCCCAGGCGCTGCATGGCATCGGCAATCTGCTCCTGCGTGGCGTTCTCGCCCACGATGGCGCCGATCGGCGAGCCCGGCACGGCATAGACCATGGCCCAAATGCCGATCGAGGCCAGGAACAGCACGGGAATGAGCTGGACGAGGCGGCGGAGGATATAGCCGGTCATGGCTTGGCCTGCGCGGGTACGGGTTCGGTGGCGTCTTCCTCCACGATCTCGCGCCGGTCCTCCAGCACGTTGGCCAGCACGCGGCCGAGCGTGTCGAGCGACAGAATCGTCAGCGTGAGCGCGAAGCCGGGCAGCACGGCGTAGGTCGGGGCCTCGTAGAGATAGGATTTTCCGGTGCGCAGCATCTCACCCCAGGAGGGCGTGGGCGGCGGAATGCCCACGCCGAGGAAGGCGAGTGCCGCTTCCAGCAGGATGGCGACGGAGGAGAGGATGACCACCTGCACCAGGATCGGCGACCAGGCATTGGGCAGCACGGTGCGGAACATGTTGTAGCTGGCGCTGCCGCCCAACGCCTCCACCGCCAGCACGAAATCGCGCTGCCGCAGGCTGAGCACCTGGGCGCGGGTGATGCGCGCAAAGCTGGGAATGCCGGTGATCCCCACCGCCACCAGGGCAGCGGCCTGGCTGCGGCCGAGCACGGCGATCAGCGCCATGGCGAACAGGATGCCGGGCAGCGCCAGCAGCACATCCACGATGCGCATCAGCACCGCATCGCGCCAGCCGCCGAAATACCCGGCCACCAGGCCCATCGGCACCCCGATGGAAGCGGCGATCACCACCGCGCCGGCGGCCGTCAGCAGCGAGGTGCGGGCGCCGTAGATCACGCGGGCGAAGATGTCTCGGCCGAGCTCGTCGGCGCCGAACCAGAACTGGGCGCCGGGCGGCTCCAGCGTGCTGGCGAGGTCCTGGTAGAGCGGGTCGATCGGCAGGATCCAGGGTGCGGCCAGCGACACGAAGATGGTGATGGCGAGATAGGCAACGCTGATCGCCGCGGCCGGCCGCGACAGCACGCGGCCGGCGGTGATGCGGGCGCGGTGCCAGGCGCCGCGATCGGGGGCGCTCATGCGGCTTGTTCCTGCACGCGGGGGCCGGCGAAGTGGCACGCAGCATGTGTGGGCTGGGTGGCGAGCGCGCGGAAGGCCGGGATCTCCGTGCTGCAGCGCGCCTCGGCGCGGAAGCAGCGCGGGTGGAACGGGCAGCCGGCGGGCGGGCGGGCGGGGCTCGGTATGTCGCCCTGCAGCACGATCCGGCCGCCATGGCCGCGCCGCGCGGGGTCCGGCACCGGCACGGCGGAGAGCAGGGACTGGGTGTAGGGGTGGGTGGGCCGGTCGTAGAGCGTGTCCCGGTCCGCCTGTTCCACGATGCGGCCGAGATACATCACGGCCACGCGGTTGCAGATGTGGCGCACCACGGAAAGGTCGTGGGCGATGAACAGGTAGGCGAGGCCCAGCTCCTTCTGCAGGTCCTGCAGCAGGTTCACCACCTGGGCCTGGATGGAGACATCGAGCGCCGCCACGGGCTCGTCGAGAATGAGCAGCTTGGGCGCGAGGGCGAGCGCGCGGGCGATGCCGATGCGCTGCTTCTGGCCGCCGGAGAATTCGGCGGGGTAGCGGCCGAGCATGGTGCGGGAGAGGCCGACCAGCTCGAACAGCTCCGCCACGCGCTTCATGCCGCCGGCATCGTCGAACAACCCGTGGATGCGCAGCGGTTCCGCCACGATCTCGCCCACGGTCTTGATCGGGTTCAGCGACGCGTACGGGTCCTGGAAGATGTACTGCATGTTCCGGCGCGTGCGGCGCAGGGCGACGGGGTCCATGGTAGTGACCTCGTCGCCGCCGAAGCGGATGGAGCCGCCGGTGGCGCGGATGAGGCCCATGATGGCCCGCCCCGTGGTGGTCTTGCCGCAGCCGGATTCACCGACCAGGCCCAGGGTCTCGCCCGGGCGCACGGACAGGCTCACGCCATCCACCGCGCGCACCGTGCCGGTCTGGCGGCGCAGCAGGCCGGTGCGGATGGGGAAATGGACTTGGAGGTTCTCCACCTCCAGCAGCGGGGCGGGCAGGGTGGCCGGTTCGGCGGAGCGGGCGGTGGCCGCCGCCCTGGGCGGGGCGGGGGCGCCCATCAGCGTGGGCACGTCGTCCGGAAAGTGGCAGGCGGTGGCGCGGCCGGCTTCGGCGTGCAGCGCGGGGTCTTCGGCGGCGCAGAGCGGGCGGTCTCGGCCGATCGGGCAGCGCGGGCGGAAGGCGCAGCCGGGCGGCAGGCGCGCCGGCGTGGGCGGCTGGCCGGGGATGGGCACCAGGCGATCCGCCACCACATCCAGTCTCGGCAGGGATTGCAGCAGGCCGACGGTGTAGGGGTGGCGCGGGGCGGCGAAGATCTCCCGCACCGTGCCGGTTTCCACAATGCGGCCGCCATACATCACCGCCACGCGGTCGGCGGTTTCGGCGACCACGCCGAGGTCGTGGGTGATGAGGATCACGGCGGCCCCCGTCTCGGCCTGGCGCTTGGCCAGCACGGCCAGCACCTGGGCCTGCACGGTGACATCAAGCGCGGTGGTCGGTTCGTCGGCGATGATCAGGCGCTTCTCGCCAGCCATGGCCATGGCAATCACCGCCCGCTGGCGCATGCCGCCGGAGAACTGGTGCGGGTATTGGCCGATGCGGGTGGCGGGGTCGGGGATATCGACCTCGCGCAGCAGGGCGGCGGCGCGGGTGGGGGCTTCGGCCTGGGAGACGAAGCCGTGCGAGACCTGACCCTCGATCACCTGGCGGCCGATCGGCAGCACCGGGTTCAGCGTGGTGGTGGGGTCCTGGAAGATCATGCCGACCTCCCGGCCGCGCATGCGGCGCAGGGTTTCGGCATCGGCGGTGGTGACCTCCACTTCGCCCACGCGGATGGTGCCGGACACGCGGGCGGTGGGCGGCAGCAGGCCGGTGATGGCCAGCGAGGTGACGGACTTGCCCGAGCCGGATTCGCCGACGATGCCCAGCACCTCGCCGGCATGCACGTCGAACCCGATGTCGCGCACCGCCGGCACGTCCCGCCCGCTGCCGGTGAAGGTCACCGACAGGTTGCGGACGGAGAGAACCGGCGGCGAGCTGGGGCCGCCGCCGGGCATGGTCAGGACTTGAAGCCGATGGTGCGCAGCACCAGCAGGCTGTCCGCGTCCTTCACGAAGCCGCCGACATTGGTGGCGGCCACGGTGAGGAACACGTCGAACGTGTTGGTGGCGATGCCGAAGCTCGCCTCCACCATCGCCTTGTTCAGCGCGTCGTAGGCGGCCTTGATGTCGGCGGTGCCGAAGGCGGTGTTCACGCGCTCGATCGCGGCCACGTAGTCCTTGTGCGGGTTCGGGTTGCCCAGCACGGGGTTGCCCGCGATGCGGTAGATCGAGTTGGTGGTGATGCGGGTGGGAAATTTCTGCACGTTGCCCACGCCGCCGAAAGTGCCGTTGAACTTGCCGCCCAGCAGCGCATCCACGTATTCGGAGCCCTGCTTCAGCTCCAGCTGCACGTCGATGCCCGCGCGCTTGAGGCTGTTCTGCACCACCTGGCTGATCGCCACGCTGTCCTGGTCGCCGCCGTTCACCAGCATCTTCCAGTCGCTCATCTGCGCGGCAGTCAAGCCGGATTCCTTCAGCAGCGCCTGGCCCTTGGCGATGTCGAAGGCGTAGGTGCGGTCGTAGCCACGGTCGGCGGCCGGGTTGGCGGGTGCCCAGGGCAGGGCGGTGACCTCGCCGAGGCCGGCATAGCCGACGCGCAGGATGGCGGCGCGGTCGATCAGGTAGTTGAAGGCCTGGCGGAACTTCGCGTTGTCGAAGGGCGGCTTGGTGGTGTTGATGCGGAACACCTGCACCAGTTGGCCGTGGCCCTGGTGCAGCTGGAAGCCGGCATTGCGCAGGCGAACCGCCTGGCGGCCACCGCCGCCGAAGACCATGTCCACCGCCTTGGATTCGATGGCGGCCGCGGCACTTTCGTTGTCGGAGAAGATGGTGAACACCACCTCCTTCAGGATGGGCTGGTTGGCGCGCCAGTATTTCGGGTTGGCGACCAGGCGCAGGCGCTGGCCCAGCACGCGTTCGGCCACCGTGAACGGGCCGGTGCCGTTCACCTTGGTCTCGGCGCTGTCGGTCGTGTCCTTCGCGATCACGAACATGAACTGCAGCAGGTCGGTGATCTGCCGGTCTGGCACCTTCTGCTTGAAGTTGAGGCGCACGGTCTTGTTGTCCACCACCGTCCAGTCCTGGACTGGGGACATGGTGGGGAAGACGTTCTTGCCGGTCTTGGGGTCGGCGGCCTTCTTGAGCGTGGCATCGAGATCGGCGCTGGTGAGGGCGGCGCCGCTGTGGAAGGTGACGCCCTGGCGCAGCACGACGGTGACCGACATGTTGTCGGGCGCGATGGTGAAGGTCTCGGCCAGGGCGGGCATCGGGCGGCCGGCATCGTCGTAGTCGATCAGCGTGTCGTACAGGTTGCGCATGATGATCGCGTTCTGCGACGAGAACTGGTGCGGATCGTAGTTCACGAAATCCGCCAGCAGGGCGATGCGCATCGGGCGGTCGCCCTTCAGCGCGGTCTGTGCGCTGGCGGGGGCGAGGGT
>CAMDAM010000366.1 GCA_945888575.1 Asaia bogorensis | reverse complement strand
CGGGTGGAAATCGCCATGGACCGCATGCCGGCGGAGATGGTGCATGTGGTGGAGGGAAACCTGCGCCAGATGGTCGGCGTGGTCTCCGTCACCCTGCGCCAGGAGATCACCGGCGCGGTCCGGCGCCAGGCCGCCTAGGCCTCGCGTCGATTTGGGCGCCGGGTTCGGGCGAATCTTGCACGGCGGTATGTTGCAGGGCCCGGCACCCCATGATAGAGCGCGCTGCATCAGTGTTGTTCGCGACGTCGGCTGCCGGTCGGCGCCGCCACTGATGTTGTGACTTCCGCCGGTTCTGCCGGCGGTCCTTGCCGACAGGCCGGACTCTCCGACCTGATTTCTCCACCGGCCGCCACGGGAGCCTCCCGGCGCGGCCCAACAGACGGGACCGGGCCCTTGGCGTCGGCGCAAACCTCAGCCAGCAACACGATCTCGACCAGTGGCGGCCTGCCGGACCGCTATGCGGCCGCGCTCTATGCCCACGCCGCCGACCAGCACCAGCTGGACGAAGTGGTGGAGCAGATGGATGCGCTCGGCCGGCTGATCGCCGACAGCGCCGACCTGAAGCGCCTCGTGCGCTCCCCGCTGATCGACGTGAACAGCGCCGGCAAGGCGATCCGCGCCGCCCTGGAATCGCAGGGCTTCGGCAAGACCGTGCTGGATTTCGTGGGCGTGGTGGCCTCCAACCGCCGCCTCTCCGCCCTGCAGAACATCATCGCCGCCTTCGCCGCCCTCGTCGCCGCCAAGCGCGGCGTGGTGGTGGCCCAGGTGGAGACCGCCCACCCGCTGACAGACGTGCAGGAGCAGCAGCTCCGCGCCCGCCTGATCGAAGCGGGCTACGGCAACGTGAACATCGTCAAGAAGGTCGACCCAAGCCTGCTCGGCGGGCTGGTCGTGCGCATCGGCGCGCGGTTGTTCGACTCTAGCCTCAAGTCCCGGCTGCAGCGCCTGCAGTACGCCATGAAGGGAGCCGCCTGATATGGAGATCCGTCCCGCCGAGATCTCGGAGATCCTCAAGAAGCAAATCGCTTCTTTTGATACCGAGGCCGACGTTTCCGAGACTGGCCAGGTTCTGAGCGTGGGTGACGGCATTGCCCGCATCTTCGGTCTGCAGAACGTGATGGCCGGCGAGCTCGTCAGCTTCCCGTCCGCCGGCCTCACCGGCATGGCGCTCAACCTCGAAACCGACAATGTCGGCGTCGTGATCTTCGGCGACGACCGTGCGATCCGCGAGGGCGACACCGTTTCCCGCACCGGCCGCATCGTGGACGTTCCCGTCGGCAAGAACCTGCTCGGCCGCGTGGTCGACGGTCTCGGCAACCCGATCGACGGCAAGGGCCCGATCGAGGGCGAGCGTCGCCTGGTCGAGGTGAAGGCCCCCGGCATCATCCCGCGCAAGTCCGTGCACGAGCCGATGCAGACCGGCATCAAGGCGATCGACGCCCTGATCCCGATCGGCCGCGGCCAGCGCGAACTGGTCATCGGCGACCGCCAGACCGGCAAGACGGCCGTGATCATCGACACCATCCTGAACCAGAAGGGCAGCAACGGCGGCAGCGACGACACCAAGAAGCTCTTCTGCATCTACGTCGCGATCGGCCAGAAGCGCTCCACGGTCGCCCAGCTCGTCCGCACGCTGGAAGAGAACGGCGCGATGGAATACTCCATCGTGGTCGCCGCCACCGCCTCCGACCCGGCGCCGATGCAGTTCCTGGCGCCGTACACCGGCTGCACCATGGGCGAGTATTTCCGCGACAACGCCATGCACGCGGTCATCTTCTACGACGATCTGTCCAAGCAGGCCGTCGCCTACCGCCAGATGTCCCTGCTGCTGCGCCGTCCGCCGGGCCGCGAGGCCTATCCGGGCGACGTGTTCTACCTGCACTCGCGCCTGCTGGAACGCGCCGCGAAGATGAACGACAGCCTGGGTGCCGGTTCGCTCACCGCGCTGCCGGTCATCGAGACGCAGGCCGGCGACGTCTCGGCCTACATCCCGACCAACGTGATTTCCATCACCGACGGCCAGATCTTCCTGGAGACCGAGCTGTTCTTCAAGGGCATCCGCCCGGCCGTGAACGTCGGCATCTCGGTGTCCCGCGTGGGCTCCGCGGCGCAGATCAAGGCCATGAAGCAGGTCGCCGGGCGCATCAAGCTGGAACTCGCGCAGTATCGCGAGATGGCCGCCTTCGCGCAGTTCGCTTCCGACCTCGACGCCTCCACCCAACAGCTGCTGGCCCGTGGCGCCCGCCTGACGGAGCTGCTGAAGCAGCCCCAGTTCAAGCCGGTGCCGGTGGAGGAGCAGGTGGTGGGCCTGTTCGCCGGTGTGCGCGGCTATCTCGACAAGATCGACGTGGGCAAGGTGGGCCGCTTCGAAAGCCAGCTGCTCTCCGACCTCAAGTCGCGCGAGCCGGCCATCATCGACTCGATCCGCGCTGATCGTGAGATCAAGCCGGACACCGAGAAGAAGCTCATCGCGTTCCTGGACGGCTTCACCAAGTCGTTCGCCTGATCCGGTAGCATCGCGCCATGGCGACCTTGAAGGACCTGCGGGTCCGCATCACCAGCGTGAAGTCGACGCAGAAGATCACCTCGGCCATGAAGATGGTCGCGGCGTCCAAGCTGCGGCGTGCACAGACCCAGGCCGAAGCGGCCCGCCCCTATGCCCAGCGCATGGAGCGGATGCTCGCCTCCCTGGGTGCGTCGGTGGCGGGTTCGCCCACGGCGCCCAAGCTGCTGGCCGGCACCGGCGGGGACAAGGTCCACCTCCTGGTGCCCGTCACCGGCGAGCGTGGCCTGGCCGGCGCGTTCAACAGCAACGTCGGCCGCCTCACCCGCAACCTCGCGCGCAAGCTCGAATCCGAAGGCAAGACCGTCAAGATCCTGGCGGTCGGCCGCAAGGGGCGCGACTATCTGCGCCGCGAAATCGGCAGCCGCCTGATCGGTGACATCTCCTTCGCCGGCAAGAAGACCATCGGCTTTGCCGAGGCGCAGGAAATCGCCACCCGCATCACCCAGCTGCTGGATGATGGCGCGTTCGATGTCTGCACCGTGGTCTACAACCGCTTCCAGTCGGTCATCTCCCAGATCCCGACCGAAATGCGGCTGATCCCGGCCCCGCTGCCCGCGGAAGGCTCTGCCTCTGCCGGTGGCGCCATCTACGAATACGAGGCCGGCGACCCGGATGAGCCCGACCAGGAAGTGATCCTGGCGAAGCTGCTGCCGCAGAACCTCGCCATCCAGATCTACCGCGCCCTGCTGGAGAATTCCGCCGGCTTCTACGGCGCGCAGATGACCTCGATGGACAACGCCACGCGCAATGCGGGCGACATGATCAAGCGTCTGACGCTGAACTACAACCGCGCCCGTCAGGCGAACATCACCAAGGAGCTGATCGAGATCATCTCCGGCGCCGAAGCCGTCTGATCCCCGATCGTCAGCAAGCAGGAGTCATTCTCAACATGGCCAGCAACAAGGTCGGGCGTATCACGCAGGTCCTGGGCGCCGTCGTCGACGTGCAGTTCGACGGCGAGCTGCCGTTCATCATGAGCGCGCTGATCACCAAGTCCGCCGACACCACCACGGTGCTCGAAGTGGCCCAGGAACTCGGCGAGCGCACCGTGCGCTGCATCGCCATGGACAGCACCGACGGCATGGTTCGCGGCCAGGAAGTGGTCGACACCGGCGCGCCGATCTCGGTGCCGGTCGGCCCGGGCACGCTCGGCCGCATCCTGAACGTGATCGGCGAGCCGATCGACGAGCGTGGTCCGGTGGTCACCGCCACCCGCATGCCGATCCACCGCAGCGCGCCGACCTTCGAGGAACAGGCCGCCTCGGCCGAAATCCTCGTCACCGGCATCAAGGTGGTGGACCTGCTCGCCCCGTACCTGAAGGGCGGCAAGGTCGGCCTGTTCGGCGGCGCCGGCGTGGGCAAGACCGTGCTCATCCAGGAGCTGATCAACAACATCGCCAAGGCGCATGGCGGCGTGTCCGTGTTCGCCGGCGTGGGTGAGCGCACTCGCGAGGGCAACGACCTTTACCACGAGATGTGCGACGCCGGCGTGATCAAGCTCGGCGACGGTAACACCGATGGCTCCAAGGTGGCGCTGGTCTATGGCCAGATGAATGAGCCGCCGGGTGCCCGTGCCCGCGTGGCGCTGTCGGGCCTGACGCTGGCCGAATACTTCCGCGACGAAGAAGGCCAGGACGTGCTGTTCTTCGTGGACAACATCTTCCGCTTCACCCAGGCCGGCGCCGAAGTGTCTGCGCTGCTGGGCCGCATCCCCTCCGCGGTGGGCTACCAGCCGACGCTGGCCACCGACATGGGCGCCCTGCAGGAGCGCATCACCTCCACCAACAAGGGCTCGATCACCTCGGTGCAGGCCATCTACGTGCCGGCCGACGACTTGACCGACCCCGCGCCTGCCACCTCCTTCGCCCACCTTGACGCCACGACCGTGCTGTCGCGCTCGATCGCCGAGCTTGGCATCTACCCGGCCGTGGACCCGCTGGACTCGACCTCGCGCTCGCTCGACCCGCGCATCGTGGGTGATGAGCACTACACCACCGCCCGCGAAGTGCAGCGCGTGCTGCAGACCTACAAGTCGCTGCAGGACATCATCGCGATCCTGGGCATGGACGAACTGTCGGAAGAAGACAAGCTGACGGTCGCCCGCGCCCGTAAGATCCAGCGTTTCCTCAGCCAGCCGTTCCACGTCGCCGAGGTGTTCACCGGCTCGCCGGGCGTCTTCGTCAGCCTCGAAGACACCATCAAGGGCTTCAAGGGCATCTGCGCCGGCGAATACGACCATCTGCCGGAGGCCGCCTTCTATATGGTCGGCACCATCGAGGAAGCAGTCGCCAAGGCCCAGAAGCTCGCGGCGCAGGCAGCCTAGTCGATGGCCGAAGCCGGGCAGCATAAGATC
>CAMDAM010000365.1 GCA_945888575.1 Asaia bogorensis | reverse complement strand
TCCACGCGATGTTCGGGCGCGTTGCCGGCGATGATGGCGGCGTTGATGGCGCCGATGGAGATGCCGGCGATCCAATCCGGCTGGTAGTCCGATCCGGCGAGGATTTCATAGACGCCGGCCTGGTAGCTGCCGAGCGCGCCGCCGCCCTGAAGCACGAGGCCCACCTTGCGGTCGTAGCTGGCGGGGCGGGGTGGGAAGGCGGGCGGCATGGGCGGGTCCTGCAATGCGATGGAAGGATACCATGCGGCGGGCGGATTGCCGCGGCGGCGGAATGTGGCGAGTATCGCGGCGTTCGGGAGGAGACGCGCAATGTCGTCCAGCTACAATGTCGGTGACCTGGTGGCCGAGTTCCTGTCGCTCTGCGGGGTGACGACGGCGTTCGGGATTGTTTCGGTGCACAATATCCCAACGCTGGACGGGATCGGGCGGCGCAATGCGATCCGCTTCGTGATGACGCGCGGTGAGCTGGGGGCCTCGCACATGGCCGATGGCTATGCGCGGGCGACGGATTCGCTTGGGGTGGTGATCACCTCCACCGGGCCTGGGTCGGCCAATGCGGTGGCGGGGCTGGTGGAGGCGGAGTTCGCGGGTTCCGCGGTGCTGCATATCACCGGGCAGACGCCGACGAAGTTCGTGGATCGGGGCACCGGCTCGGTGCACGACGTGAAGGACCAGCTGGGCACGATGGCGGCCTCCGGCAAGGCGGCGTTCCGGGTGCGCAGCGCGCAGCAGGCGCTCGGCACGCTGATGAAGGCAGCGTCGCTGGCACTGACTCCGCCGCGCGGGCCGGTGACGGTGGAAGTGCCGATCGACATCCAGCGCACCCCGATCGAACGGCCGGCGTTGTTCGACCGGTTCCATCTGCCGGTTGGGCTGCCGATCGCGCCGGATGCGGCGGATCTGGATGAGCTGGCGGAGCGGGTGGCCAAGGCCAAGCGGCCGATGCTGTGGCTGGGCAACGGGGCGAAGGGCGCGCGGGACGGGGCGCTGGCGCTGCTGGATCTCGGCTTCGGGGCGGTTTCGTCCTGGAACGGGCGCGGGACGGTGCCGGAGGACCATCCGATGAACATCGGCGGGCTGAACGGCAACGGGGCGCCGGAGGTGCAGACGTTCTACGACCAGTGCGATTTGATGCTGGTGGTGGGCTCGCGGCTGCGCGGGCATGAGACGAGCGAGTTCTCGGTGAAGCTGCCGGCGAACCTGATCCAGGTGGATATCGACCCAGAGGCCAATGGGCGGACCTATCCCAGCGCCTGGTTCATGGTGGGGGATTCCGCGGCGACGCTAAGTGGGCTGGCTTCGCGGCTGAAGGGGAAGTGGTCGGCCGGGGCAGGATACCGCGAAGAGTTCACGGCGATGAAGGCGGCGGCGCAGGCGGCGTTCAAGGCGACGCTGGGGCCGTATGCCACGTTTGCCGACCAGCTGCGGGCGGTGATGCCGGCGGATGCGGTGTTCGTGCGCGATATCACGCTGAACAACTCCACCTGGGGGAACCGGGTGTTCCCGATTCTGGACCCGAAGACGAACATCTATCCGATCGGGGCGGGGATCGGGGTTGGCTTGCACCTGGGCATTGGCGCCGCGCTGGGGGGCAATGGGCGCAAGACGGTGATGATGTCTGGCGACGGCGGGTTCTTCCTGAACATGACGGAGCTGTGGACGGCGGCGCAGGAGCGGCCGGACCTGGTGATGGTGGTGATGAACGACCGCGGCTACGGCGTGATCAAGCACATCCAGGATTCGCTGTATGGCGGGCGGCGGTTCTATGGCGATCTGCTGACGCCCGACCTGCAGCAATTGGCGGCGCTGGCGGGGGTGCCTTCGTTCAAGGTGACGGACGGGGACAAGTTTGGTGCCACCGTGGCGCAGGCGTTGGCGGTGCCGGGGCCGACCTTGGTTGAGGTGGATATGACGGCGATTGGGGCGTTTCCGCCTTATGCGCCGTACAACAAGAAGATGGGTTAGGCGGGGAGCTGCTTCGCCAGCCGCCGGGCCAGCAACCATCCTATCCCGCCGCTCAACGGAGCGGCGGGGAGGATGAGGAGCCAGCCGATATGGGCGCCGTTGACGGCGAGGCCGAGGCCGATGCCGAGCAGGAGGCCGCCGGTGATGGAGCCGGCGACGGCGGCGGAGAGGCCGAGCCAGATGATGTCGGTGCGGTTGACCATGCGGCGGAGGTAGGGTGCGACGGGCCGCTTGGCAAGCGCCGGGCGGTGGTGAGGAAAAGGGTTCACCACAGAGGCGCGGAGCACACGGAGAAGGCACAGAGGTGCCGCATCCTCTCCGTGCCTTCTCCGTGCGCTCCGTGGCTCCGTGGTGAGACTTGGCTCATGTGCCGCGCGGTGGTTTGACTCCGAGGGGGCGCCCCCGTATACGCCCGGGCATTGCCGGGAACGTGGACGGTCCTTCGGGGGCTGCGCCCGTCTTTTGCCGTTTTGGCATCAGGCCTACCGGTGCAACAAGCCGCATACATGCTCATAAGGGCAGGGCGGCGCCTGTAAGAATGGAAGGGTAGCGCATGACCAAGCGCGCCGAAAGCAAGTACAAGATCAACCGCCGGTTGGGCGTGAACCTGTGGGGCCGTCCCAAGTCTCCGCTGAGCAAGCGCGATTACGGCCCCGGCCAGCACGGGCAGCGCCGCAAGGGCAAGCCGACCGATTTCGGCGTGCAGCTGATGGCGAAGCAGAAGCTGAAGGGCTATTACGGCAACATCAGCGAGAAGCAGTTCCGCAAGTATTACTTCGAGGCCGTGCGCCGCAAGGGCGACACTTCGGAGAACCTGATCGAGCTGCTGGAGCGCCGGCTGGATGCGGTGATCTACCGCATGAAGTTCGCCATCACCCCGTTCGCCTCGCGCCAGTTCGTGAACCATGGCCATGTGCTGGTGAACGGCAAGCGCCTGAACATTCCTTCGTACCAGGTGAAGGACAACGACATCATCGAGCTGAAGGAGAAGTCCAAGCAGCTGGCGATGGTGCTGGACAGCGTGCAGAGCGCCGAGCGCGATGTGCCCGAGTATATCGAGGTGGATCACCGCGCCATGAAGGGCCGCTTCACCCGCGCGCCGAAGCTGTCGGACGTGCCGTATCCCGTGCAGATGGAGCCGAACCTGGTCGTCGAGTTCTACTCGCGCTGATCGGCCTGGCTTATGGAAAGGCCCGCTCCCTGGAAGGGGAGCGGGCCTTTTTCGTTTTGGGCGCCTGGGCGAAGAAAGAGGAACCGCCAAGGCGCCAAGGACGCCAAGAGGGCGCCAAGAAGGGAGCGGGTGTCTTGGCGTTCCTCTGGGCGGTCTTGGCGCCTTGGCGGTTTTCTTGCCTGGCCTACGCCTTCAGGTTCAGTTCCTGCTTCACCAGCTCCACCCAGTAGGCAACGCCGATGGGGGTGGTTTCGTCGTTGAAGTTGAACAGGGGCGTGTGCAGGCCCGGGGTCTTGCCGTTTTCGGCGATGCCGTTGCCGACGAAGATGAAGGCGCCGGGCTTCTTTTCCAGCATGAAGCAGAAATCCTCGCCGCCGGTGATGGGGGGCGTGTTGGACTGCACGGCGCCGGCACCGACGATGGCGCTGGCGGCGGCGATGGCGGTTTCGGTGTTCTCGTCGTGGTTCACCAGGGCGGTGGTGCCCCATTTCAGCTTCACTTCCGCGGTGCAGCCATTGGCGGCGGCGAGCGCGTGGGCGAGGCTTTCCATCTTGCTGTCGATGATCGCCTGCACCTTGCCGTTGAAGCAGCGCATGGTGCCGGTGATCTCGATTTCGGCGGGCATCACGTTGGAGGACTGGTTGGAGCCGCCGTGGATGGAGCCGACCGAGACCACGGCGGACTCGAGCGGGGCGACGTTGCGGCTGACGATGGTCTGGATCGCCTGGATGTACTGGGCAAGCACGATGGTGACGTCGGTGGAGAGATGGGGGGTGGCGCCGCCATGGCCGCCGGTGCCCTTGAAGACCACGTTCCAGCGGCCGGAGGCGGCGAGCAGCGGGCCCTTGCGCAGGGCGAACTGGCCGACGGGCAGGCCGGGCATGGTGTGCATGCCGTAGACGGCATCGCACGGGAAGCGCTCGAACAACCCGTCGTCCAGCATCGCCACGGCGCCGCCGCGGCCTTCCTCGGCAGGCTGGAAGATCAGCTGCACGGTGCCGGCGAAATCGCGGTGCTCGGCCAGGTAGCGGGCGGCGCCGAGCAGCATGGTGGTGTGGCCGTCATGCCCGCAGGCGTGCATGACGCCCTCGTGGGTGGAGGCGTAGGGCAGGCCGGTGGCCTCCGGGATGGCGAGTGCGTCCATGTCCGCGCGCAGGCCGATGCTGCGCTGGCCCGGAAGCTTGCCGCGGATGGTGCCGACAACGCCGGTCTTGCCGACGTTTTCCACCGTGGTGATCCCCCATTCGCGCAGCTTGGCGGCGACGAGGGCGGCGGTGCGGACTTCCTCCAGCCCCATCTCGGGGTGGGCGTGAATGTCCCGCCGGATGGCGGTGAGTTCGGGGTGGTAGGCGGCGATGGTGTCGCGCATCTGGTCGGTCATGGGAGCCTCCGTGGTTGGCGCGGAGGCTAGCCGGGATGCGGATGGCGTCAACCGGGGGTGGCTAGGTGCCGAGGGTGGGGCAGGCGCGGGTGGTGGCGCGGTGGCTGGGGCTGGGGGTGTTGGCGGCGGCGACGCCGGCCAGGGCAGCCACAAGTGCCAGCAGGGCGAGGGAGAGGGTGGCGAGCATGCGCAATCCTGAAGGCGACGGCAGCAGGCTGGCGGGGCCAGCCTGCTGCGTGCGGGTGTCCGACGGAGAGGGATCAGGCGGTGTGAAAGAAGGTGCCCTCACCGGCGCTGCCATCGGCTTCGGCGGTGTGGAAGTAGGTGCCCTCACCGGCGCTGCCGTCGGCTTCGGCGGTGTGGAAGTAGGTGCCCTCACCGGCGCTGCCGTCGGCTTCGGCGGTGTGGAAGTAGGTGCCCTCGCCGGCGCTACCGTCGGCTTCGGCGGTGTGG
>CAMDAM010000364.1 GCA_945888575.1 Asaia bogorensis | reverse complement strand
ACGCTCTGCTGCACGCGCGCCTCGGCAAACACCGGCCCGGCCTCGCAGTGGATGCGCGGGAAGGCCACGGCCTCGGCCGCCGTCATGCCGAAATCGACGATGTTGAGGATGGTGGTGAGCACGGCGGTGATGATCACGGAGCCGCCCGGGGCGCCCACCACCAGCACCGGCTTGCCGTCCTTCAGCAGCATGGTCGGCACCATGCCGGTGGTGCGTGCCTTGCCCGGCGCCATGGAATTGGCGCGGCCGGGCTGCGGGTCGAACAGCTTCATCGCGTTGTTCCACTGGAAGCCGAGCCCGGGCGTGACCACGCCCGCGCCGGTGCCGAGCGTATGGGTCACCGAGACGGCATTGCCCGCGGCATCCATCACCGAGAGATGCGTGGTGCAGGAGGGCGGCGAACCCTGGCGGTGGCCGGGCAGCCAGCCCTTGCGGATCTCGCCGGCCCAGTGTGCGGCACGGTCCTTGGAGATCATGGTCTCCACCGGCACATCCACGAACTCGGGGTCGGCGAGCCAGGCCTCGCGATCGACATGGGCGGCGGCGAGCGCCCGGGCGAGCAGGTCCATGTGCTCCACCCCGCCGGGCGGATGGCGGCCGAGGTCGAAATTCTCGAGGATGTTCAGGATCTCGATCAGCACGGCGCCAGAGCCGGGCGGCGGGTTGGAGGCGACCTCGAAGCCGCGATAGCTGCCGATCACCGGCATGCCCTGGCGGACCTTGTAGGTCCGGAGGTCGTCCGCCGTGATGAAGGCGCCGTTGGCCGCGAAGTCGGCGGCGATCTGCTGGCCGAGCGCGCCGGTGTAGTATTCATCCGCCCCGCCGCGGGCCACACGCTCCATCGTGTCGGCCATGTCGCTCAGCACCAGCGTCTCGCCGACGGCGTGGACCTTGCCCTGGGCGTTGAGGAAGATGCGCGCGGATTCCGGCGTGCGGCTGATGCGGGTGTGGCCGTTGGGCACGCCGGCCATGGGCGTGCCGGAAAGGAAGCCGCTGTAGAACGGCGTCACCGTCACACCGGCGCGGGCCTGGGCGATGGCGGGGGCCAGCAGGTCCGCCCAGTCCATCGTGCAGTAGCGGGCGTGGAACTCATGGAAGCCGCGGACGGTGCCCGGGATCATGACGGCGGTGTAGCCAAGCTCGGAGCGGTTGTCGGCGAAGAAGGAATAGCCGCTGATCTCGCTGCGCCCGGTCTGGTCGGCGGCCCACATGCTGGGCGTGACCTTGCTGCCGCCGCGGGTGTGGAAGTCGATCATCTCGTGCTTGCCGTCGGCGGCGCGGAACACCTGCAGCGTGCCCATGCCGCCCATGCCGCACATGAAGGGGTCGTTCACCATCTGGCTGAAGGCGGTGGCCACCGCCGCATCGAAGGCGGTGCCACCCTTGGCCAGGATGGCGGCCCCCACATCGGCGGCGCGGGGCTGCGGGCAGACGACAACACCCTTCATGGGCCATTCCTCCTCGACGGTTCCCGCAGTTCACGGCAGGTGGGTTGCGGGCGCAAGCTAGGCGGAGAATTGCAGGGCGGCGAGCCGCGCATAGAGGCCGCCCTGGGCGACAAGCTGGTCGTGCGTGCCCGTGGCAACGATCCGCCCGGCCTCGATCACCACGATGCGGTCGGCGCGGCGGACGGTGGCCAGGCGGTGCGCGACCACCAGCGTGGTGCGGCCGGTGGCGAGCACGGCGAGCGCGTGCTGCACCGCCTGCTCCGCCTCCGCATCCAGCGCGCTGGTGGCTTCGTCCAGCAGCAGGATCGCGGGGTCGCGCAGGATGGCCCGCGCGATGGCGATGCGCTGGCGCTGCCCGCCGGAGAGGCGCACGCCCTTCTCGCCCAGGAAGGTATCGAAGCCCCGCGGCAACGCGTCGAGGAAATCGGCGGCGGCGGCGTGGGCGGCGGCGCGCACCTCGGCATCGCTGGCATCGGGGCGGCCGTAGCGAATGTTCTCGCGCGCATTGGTGCTGAAGATCACCGGGTCTTGTGAGACCAGGCCAATGCGGGCGCGCAGGGCGGCGGGGTCGGCACGGGCGATCTCCACCCCGTCGATGCGAATGGTGCCCGATTGCGGGTCGTAAAAGCGCAGCAGCAGTTGCAGCACGGTAGTCTTGCCGGCACCGGAGGGGCCGACCAGGGCGACCATCTCGCCGGGGGCGACGGTGAGGGAGAAGCCCTCCAGCGCCGAGGTATCGGGCCGGGCGGGGTAGCGGAAGGTGACGTCCGTGAAGGCGATGCTGCCCCGGGCAGGTGCTGGGAAGGGCAGCGGGTTTGCGGGGGCGGCGATGCTGGGGCGGGCGCGGAGCAATTCCACGATGCGCTCGGCGGCGGCGGCGGAGCGCTGCACCTCGCCCCAGATCTCGCTCATTGTGGCGCCGGAGTTGGCCAGCAGCACGGCGTAGAACACGAAGGCGGAGAGGTCGCCGCCGGTGATGCGGCCGGCGAGCACGTCGTGGCCACCGACCCAGAGGCTGAAGGTGATGGCGCCGAAGCCGAGCAGGATCACCTGCAGGATCAGCAGGGCGCGGGTGCGGATGCGCGCCTGGGCGGCGGCCACCGATTGCTCCACGCGCTCGGAGAAGCGGGCTCGGTCGATCGGCTCATGCGTGAAGGCCTGGACGGTGCGCAGGAAGCCGACCGCTTCCTCGGCATAGGCGCCGAGATCGGCGATGCGTTCCTGCGCGGTGCGCGTCAGGCGGCGTTCGCGGCGGCCGAACAGGATGGCGGGCACCACCACGATGGGCACCACCAGCACCACCACGCCGGCCAGTTTGGGGCTGGTGACCACCAGCATGGCGAGCGCGCCCACCAGCATCAGCGCGTTGCGCAGCCATTGCGAGATGGCCGAGCCGACGAGGGCCTGCAGCACCGCGACGTCGGCCGTCATGCGCGAGAGGATGTCGCCGGTGCGGGCGGTTTCGAAGAACTCGGGCGAGAGGGCGATGACGCGGTTGAACACGTCGCGCCTGATGTCGGCGGCGACGCGCTCGCCGAGCCAGGAGACCAGGTAGAAGCGGCAGAAGGTGGCGGCGGCGAGGATGGCCACCACGGCGAACATCAGCAGCGCGGCACGGTCCAGCTCCATGGGCGAGCCCATGCCGAAGCCGTGGTCGATCAGCTGGCGCAGGCCCTGGCCGAGGCCGAGCACCATGGAGGCGGCCACCAGCAGCGCCAGCGTGGCGGCGAGCACGCGCCAGGCATAGGGGCGCAAATAGCCCAGCAGGACGAGAAGCGGGCCGAGGTCGCGCGGGCGCTTTGCCTCAGCCATGAAGCGGCTCCCGGCGGTGCTTCGCACGGTTTGGCGGTGGTGGCAGAGTGGGCGCCCCTGCCGCCGGAGCGACTGGCCCCATGAAGATCACCGATATCCGCTGCGCCATCATCGGCGAGAATCCCGTTGTTCGCGTTTGCACCGATGCCGGGCTGAGCGGCTTCGGGCCGGTGGAATACACCAAGCCCTACATCAAGGCGCATGTCGCCATGCTGCGAGAGGCGTTGATCGGCGTGGACCCAACGCTGGTGGAGCGGGCGATGATCCCGCTGCGGCCGCGCGGCGCGTTCAAGCCGTGGGGGGCGGCGGTGAGCGCCATCGAGATCGCGCTGTGGGACATCGCCGGCAAGGCAGCCGGCGTGCCGGTGCACAAGCTGCTGGGCGGCAAGGTGCGTGACAGGGTGCGGGTGTACAATGGCGGGGTGCGGGGCGCGATGCCGGGCTTCCAGCCGGAGGATTTCGCGAAGGCGGTGGCGGATATGAAGGCGGCGCCGCATGGGTTCAGCTTCGTGAAGCAGGGCATCGGGTTCCATTCCGGCATGCGCAATGCGGTGCCGGGGTTCCATATGGGGGAGAGCCGAACGACGCCGTTCCATTCCTGGATCGACCGCGGGCTGCTGACGGAGCGCGGGCTTTCGCACATGGTGGAGTGCGTGAAGGCGATGAAGGCGGTGCTGGGCGACGAGGTGGGGCTGGCGCTGGATTGCGGGCCCGGCATGACGGTGCCCGATGCGATCCGGTTCGCGCGGGCGATGGAGCCCTTCAACCTGGTGTGGCTGGAGGACATGATCACTGGCGACTATTCCACGCATGCCGGGGCGGATCTGTATGCCGAAGTGACGCGGGCGACTTCCACGCCGACGCATACCGGCGAGCAGATCTACCTGCGGCAGAATTTTCGCGAGCTGATTGAGAAGAAGGCGGTGCGGGTGATCGGGCCCGATCCCTGCGACATCGGCGGGTTGGCGGAGCTGAAGTGGGTGGCGGAATACGCTGACTTGCACGGGGTGATGATGGCGCCGCATGGAATCGCGGATGGGCTGCTGGGCACGGCGGCGCTGGTGCAGGTGTGTGCGGCGTTGCCGGACAACTATATCGCCTTCGAGCTGCCGGCGATACGAGGGGCCTGGTGGCCAGAGATCCTGACGGGGGTGCCGGAGGTGAAGGATGGGTTCATCGAGGTGCCGGATGCGCCGGGGCTCGGCGTGATGTTCGATGTCGGCAAGGCGCAGCAGTATCTGGCCGAGGCGGACAAGGGTTTCTTCGACTGATGGACCGGCTTGATGTGATCGCCACCTTTGTGCGGGTGGCGGAGCTGGCCAGCTTCACCGCGGCGGCGGCGGCATTGGGCATCTCGCGCACTGTTGCCTCCGACCGGGTGATGCAGCTGGAGGCGCGGCTGGGGGTGAAGCTGCTCAACCGGACGACGCGGCGGGTGAGCCTGACCGAGGCGGGGCTGGCCTATCTGGATCGGGCGCGGCTGGCGCTGGCGACGCTGGAGGAGGCGGAGCAGGAGGCGAGTACGCTCACCGGGCGGCCGCGCGGGGTGCTGCGGGTGAATGCGCCGGTGACCTTCGGGGCGCGGCATGTGGCGCCGGCGGTGGCGAGTTTCCTGGCCGCCCATCCGGAGCTGGGCGTGGAGCTGACGCTGGCGGACCGGCGGGTGAACCTGCTGGAGGAGCAGGTGGACGTGGCGGTGCGGATCGGGCGGCTGGAGGATTC
>CAMDAM010000363.1 GCA_945888575.1 Asaia bogorensis | reverse complement strand
GCTGCAGGCCCCTCTACGATGGCCACTCCACATTGCCCCAGATGCTCCACAACATCGGCAGGTCGTATCGCCGTGATGAAGCAAAGGTTTTGGGAACCGGGAACAGGAGCGGCGGCGGTATTCGGCCTAGCTTCCTGAGTCACTGGGTCGAGATTGATTTTCTGCCCTCCGAACCGAAGTGCAGTCCGATTACGTGGCCCAAACTCCTCACGTTCCATTCCCAGTACCCGCTGATACCAGGATGCCGTCACCTCCATATCAAGGCACGAAAGCACCATATGGTCCAGCCGATCTACGGTAAACCGCATCTACTCGGTACCTTCGTAGAAATCATTCCCTTTGTCGTCTATCACGATGAACGCTGGGAAGTTCTCTACCTCGATACGCCAAACCGCTTCCATGCCAAGTTCGGGGAACTCCAGCACCTCTACCTTTCGAATGCAGTCCTGAGCCAGCCTCGCTGCTGGGCCGCCAACGCTACCTAGATAGAAGCCTCCATACTTCTTGCAAGCATCGCGCACGGCACGGCTACGGTTACCCTTCGCCAGCATCACGAAACTACCACCACCCTCCTGGAAGGCCTCCACATAGCTGTCCATTCGGCCGGCGGTCGTTGGTCCGAAACTCCCGGTGGCCATGCCATCAGGGGTTTTGGCGGGGCCTGCATAATACACCGGATGATCCTTGATGTAGTCCGGCAGGCCACCGCCGCGGTCCATCCGCTCCTGCAATTTGGCATGCGCAATGTCGCGGGCGACAACCATCGTACCCGTTAGGGCCAAGCGGGTCTTTACAGGGTGCTTAGCAAGTTCATGACGAATTTCGGCCATCGGTCGGTTCAGATCAATCGGAACCACCTCACCGCCCAGAATATCGTCAGTAGCCTCGGGCAGATACTTGCCGGGATCGGTCTCCAGTTGCTCCAGGAAAATGCCTTCCGGCGTGATCTTGGCCTTGATCTGACGATCAGCGGAACACGATACGCCAATGCCGACCGGCAGGCTCGCGCCATGCCGCGGCAGCCGGATCACTCGCACGTCATGGCAGAAATATTTGCCTCCAAACTGTGCCCCGATGCCGATGCCCCGGCTGATCTCCAGTACCTTCTGTTCCATTTCAACGTCACGAAAGGCGTGGCCAGCCTGGCTGCCCTGGGTTGGCAATTCGTCCAACCACTTGGTGGAGGCCAGCTTAACAGTCTTCAGCGTGGCTTCGGCCGAGGTGCCACCAATCACGATCGCCAGATGGTAGGGCGGGCACGCAGACGTCCCCAGCGTCTTCATCTTGGTCTCAAGGAACTTAACGATCTTTTCGGGAGACAGAATCGCGCGCGTTTCCTGAAACAGGAACGTCTTGTTCGCGGAACCGCCGCCCTTGGCCACGAACATCAGGTGCAGTTCATCGGCATGATAGTCACCGGCAGAAGCCATGATGTCGAATTGCACGGGCAAATTATTGCCCGTATTCACTTCCTGGAACATATCGAGGGGAGCCATCTGCGAATACCGTAAATTCGTCTCAGTATAAGTGCGATGCACTCCCCACGAAATTGCCTCCTCCTCATTTCCTTCGACCCAAACTCGCTGCCCTTTTTTCCCAAAAACAATTGCTGTTCCTGTGTCCTGGCACATTGGCAGAACGCCACCGGCGGATATATTTGCATTCTTCAGAAGATCAAGCGCCACAAAACGGTCGTTTCCGGAGGCTTCAGGATCATCGAGGATGGCTCGCAGACCTGCCAGGTGAGTTGGACGCAACAAATGCGACACATCGCGGAACGCCTGGAAAGCCAGTTCAGAGAGCGCCTCTGGCTTGACCCGCAGAACAGCCTGCCCGTCGCACGAACTGACGGAAACGCCTGCGATGTCGAGTTTCCGCCATGGCGTGGGATCAGGTCCCAGAGGGAACATGGGGGTATAGAGGAAGTTGGTAGGCCGCGGCGGAAGGGCGTTCATTCAGGTTCTCTCGCTGGAATCAAGAGTCGCGGGGCGGAGTGCGGCGGCGAAATGCATCAAGGCTTACGATTTGCGGCGTCTCGGCTGGTGGTCCTTCAGGCGTGCCCTCGGGGTCAGGCGGCACCGGTTGAGGTTCGGACGGCGGTTGATACCTGAACCGGACACCAAAGCGAACGTGCGGGTCGGCGAAGGCTGTTATCGCGAGGATAGGAATCACCAGCGTACTCGGCACACCTCCGAAAGATAGCCCAATGCTGACATGGCCCGCCCCCGTCTGCTTATCAGCCTCCTCAACGACTAGATCCCAAAACTGGTGCTGTAGTACGATCGTCATCTCTTGCGGGTACTGGGCCTTCAGGCGCGCTGGGACGACAGTGCCAGGGTCATCGGTCCGAAACGTCAGATAGAAATGGTGTTCACCAGGCAGGCCATTTTCCGAGACGTGCTTGAGTGCCTGGACCGCGACGCGGCGCATCGCCTCCTCAGTCCATACGTCATAGGGCAAAAGGCTTTCAGGCGCGCCCTGCCCTGTGCTGTCGGGGTCGTCTTCCATCACTCGCCTCGCGGTGCCGCAGTGTCCCATAGCGCCAAGACAGGCGGCCGAAAAGCCTATGTTGGCGATATATATCGGGAGCACCAACGCGGATTGCATGCCATGACGCGCTGGTGGACCGGACAGTCGGCAGCATGCGCTCCGGGCAGCCAACCCAAGCTCATCAGGAACTCACCAACAATCTCACCGCCCGTGAAGCGGAATGTGCGACGGAAGAGCTTCACCCACTCCGGCTTTTCCAAGGGGTGGTGCGTGTCGAGCCACTCGAAAAAGCCCCCATGGCTTTGCCGAAGACCTTGTATGGCGCGGGCGTTCGAGATGATTGCGTCCACCTTAAGCCGATTGCGGATAATGCCGGGATCAGCCAGCAATCTAGCTACATCGGCGGGACCAAAGGCTGAAACCCGATCCACATCGAACCCGTCGAATGCGATCCGCATGGTAGCACGCCGCTTCAGGACAATCTCCCAAGAGAGCCCAGCCTGCATGATCTCCAGGCACAGCCGTTCGAAGAGCACGCTCTCGTCGCGAGACGGGAACCCATGCTCCGTCGCGTGATAATGATCGTGAACTGCATGGCCAGTCGCGAAATCGCAGTAGGAGGACATAGGCAGCAGGATGCGCCTTCCGAACTGCCCCGACAACCATCGGTTAAAAGTGGGGGGCTTCTGTTGCCCGGTGCCCCCCGAACCGCGCTTATCGCTTATGCAGCGACAGCGAGCGCCTCATGATTGTCATTGGCACTTGTGATACGGCCCGATAACGGCGGAACCATGCCGGGCAAAAGATGAGTCTTTACCACGCGTGTCGAGCCTGTTTCGCCCCCTCACCCCTGCCAAGGCAGGAACTTGGTGGAGGCGCCGGGCACTGCCCCCGGGTCCACAACGCTTATTCCACGCACCGTTTATCGCCATAGCCGGCAAGCCGGCATCGGTAATATAGGGATGACTGCTACCGCTGGGAAGGGACCCTACGCATGCCTGTGACCGACGATCAGCAGGGCGAGATCATGGCCCAGCGTGCCCAGCACGCGACGACCAGGCGCGCCACCGTCCCAGCGCTTGAGGAACTGCTCTTCACCGCCATGCCCGTGCTCGATCATGGGTTCGTGCGCGTGATCGACTATATGGGTGACGATGCCGCCGTGGTTCAGGCGGCCCGGGTGTCCTACGGGCGCGGCACGCGCCGCGTTTCGGAAGACGCCGGCCTTATCCGCTACCTGATGCGGCACCGGCACACGACTCCCTTCGAGATGTGCGAAATAAAATTCCACATCAAGTTGCCCATTTTCATTGCCCGCCAGTGGATCCGCCACCGCATGGCAAACGTAAACGAATACTCTGCCCGCTATTCAGTGCTGGATCGCGAATTTTACATCCCCGCACCGGAACACCTTGCTGCGCAATCCGCCAACAACAGGCAAGGGCGTGGCGACGTACTGTCTGGCCAAGAGGCACATGAGGTGCTCACCCTTCTGCGCGACGATGCCATGCGCAACTACGACCACTACATGTTCATGTTGAATGAGGAAGCGGACGGCAGCCCGGCCGATCCAGGCCGCCAAGGCTTGGCCCGCGAACTGGCCCGAATGAACCTGACACTCAACGCCTACACGCAATGGTATTGGAAGGCGGATCTTCACAATCTCCTGCAGTTCCTATCGTTGCGAGCCGATGCCCACGCCCAGTATGAGATCCGGGCCTATGCGGATGCCATGCTGTCGGTTGTCAAAGCGTGGGTTCCCCAAACCTACGCGGCCTTTGCGGACTACCGGCTCGGCGCCGTCACATTCTCGGCCCAGATGGTCGACATTCTGAAACGTATGCTGGGGGGTGCGGTGATCGCTCAGGCCGAAAGCGGCCTGTCCAAGCGCGAATGGGCCGAGATGATGACAGCCCTCGGGCGAACCTAAGGAAGCAGGGGATGATCGTCGTATTCGGATCGGTCAACCTTGACCTGATCTTCTCCCTGCCGCATCTGCCGGCAGCGGGAGAGACCGTCCTGGGACAAGACATGTCCATCGAACCTGGTGGCAAGGGCGCGAACCAGGCCGTTGCCGCGGCGCGCGATGGCGCACGGGTCATTTTCGCGGGCGCCGTAGGATCGGATGCCCTCGCAGAAGATGCCCTAAGGCTGATGCGCAGCACCGATATGGACATCAGCCGCATCGCCAGCGCGGCCGTCGCAACCGGCACCGCTGCCATTTGTGTCGACGCTCAAGGCCGCAATCTGATTGCTGTCGCGAGTGGCGCCAATCTATGCGCCCTGCACTCCCAGGTCGAAGACGCGTTGCTGGGCCCGCGCACGACCGTCCTACTCCAGATGGAGGCCCCCCGCGCCGATACGGAAGAACTCATCCGCCGCGCTCGAAAGGCCGAATGCCGTATCGTGCTCAACCTTGCTCCGGCCGCACCACTCGATGAAGCGGCGCTCAGCAGCCTCGACGTCCTAGTGGTCAACGAGGGTGAGGCGGATTT
>CAMDAM010000362.1 GCA_945888575.1 Asaia bogorensis | reverse complement strand
GCTGGCCCGCGCCGGAACTGGTGGAGGAGGTCGATCCCGGCCGCCATCTCGGCCGACGCCTCGTCTGGCGCAATCCAGCGGCCCCGATCCGGGCGCGCGTGGTGGTGTTCGGCAATTCCTATTTCGAGCGCGGCCTCACCCCACGGTCCATCAGCTGGTGGTTCGCCCGCGCCTTCACCGAGTTCCACTTCCTCTGGCTGCCGGAGCTGGACGAGGAGTACGTCCGCGCCATGCAGCCGGATTGGGTGGTGTGCCAGACGGTGGAACGCTTCCTGCCGCAGGTGCCGGCGCGCTAGAGCAACAGCCCTACAGAGGGAATCGTCTGATGGGCTAAAGTTGCTCGCTAAAACAAAGAGCTAGAGCGGTGGCCGACCGCCTATCAGGTCGGCTACCGCTCTAGTTTAGCTGCGTCCGCAAGGCCGCCAGTGCCGCGCGCATCCCGTCCGCCGCCTCGCCTTCCGGCACCAGGCGCAGGAAGGCCTCGCCGCAGCGCATCGCGTCGGCCAGCCGGCCCAGGCGCTGGTGCATGACCGCCGCCTCGCGCCACTGGCTCGCCTCGTCCGGCGCGATGCGCAGCATGTCCTCCGTGCAGGCCACGGCGCCTTCCAGGTCGCCCGCCTGCAGCCGGCGCAGCTTGATGTTGTTCTGCAGCCGCAGCAGCACCGCGCGCTGGCTCATCGGCCGCAGCGCGCCGGGGCGCAGTTCCGCCTCCGGCCCCTCCACATTCTTGATCAGCCGGCGCAGCGCCCGGGCATCCACCGGGGCACCGCCGTTGAACACGTCCACCACCATCTGCGCGCCGTCATGCGCCACGGCCAGCAGGAAATGCCCGGGAAAATCCACCCCGTGCCCATCCCAGCCCGCCGCGCGGATGCAATGCAGCCACAAAACCCCCAGCGCCACCGGCAGCCCGCGCCGCCGCTCGGTCACGCGGATCAGGTTGGCATTGGCCATGTCGTCGTAGCTCTGCGTGTCGCCGGCATAGCCATGCGTCTCGCCCAGCAGCCGCGCCAGCCCGATCGCCTGGCCCAGCACATCCTCCCGATCCACCGTGCCGGCCAGCGCCACCGCGGCGCGCGCCAGGTCTGACAGGTGGGCGCGCGCCGCCTCGGCATCGGCCCGCGGCGCATCCACCCGCGCCAGCTGCAGCGCCGCCTCGGCGATGGCGATCTCTCCGTCCGGCAACTGGCCGATTGCTTCCAGCGCCACCCGAACCCTGTTCATCGCCCTCTCCTCCGGGAACCGCGTCGGTTGCCGAAATGCACCGATTTCCAGCGCGCGCCGCCGCGCCTAAGCTGCGCGCACCCGTCTCCCGTGCCGAGGAAGCATGCCATGCGCATCCCCTTCGATCCAGCGTCGCCCGCCCGGCTGCGCCGGTTCGGCCTGGGCCTGGCCTTCACCCGCCCCACCACCTTCACCGCAGAATTCGCGCTGGAGGCCCCGGTGGAGATTCAGGCCGAAATCGACACCACCATGCCCTGCCGCATCGGCGCCTTCACCAGCATCGCCGGCGGGCACCTGCGCCATGTCGCCATCGGCCGCTACTGCTCCCTTGCCGCCGACGTGCAAACAGGGTGGGAGCCCCCGCCGCAAGGCTGGGCCACCACCTCGGCCCTGGCACACGCGCCCAACCCGCATGGCTGGGCCACCCTGCTGGGCCACGACCCCCGCCCCCCCGCCGAGCCACCCGCTACCCGCCAGGCCACCACCATCGGCCACGATGTCTGGATCGGGCAGGGCGCCTACCTCCACCCCGGCATCACCGTGGGCGACGGCGCCATCATCGCCCCGCGCGCCGTGGTGGAGGCAGACGTGCCGCCCTACGCCGTGATGGCCGGCACCCCCGCCCGCCTGCAGCACCTGCGCTTCGACGAAGCCACCATCGCCCGGCTGCGCGCACTCGCCTGGTGGCGCTTCAGCCTGCTCCAACTCCCGCCCGGCCTGCCGCAAGACGTGCCCCACTTCCTGGACCACCTGGAGCAGGCCATCGCCCGCGGCGCGATCGAGCCCTATGAACCCGGCTGGCAAGGGCCGGCCGAGCTGATGGATCTGGTTGTACATCAGGGGTGAAGCGAGGAAGCGGTTGTTCTTCTTGAGAAAAAGAAGACTTCCTTAGGACCCGACCCGCATCAGCCTTGGTCCCTCGTCCCGCAGCCAGGCCACCGCGGTGCGCGTATGGGGCGTGAGGGTATCCACCAGCGCCCAGAAGCGCGGCCCGTGGTTCATGTGCTCCAGATGCGCCACTTCGTGCGCCACCACGTAGTCCTGCACGAAGTGTGGCGCCATCACCAGCCGCCAGGAGAAGGCCAGCGCGCGGCTGCTGGCGCAGCTGCCCCAGCGCGTGCGCGTGTCCTTCACCGTCACCCGGCTCGGCCGCAGGCCAGAGGCCGCCACCTTCTGCGCCACCAGCACCGAAAGCCGCCGCCGCGCCTCCGCGCGCAGGAAATCCCCCACCCGCCGCTCCAGGAAGGCCGGGTCGCCGGCCACGCGCAGCTCGCCCTCTTCCAGCCAGGCCGTGCCGCGCCGGCCGCCCAGCGTGCCGGGCGGCATGTGGCGGATGCGATGCTCCACCCCTTCCACCGGCACCAGCGCCCCATCCTTGAACGCCACCGCGCCGGGCAGCGCGGCCAGGCGCTGCGCCACCCAGTCGGCATGATTCATCAGCAGCGCCATCCCGGCCGGGCGCCCGGCCCGCAGCGGCAGCGTCACCACTACCGCCCCGTCGCGCGGATCGATGCGCAGGCTCACGCGCCGCGCCCGCGCGCTGCGCCGCCATTCCACCCGGGCCAGGCTGCCGGCCAGCGGGACCATTTCCGAGATGGCCTGATCCATGGGCCATGTGTGGCAGATTCCGCGATGCCGGCACAACCGCCACGACATGGCGACCACTGCCGGGCACATCCGCATGCCCTTCCGGCCGGCCTGTGGCTTCGGTAGGTTGGTGCCATGCGCATCCTCGCCCTCGACGCCGCCCTGGCCCGCTGCTCCGTGGCGGTGCTGGAGGGATCCACCGTGCTGGCCCACGAAGCCGCCCTGGGCGCGCGCGGCCAGCCCACCCTGCTGGCGCCAATGGCCCAGCGCGCGCTGGCGGCCAGCGGCATCGCCGCCTCGGCGCTGGACGGTATTGCGGTTACGGTCGGCCCAGGCAGCTTCGCCGGGCTGCGCAGCGCCATCGCACTGGCCCAGGGTCTCGCCCTGGCCGCCGGCAAGCCGGTGGTGGGCGTGCGCGTGGCGGAAGCCCTGGCCGCGACCCTATCCCTGCCCCCCGGCCGCGCGCTGTGGGTGGCGATCGACAGCCGCCGCGGCCGCGTCTTCCTCGACCGCGACGGCAGCATCGCCCCGGTGCCGCTGGATGCCCTGCCGCGCCCACCAGGCCCCATCGCCCTGGCCGGCGATGCCGCGATGGAGGTGGCCTGCCGCCTCGCCGCGCGCGGGGAGAATGTGATGCTCACCGATGCCCGCCTGCCCGATGCCGTGGCCGTGGCCCGCGTGGGTGCCCTGCGCCTGGCCGGCGTGCTGCCGCCCTTGGCCGCCCAGCCGCTCTACATCGATCCGCCCGAAGCCAAGCTCCCAGCCGGCGGCCTGCGCCCCGCGCCCGTGCCATGATGGAGCGTGCCGGCCCCGCCCACGCCGAAGCCCTGGCCGCCATCCACCACGCCGCCTTTCCCCCGGGCCAGCGCTGGGGGCGCGATGCGATGGTGCTGCAACTCGAACTGCCCGGCGTGTTCGTGCTCTACGATCCCGCCGGCGCCATGGTGATGGCCCGCATCGCCGCCGACGAGGCGGAGATCCTGACGCTCGCCGTACTGCCGGAACAGCGCCGCCGGGGCCTCGCCCGCATCCTGCTGGAGGAAGCCACCCGCCAGTGCGAGGCCGTTGGCGCCGGCACGCTGTTCCTGGAGGTTGCCACCCGCAACGAAGCGGCCCGCGCCTTGTATGCCGCGCACGGGTTCGAGGAGATCGGCCGCCGCCGCGGCTACTACGCCGATGGCGACGATGCCCTGGTGATGCGCCGGATGCTTACGCCCGCGCCCTGAGGTCCTCGATGACCGTGCCGGCCGCCAGTGCCTCCGCCTCATGGCCGGGCTCGCGCTGTGTCTCCAGCAGCGCCGCGTCATACCATTCCCGCATCGCCGGCAGGTCCAGCAGAAGCTGGATGTAGGCAGACGCCGGCGCGCTCAGCACCAGCCCGTAGCTCTGCACCCGGAACGCCACCGGCGCGAAGAACGCATCCACCGCCGAGAACGCCGCCCCGCCCAGGAACGGCCCGCCGAACCGCGCCAGCCCCTCGCACCACAGCTCGTCGAGCCGCGCCACTTCCTGCGCCAGCGCCGGCGAGACCTCGTGCAGCTTCACCCTGATGCCGCAGCTCATGCTGCAGGTGTTGCGCAGGGCGGAGAACCCGCCATGCATCTCCGCCGCCGCGCAGCGCGCCCAGGCCCGCGCGGTGGCATCCGCCGGCCAAACGCCCTGGTGCCGCTCAGCCAGGTATTCCACGATGGCCAGCGAGTCCCACACCACCGTTTCGCCGTCATGCAGGCACGGCACCGTCCCGTTCGGCGCGAATGCCTTGAACACCGCCCGGTTGGAGCCCGGCACGAAATACCGCTGCTCCTCCGCGAACCCGATCCCCAGCGTGCGCATCAACACCCAGGGCCGCAGCGACCAGGAGGAGTAGTTGCGGTTGCCGATGAACAGGCGATAGGGCACCGGCGGCTACTTCAGGGTTTCGAGATAGGCGATCAGGTCCGCCCGCTGCGTGGCGTTCTTCAGCCCGACATAAGCCATCGTGGTGCCGGGGATCGTCGCCCTCGGGTTCACCAGGTATTTGTCCAGCACCTCCGGCGTCCAGGTCAGCTTCGCGTCCTTGTTCGCCGCCGAATACCGGAACCCCTCCACTGTGCCGGACACGCGGCCGACGATGCCCGCCATGCTCGGCCCTACCCGGTTCTTGCCTGCTTCCACCACATGGCAGGCGCCGCATTGGGTGCGGAACACCCG
>CAMDAM010000361.1 GCA_945888575.1 Asaia bogorensis | reverse complement strand
CGCCGCCAAGCGCCACGTCTTCGACCGCCAGCAACAGGGCGACCTCGCCGTGATCGGCATCGACGACGCCGACTCTCGCGCCATGGCCGAAACCCTGCGCGCCACCCCCGCACGCCGCGTCACCATCAGCGAAGCCGGCGCCGCCGATGTCGCACCCCGCGGCACAACCCTGATGCTGGGCGCCGAGGCCATCGCCGACCTCGCCACCGCCCGCGCCCTGCCCGGTGCCCACAACGCGCAGAACGCCGCTGCCGCCGCCGCCATGGCGCTGCATCTCGGCGCCAGCCACGCGGCCATCGCCGAGGGCATCCGCACCTATCCCGGCCTGCCGCACCGCCAGGAGCTGGTGGCGCAGAAGGCCGGCGTGCACTTCGTCAACGACAGCAAGGCCACCAACGCCGACAGCACCGCCCGCGCCCTGGTCTGCTATCCCCGCATCCTCTGGATCGCCGGTGGCATGGCCAAGGAAGGCGGGATCGAGCCGCTTTCGGAATACTTCCCGCGCATCGCCGAAGCCCTGCTGATCGGCCGCGACGCCCCCATCCTCGCCGCCACCCTGGCCGCCCACCGCGTGCCGCACCGCATCCTGCACACGCTGGAAGCCGCCACCACCGAAGCCTGGCGCCTCGCCCGCGCAGATGGCGAGGACATCACCATCCTCCTCTCCCCCGCCTGCGCCAGCTGGGACCAGTTCACCGGCTTCGACCAGCGCGGCGACCGCTTCCGCACCCTCGCCCAGGCCTGCGTCAACGAGGTAGGCGCCCGATGATGCTTTCCCGCGCCGACAACTCCCTCCTGGGCCGCTGGTGGTGGACGGTGGACCGCTGGACGCTGGTTGCCGTCCTCACCCTCGTCTTCTTCGGCTACGTCATGATGATGGCCGCCAGCCCGGCCGTCGCGCAGCACATCCGCGTCTCGCGCGACATGTTCCTGTTGAAGCAGGTCGTGTTCCTGTGCGCCGCCATGTCGGTGATGTTCACCGTCTCGCTGCTCTCCCCGCGCGGCGTGCGGCGCGTCGCCCTCGTCGGCTGCGCCCTGGCCCTGTTGCTCACGGCGATGACGCTGGTGACAGGCACAGAGATCAAGGGCGCCCGCCGATGGCTCAGCCTGCCCGGCATGTCGATGCAGCCCAGCGAGTTCCTCAAGCCCTTCTTCGCCGTCGTCGCCGCCTGGCTCATCGCCCAGGGCCGGCGTGAAACCAACTGGCTGCTGCGCCTCTCCTGGCCCGCGCTCGCCCTCGGCATGGCCGCGATGATCGCCCTGCTGCTCACGCTGCAGAAAGACATGGGCATGCTCGCCGTGCTGATGGGCGTGCTGATCATCCAGTTCTTCGTCTCCGGCGTGCACTACGCCTTCATCGCCGCGGCCATGGGCGGCGTCGGCGTCGCCGCCTGGCTCGCCTATCTCTCGCTCGATCACGTGCGCCGCCGCGTGGACAAGTTCCTGGATCCCGCCGCCGGCGACACGTTCCAGGTCGATCTCGCCGCCAAGGCCTTCGGCTCCGGCGGCGTCTTCGGCCGCGGCCCCGGCGAAGGCCGGGTGAAGGATTTCATCCCCGACAGCCACGCCGATTTCGTCTTCGCCGTCGCCGGCGAGGAATTCGGCCTTATCGTCTGCCTCGTCATCGTCCTGCTCTTCGCCTTCATCGCCCTGCGCGGCCTACTGCGCCTGCTGCCGGAGCACGACCTCTACGTGGTGCTGGCCGCCACCGGCCTCGCCTCGGGCTTCGGCATGCAGGCCTTCATCAACCTCGGCTCCACCCTGCACCTCATCCCCACCAAGGGCATGACGCTCCCCTTCGTCTCCTATGGCGGCTCCTCGGCCCTCGCGGTCGGCCTCGGCATCGGCCTCCTGCTGGCCCTCACCCGCCGCCGCATGCACGGGGACAGCACATGAGGGGCCCCAAGTGAGAGGAAACGAAATCCGTCCCATCGTGATCGCGGCCGGCGGTACCGGCGGCCATTTCTTCCCGGCCGAGGCGCTGGCCGCCGAGCTCGCCCAGCGCGGCCAGCGCGTTGCGTTGATGACGGATGCCCGCTCCGGCGGCCTCGCCTCGCCCGCCTTCGAAGGCCGCGAACGCTTCGTCCTTTCCGGCAGCGGCATCGCCGGCCGCGGCGCCCTGCGCGCGGTGAAATCCGCCATCGCCCTGGCCGCCGGCACGCTCCAGGCCCGCGCCATCCTCGCCCGCCTGCGCCCCACCGCCATCGTCGGCTTCGGCGGCTACCCTTCCGTCGCCCCCGTGCTGGCCAGCCGCTTCCTCGCCGCCCACCCCGCCGTGATCCTGCACGAACAGAACGGCGTGCTCGGCCGCGCCAACCGCTGGCTTGCGCCTCGCGCCGACCTGCTCGCCCTCAGCCTGCCCGGCACCACCCGCATCCCCGAAGGCACCCGCACCGAGATCACCGGCAACCCCGTCCGGCCCGCCATCGCCGCCCTGGCCGGCGCGCCCTACACGCCCCCCACCGGCGAGATCCGCCTCCTCGTCCTCGGCGGCTCGCTCGGCGCGCGCATCTTCAGCGACATCGTGCCCCCCGCCCTGGCCCTGCTGCCCGCCGAGCTGCGCGCCCGCATCGCCCTCACCCAGCAATGCCGCGCCGAGGACCTCGCCCGCGTGCGCGCCGCCTACGAGCAAAGCGGCATCGCCGCCACCCTCGCCCCGTTCTTCCCCAACGTGGCCGAGCTGCTGCGCGACACCCACCTCGCCATCGCCCGCGCCGGCGCCTCCACCGTCGCGGAACTCGCCACCATCGGCCGCCCTTCCATCCTCGTGCCGCTCCCCGGCGCCATCGACGACCACCAGCGCGCCAACGCCGCCGCCCTTGCCACGCCCGGCGGCGCCATCCTGATCGACCAGGCAACGCTCACGCCGGCCATGCTCGCGCACCACCTTGCGACTCACCTCGCCAGCGGCGAAACCCTGGCGCGCGCCGCCACCGCCGCAGCCACCGCCGGCAGGCCGGATGCCGCAGCCCGCCTCGCCGACCTCGTCGAGACCGCAATCGCCCGCCGGGCATCGAAGGAGATTCCGGCATGAGGGCGCTTCCCCTGTCGATCGGCACCATTCATTTCGTCGGCATCGGCGGCATCGGCATGTCGGGCATCGCCGAGGTGCTGCACAACCTCGGCTACTCCGTGCAGGGCAGCGACATCGCCGATGGCGCCAACGTCCGCCGCCTGCGCGAAGCCGGCATCCCCGTCGCCGTGGGGCATGAGGCACGCAACCTCGGCAACAGCCAGGTCGTCGTCGTCAGCACCGCCGTGAAGCCGGACAACCCCGAGGTCCAGGCCGCCCGCGCCCGCCTCATCCCCGTCGTCCGCCGCGCCGAAATGCTGGCCGAGCTCATGCGCCTGCGCTGGGCGATTGCCATCGGCGGCACCCACGGCAAAACCACCACCACCAGCCTCGTCGCCGCGGTGCTGGAAGCAGCTCACCTCGACCCCACCGTCATCAACGGCGGTATCATCAACAACTACGGCACCAACACCCGCATGGGCGCCGGCGAATGGATGGTGGTGGAAGCCGACGAATCCGACGGCTCCTTCCTCCGCCTGCCCGCCACCATCGCGGTCGTCACCAACATGGACCCGGAGCACCTGGACCACTGGGGCACCGGCGAGGCCATGCTCGCCGGCTACGACCAGTTCGTGCAGAACGTGCCCTTCTACGGCTTCGCGGTGCTCTGCATCGACCACCCCGCCGTGCAGCAGATGATCCCGCGCCTGTCCGACCGCCGCATCATCACCTACGGCTTCTCGCCCCAGGCCGACGTGCGCGCCGACAAGCTGGTGATGGACAAGCTCGGCGCCACCTTCGAGGTCACCATCGCGGATCGCGCCCGCGGTCGCAGCCGCAAGATGGGCCCGTTCCGCCTGCCCATGCTCGGCCAGCACAACGTGCAGAACGCGCTCGCCGCCGTCGCCATCGGCGCCGAGATGGAAATCGACGACGCCACGCTGCGCACCGCCTTCGCCGGCTTCAAGGGCGTCAAGCGCCGCTTCACCAAAACCGGCGAGGCCGGCGGCATCACAGTGATCGACGACTACGGCCACCACCCCGTCGAGATCGCCGCCGTGCTGAAGGCCGCCCGCCAGGCAGGCGCCAACAACGTCGTCGCCGTGGTGCAGCCGCACCGCTACTCGCGCCTCGCCTCGCTCTTCGCCGAGTTCTGCACCTGCATGAACGACGCCGGAACGGTCATCGTGGCGGATACCTACGCCGCCGGCGAAGCCCCGATCGAGGGCGCCAACCGCGACGCGCTGGTCGAAGGCCTGCGCGCCCGCGGCCACCGCAGCGTGGTGCCGCTGCCCGGCCCGGAACACCTGGCCGAGATGGTGCACGCCATCGCCAAGCCCGGCGACTTCGTCATCTGCCTCGGGGCCGGCAACATCACCCAATGGGCCGCCGCCCTGCCCGGCGAACTGCTCAAGCTCCAGGCCGGCCAGAAGACGCGCGCCGGAGTCGGCGCATGATGGTCATGGAACGCGACCCGATCGCAGACGCCGCCACCACCCTTCGCGGCCGCGCCCAACAGAACGCCCCGCTCGGCCCCACCACCTGGTTCCGCGTCGGCGGCGCCGCGGAATGGCTCGTCCGCCCGGCCGACGTCGACGACCTGCGCGCCTTCCTCGCCGCCCTGCCGCACACCATCCCCGTGGTCGCCATCGGCGCCGCCTCCAACCTCATCGTGCGCGACGGCGGCGTGCGCGGCGTGGTCATCAAGCTCGCCCGCGGCTTCACCGCCATCGAAACCGATGGCAACGCCGTCATCGCCGGCGCCGCCGCGCTGGACATCACCGTCGCCGAACACGCCGCCGCCGCCGGCATCGCCGGCATCGAATTCCTCTCCGGCATCCCCGGCAGCATCGGCGGCGCCATCGCCATGAACGCCGGCGCCTATGGCAACGACGTCGCGGCCTGCCTCGACTGGGCCGAGATCGTCACCCGCGACGGCCAGCTCCTGCGCCTGCCCGCCGAGGCCCTCACCCTCACCTACCGCCACGCCGCCCTGCCCCCCGGCAGCGTCGTCGTCCGCGCCCGCTTCCGCGCCATGCCCGGCGAGCC
>CAMDAM010000360.1 GCA_945888575.1 Asaia bogorensis | reverse complement strand
GTGTACGACAACAACTCCGCCGACCGTACGGTGGAGGTGGCGCGCGCGGCCGGGGCCGTGGTGCGGCGGGAGACGCTGCAGGGCAAGGGCAACGTGATCCGCCGCGCCTTCGCGGATGTGGATGCCGACATCTATGTTCTGGTCGACGGCGACGACACCTATGAGGCCGCCGCGGCCCCGGGGATGGTGGCGCTGCTGCGGCAGGACGGGCTGGACATGGTGAATGGCGCCCGGGTGACGGAGATCCAGGCCGCCTACCGGCCCGGGCACCGGTTGGGCAACCTGGTGCTGACCGGCATGGTGCGCACGGTGTTCGGCGACCGGATCTCCGACATGCTCTCCGGCTACCGCGTGTTCAGCCGGCGCTTCGTGAAGAGCTTTCCGGCGCTGGTCGGCGGGTTCGAGACGGAGACGGAATTCACCGTGCACGCGCTGGACCTGCGCATGCCGGTGGGAGAGGTGCGCACCACCTACAAGGACCGGCCGCCGGGCTCCACCTCCAAGTTGCGCACCTACAGCGATGGCGTGCGGATTTTGCGCACCATCGTGGTGCTGGTGAAGGAGGAGCGGCCGCTGCAGTTCTTCTCGATCTGCGGGTTGTTCCTGGCCGCGGCTGCGGTTCTGCTGGGTGTGCCGGTGGTGGCAGAGTTTGTCCGCACCGGGCTGGTGCCGCGCCTGCCCACCGCGGTGCTGGCCACCGGGATGGTGCTGGTGGCCGCGCTGTCCTTCGCCTGCGGGTTGGTGCTCGATTCCGTCTCGCGTGGGCGCAAGGAGATCAAGCGCCTGGCCTATCTGGCCGTGCCGCCGCCGCCGTCGCTGTGAGGCGTCTCCTGGCCCTGCTGGGCTGGCTTGCGGCTGCGCCCGCGCTGGCGCAGCCGGCGGGCATGATCCCGGTGCCGCAGATCGCGCCTGGGCCTGCGCCAGGGCCGGCGCGGATCGTGGGCGGGCCTGGGCCGGGCTGCATCGCCGGGGCGGAACGGCTGCCGGACAGCGGGCCAGGGTTCATGACGGTGCGCGAGAGCCGCTCCAGCTTCTGGGGCCATCCCGAGGTGATCGCCGGGCTCAAGCTTCTGGGCCAGCGGGCGCAGGCGGCGGGGTTGCCGGTGCTGCTGATGAACGACATCTCCGCCCCCCGCGGCGGGCCGCTGCCGGGCGGGCATGTGAGCCATCAGCTCGGTCTGGATGCGGATGTCTATCTGGACGTGGTCACGCCCCGGCCGGACCGGGCGGCGCTGGCGGCGCGCAATGCGATCGATCCGCCGGGCCTGGTGCGGGCGGACCAGCGCGGGGTGGAGCCTTCCCGCTGGCGGCCGCAGCACATCACGCTGATGAAGCTGGCAGCCACGCTGCCGGGGGTGGACCGGGTGCTGGTGAACGCGGCGATCAAGCAGCAGCTGTGCCGCGAGGTGCCGGCGGGTGACCGCGAGTGGCTGCGGCGCATCCGGCCGTGGTACCAGCACGCCGCGCACATGCACATCCATTTCCGCTGCCCGGCGGGCAACCCGGAGTGCGGCGAACTGGCGCCGATTCCGGCCGGGGACGGGTGTGATGCCTCCCTGCAATGGTGGTTCGACCGGCTGGACCAACCGCCGGAGCGGAAGCCGCCCACCACCACCCGGCCGTCTCGCCCCATGGTTCCCGCGGCGTGCGGCCCGATCCTGACGGCGCCGGCGGCCACGGCGGTGCGCGGGGCGGCAGGCACGAGGCCGTGAACCGGCGCTCCACCGCCGTAACGCTGGCCGGGTTCGCCTCCTTCATCAACCTCTACACCCCGCAGGCGGTGCTGCCGCAGATCGCCGACAGCTTCGGGGTGGACGATGCCCATACCGGCCAGACCGTGACCGCCGCGCTGGTGGCCGTGGCGCTGGTGGCGCCGTTCGCGGGCGCGATCTCCGACCGGGTGGGCCGCAAGCGGCTGATCGCCGGCGCCTGCCTGCTGCTCTCGGTGCCGACGCTGCTGGTGGCCAGCGCGCACAGCCTGGAGGCATTGCTGGCCTGGCGCTTCCTGCAGGGGCTGCTGCTGCCGTTCATCTTCACGGTGACGGTGGCCTATCTCGGCGAGGAGGTTCAGGGGCCGGAGGGGCTGAAGCTGGCCGGGCTCTACTCCATCGGCTGCATCCTGGGCGGGTTCGGCGGGCGGTTCGTGGCCGGGATCGCGGCGGAACTGGCCGGGTGGCGGGCGGGGTTCGCTTCCATCGGGTTGTTCACCCTGGCGGCCGGCGTGGCAGTGGCGCTGTTGCTGCCGCGCGAGATCCGGTTCCGGGCGCAGCGCGGCGGGGTGCGGGCGCAGTTGGCGATGTGGCGGGACCATCTGGGCAACGCAAGGCTGATGGGGACGTGCGGCATCGGGTTCCTGATGCTTGGCAGCAATGTCGCCGTTTATACCTTTGTGAATTTGTATCTTTCGGCGCCGCCTTTCCTGCTGGGGCCCGGGGCGACGGGGTTCGTGTTCGCGGTGTACCTGGTGGGGGCGGCGACCACGGCGCTGGCCACGCGGCTGGCAATCCGGTTCGGGCGGCGCGCAACGGTGGTGCTGGCGGCGGGGCTGGCCGCGTGTGGGCTGGGGCTGACGCTGTTGCCGGCATTGGGGGCGGTGGTGGCGGGGCTGGCGCTGGTCTCCGGCGGGTTGCTGGCGGTGCAGACGCTGGCCCTGGGGTTCATCGGCGTGGCGGTGACGCAGGGGCGTTCGGCGGCGGTGGGGCTGTATGTGACCGTCTATTATGTGGGCGGCGCGCTGGGCGGGGTGGTGCCGGCGCCGGTGTGGCAGGCAGCGGGGTGGCCCGGCGTGGTGGCGCTGGTGCTGCCGGCGCTGGCGTGTCTGGCCGCGTTGGGCTGGCGATTCTGGCCCGGGGCGGCACCGCGCTAAACCCGGTATTAAGTGGCGCGTGGTGGGATCGGCGTGCGGGCAATATCGCCCGTGCTGCCGTTTCGCGCCGATACCGGGCTGGGCCCGAACCGCGCGCGACACCGAGGAAAAGCGCGTGCGAGCCTTCCCCCCGCAAAGCGGGCTGCCTGCGGAATTGCGTGGCCTGCGGCGCCTGGCGCGCCGGACCATCCTTTGGACCCTGGCGCTGCTGCCGCCGGTGCTGGCGTGGCTGGCCGACCGCGGCGGCATGGGCTGGGAACTTGTGACTCTGGCCGGCGCGGCGCTGGCGCTGGGCGTGGCCGGGGCGCAGCGGACTCAGTGCCGGCCGGCGGTGCTGGCGGCCGGGCTCGGCGCGGGGTGCGTGCTGGTGCTGGGTGCCGGGCATGGCGTTCTGCCGTTCGGCGTGGAAACCGCCCTGCCCTTCCTGGCACTGGCCCTGGCAGCTTCCCTTTTCAGCGGGCGGGCGCTTGGCGCGGCACTGGCGATACTGCTGGGGCCGGCGGCGCTGGCACCGGAGTGGGGGATGGCGTCGGGACTGGCCGTTGTGGCGGCGGCGGCATGGCTGGCACAGCGCGTGGCATTCCGCGTGCTGGCGGGGCGAACCGTGGTGCTGATGCCGTCCAGGGCGCCTGCCGCCCCGGTCTGGACGCGCCCGGCGGAGGGGTTTGCCCTGCCCGGCCTGCTGGTGCAGGCGGAGCGCAGCCCGGACGGGGCGGTGCGGCTGGCGGTGGCGGGCCATGCGGCCGGGCGGCTGCGGGTTTCCGTTCGGTAACAAAAGCCCACAAACGCGTTTCCTTCCCACCCGCGGCAGGATATCCAGTGCGGTGTGCCCGGCGCACGGCCGCGGCGTTCCGCCGGCCCGTGCCACCAGGCGCATGGATGGACGATGCAATACGACAGGCAGACCGCGCTTGACCGGCACCGGCGCCCGCTGATTGCGGCCTGCGCCGTGCTTGGCGTGTTCGCGCTGTTCCTGTGCTTCTACCGCGCCTGGGATGCCGACGAGTTCGCCCACCTGCAGTTCACCTGGATGCTGAGCCAGGGGCGCACCCCGTATCGCGATTTCTTCGAGCACCATACGCCGCTGTTCCACCTGATGACCGCGCCGTATTTCGACATGATCCGCGATACCGGCCCCGGCGTGATGCTGGTGGCGCCATTCGGGCTGCGGGTGCTGTGCACGCTGTTCACGGCGCTGACCGCGATGGTGGTGTTCGCGATGACGCGGCGCGCGGCCGGCAGCGGCACGGCGGTGATGGCGGTGGCGCTGTTCCTCTCCTGCAGCTTCGTGCTGGAGAAGGGCATCGAGGTGCGGCCGGATGCGCTGGCCTCGCTGCTGCTGGTGGTGTGCGCCTATGCCATCGCGCGCGGGCTGTGCGACGCGCCGACGCCGGAGGAGCGGCTGGCCTGGGCGCTGGTGGCCGGGCTGTGCACCGGCGGCACGCTGATGACGAGCCAGAAGGGCATCTTCGCGGTGCTCGGCCTGTTCGCAGCCCTTGGCGTGCTGGGCGTGCGGCGGCATGGGCGCGGGTTCACGCTGGTGTTCGCCGGCGTGGTGCTGGCGGGCATGGCAGCGGCGACCCTGCCGGTGCTGTGGCTGTTCGCGCAGCGCGGGGCGCTGGGGGAATTCTTCCAGCACAACGTGGTGCTGAACATCCTGTGGCCGCGCGACTTCGCGCTGGAGGGCTGGCGCTGGCTGGCCCTGGCGATGGCCAAGGACACGATGTTCATGGTGCTGGCCGCCATCGGCTTCGTGCTGCTGGCCCGCCGGCTGGGGCGGCGGCCGCAGACGGGGCTCGGCACCATCGTGGTGCTGACGGCCGGGGCCAGCGCGATCGGCTTCGTGGTGCTGCCGATCGCCCAGCGCCAGTACCTGTTCATGACCGCGCCCTTCGCCGCCATGGCCGCCGCGGTGGCCGCCGGCTGGCTGGCCGAGCGCTGGTCGCGCAACGCGCAGCCCTGGCGGGTGGCGGCGCTGCCGGCGCTGGTGGTGTTCTACTTCGTGTTCCATGCCGGGCTACAGCTGCGCCACCCGGACCGGGAGGCGATCGCCAAGCTGGATTACGTGCTGCACCACACCTCCCCCGCCGACACGGTGCTGACCGGCTGGTCCCCGGGGATTGCGTTCCGGCGGCCGGCCTTCTTCTACGGCTTCCCGCACCAGGAAGTACGCACCTTCATCCCGCCGGACATTGTGGAGGCGCTGGC
>CAMDAM010000359.1 GCA_945888575.1 Asaia bogorensis | reverse complement strand
CGACGCGAGGCCTAGGCGGCCTGGCGCCGGACCGCGCCGGTGATCTCCTGGCGCAGGGTGACGGAGACCACGCCGACCATCTGGCGCAGGTTTCCCTCCACCACATGCACCATCTCCGCCGGCATGCGGTCCATGGCGATTTCCACCCGCACGGCCTCGCCGCGGCGTTCGGCGGTGAAGCTGTCGGGCACCAGATCGCGCTTGGCGAAGGGCTGCAGCAGGCGGGGGAGCATGCCAGGGGTCGAATCAGCCTGGACGGAAAAGCGGACGGCGGCGAGCAGGCCAACAAGGGCCCACGGCTGCACCGAGGGAAGCTGTGCGGTCATGGAAGGAGACTCCGGACGGGCGGGCAGGAAACGGCAGGCGCGCAAAAACCCCGGCTGTTCAGACAGCCGGGCTCGTAATTCGCGCAATGCCCATCCAGGAGATCATCCTCCCGATCTAACAGATCAGGAGGGCGGCCGCCATACCAGTTCCGGGAGCCTGAGCAGCGGAATCCGCCCGAGTGCCAGGGTGCGGTTCTGCAGGCTGAGCGGTGCCTCCACCGCCCGAGGGCCGCCATCGGCGGAGGGGCGGGCCATCAGCCCCAGCACCGCGGCTGCGGCCACCGCGGTGCGCGGCGGCAGCACGCCGGCGACGGTGAGGGCGCGCAGCGCCGCGTCGTAGCCGGAAACGCGGGCAGTGGCGGTGCCCATGGGCTGCAGCTGGGGGTCCAGCGCCAGGGTGGCACCGCCGGTCAGGGTCACGTCGCCCCAGGCCAGCTCCAGCCGGCGCAGCGTGATCGCGCCGCCGCCGTCGCGCCAGGCCTCGGCGCGGCTGGCCGCGTCTGCGATGGGCGGGACCGGGCCGGAGATGGCGAGATCCCAGGCGAGCGTGGTGATCCTGGGGCCGAGCGGCCAGGGCAGGAGCGGCGGCAGGTCGATGCCGCGCGCCGTGGTGATGAGCGAGCCGGCGGTCTCGCCCTGCTGGGCGGCGGGGCGCGAATCCAGCGCCGTGTCGAGCCGGGCGATGGCCAGGCGGCCGGCCGGGAGGTCCGCCGCGAGGCCGGCCACCGCCAGCGTGGCGGCGCGCACCGGCACGCCGGGCTCCAGCGGCACCTCGGCCCGCATCAGCTCCGCGCGCACGGGAATCGGCGGGGCGCTGCCGAGCTGGAGGGACTGGGCGCCTTCGACCATCAACACCAGGGTGCGGGGGCGGGCGAATTCCAGCGAGACGGCCACGCGCTCGGCCTGCCAGCGCACGCTTTGCGCCGCGGCGCCGGGGGAGACGGCGATAAGGCCGGGCACCGTCACCGTGGCGGCGAAGGGCCAGCCGGTGCGGTGCAGCGGGCCGGCGGTGGCCTGCCAGCCCGGGGCGGGCGCTGCGAGGTTGGCGGCCACCTGTTCCTCAATCTCACCGGTAACCCACCACCAGATCGCACCATGCCCGGCGATGGCGGCGAACCCCAGCGCGGCGGCGGCGGCGGCGATGCGGCGCAGCAGGCGCGGGCCGTTCGCCGGGGTGATGCCACCGTCGCTCATCCCCATGTCGCCGGGAAGGCCGGGATTAGGCCGAGGGGTGGGGTTTTCATCAAGGAATCCAACATGTCATGTCGCCTTCCTGGATTCGTCCGTGAAGCCGATGGGCGCGGCGCCCACAGAGTTGTCCACAGGGATGGGAGCGGCATAAAGCGCAGCGAGGCGGTCCATCAGCTCGGCGCGCGGCAGGCCCGCCGGCAGGGGCGGCTGGATGGCTATGCGGATGGTGCCCGGGTGCCGGCGCCAGGCGCGGCGGCCCCAGCAGCTGCCGGAATCCGTCACCACCGGGATCACCGGCAGGCGCGTGCGCGAAGCAAGGGCGGCGATGCCGGGTTGCAGCGGCAGCACGGCGCCGGGGGCGGCGCGGGTGCCTTCGGGGAAGATCACGATCTGCCGCCCGTCCGCCACCGCGCGGTCGGCATCGCGCAGCAGGGAGCGGATGGCGGTGGCGCCGGCGTCGCGGTCCACCACGATCATGTCGAGCTTGCGGACCATGCCGGCGTAGAGCGGGATGCGCATCAGCTCCCGCTTCAGCACATAGGCCGGCGTGGGGACGATCAGCAGCCAGACGATGGTGTCGAAGGCCGATTGGTGCTGGGAGGCCACCAGGGCCGGGCCGTGTGCGGGCAGGTGCTCGCGCCCGGTGATCTCCACGTGGATGCCGCAGATCGGGCGCAGCCCGCCCAGGACGGTGCGGGCCCAGGTGCGGGTAAGGCGCAATGTGAGCGAGGCCGGGCCGAGGCGCACGGCGAGGCTGGCCACGGCGAATGCCACGGTGGCGCTGTAGAACCAGAGGTTAAAGACAGTCGAGCGCAGCCAGATCATCCGCTTCCCCTTGTTGCAGCTGGTGCGGGGGTGGCCGGGCCGGCCGCCTCCTCCTCTCGCGCCACCCAGGCGGACAGGCCCACCATGGCTCCCAGCCACTTCGCGTATTCCGCCGCGAGCAGCCGCAGCGGCACCTGGTCATGGCCGTCGGGCAGATGCGGCACCAGCGGCGCCGGGTGCAGCACCACGGTGGCCGGCAGGGTGCGGCGCAGCTCCCACAGCGCACGGCGCATGTGATAGCCCGAGGTGACCACGATCAGCGAGCCCATGCCGTGCGCCGCCACCCAATCGGCGGTTTCGCGCGCGTTGCCGCGGGTGGAACGCGCGCCACGGCCGAGCGTGACCTGGCCGGGGGAGACCTGGGCGGAGACGGTGGCGGCCAGGTTGGCGGCGGCGATGATGTCGGCAAGCTCGCCGCGGCCGGTGCCGGAAACGAGCAGGCGCGCGGCACGGCGTTCGGCCAACAGGCGCAGCGCCAGCTCCACGCGCCCGGCGCCGCCGGTGAGCACGACGATGCCGTCGCTGGCCGGCGGTGGGGCGCCGGGCTGCCCGGCCACGGCGGCAAACCAGCCAAAGCCCGCACCGAGCGCCACGACGGCAAGGGCCGCGGCGAGGAGAAGGGAGCGGACCAAGCCCTGGGTCAGGGGAGCCGGCGCAGCCATGCGCGCACGGCAAGCTGGGCCGCGACATAGCCGATCAGCGCGGCGCTGACGGGTACCGCCGGCAGGGACCAGAGCAGGGTGGGTGGCAGGCGGGCGAGGCTGGCGGCCAGCTCCGCCGGGCCGGGCAGCGCCGCCTCGATCGGCAGGGTGCTGACAAAGGGCGCGGCCAGGGCGGCGAGCGCGGCGACGACCGGGATCGCAAGGGCCAAGCCGACCGTGCCGCCCAGCGCGGCCGCGCGGCTGGCGCGGCGGGCGAAGCGGTCGGCCACGTAGAAATCGGTGGCGCCCAGGCCGTGCAGGATCTCCACCACCTCCCGCCGGGAGGCCAGCACGGCCCGTGTGGCGACCACGATGATGCCGGCGGCCACCGCCGCCACCAGCCCGAGGGCTGCCAGCGCGCACAGGCGCAGGCTGCGCGCCAGCAGGCCGAGGCGGCGCACCCAGGGGCCGTGGCTTTCGGTGAGCGTGCCGGGGGCGGCGGCCTCCAGCCGGGCGGCGAGCGCCGGAATGTCCGGCCCCTCGGCGTTGACGGTGACGGCGACAACGGCGGGCAGCGGCAGGGCGAGCTGCTCCGCATTGGTGCCAAGCCAGGGGCGCAGCAGGTCTGACAGCTCCGCCTCGGCCAATGGGCGCACGCCGGCGATGCCGGGGGTGCCGCGCAGGAGGGTGATGACGCGGTCGCGCCGCGTTTCGCCCTGGGCGACGGGCGGGGTTGGGGCAGCGGCGGGGCGCGGGATCTGCACCGTAAGCGTGGCGCCGGCCCCCTGCTGCCAATGGCGGCCCAACTCCGCCGCACCCTGCGCGCCGGCCAGCGCCAGGGCGGCGAGGAAGGCCATGCCGGCCACGATCAGGGGCAGCACGCGCCAGCCTGGGGCGTGGCGCAGGCCAAGCCCATCCAGCCTGCGGGTGGCCAGGCGGGTGGCAGCAGCCTGGGTCGTGCGCCTAGCCATCGTGCACCAGCCGGCCGCGGGCCAGTTCCAGCGCCGGGCCGGGGTGGCGGTCCACCAGCTGCATGTTGTGGGTGGCGACGATCACGGTGGTGCCCAGGCGGTTCATCTCCTGCAGCAATACCATCAGACGCTCGGCCTGCACGTCGTCCAGGTTGCCGGTGGGCTCGTCGGCCAGCAGCAGCAGCGGGCGGACGATCACGGCGCGGGCGATGGCCACGCGCTGTTGTTCGCCGCCGGAGAGCAGGGCGGGCCGCATCTCCGCCACCTTCGACAGGCCGACCCAGCGCAGCATCTCGGTCACATCCGCGCGCAGCTGGCCTTCCGCCCGGCCGCCCAGGCGCAGCGGCAGGGCGACGTTGTCGAACACCGTGAGGTGGGAGACGAGGCGGAAATCCTGGAACACCATGCCGATGCGCCGGCGCAGCGGCGGCAGGTCCTTGCGGCGGGCCTCGCCGACATCCACGCCCATCAGTTGCAGCCGGCCGCGCGTGGGGCGGGCATGCACGTGCAGCAGGCGCAGCAGGGAGGACTTGCCGGCGCCGGACGGGCCGAGCAGCCAGCGCCAGCCGCCGCCGGGCACGCTGAAGGACAGGCTTTGCAGCACCTCCGGCGCTTCCGCCTCCGCGCCGCTTTCGCCGTAGCGCAGCCCCACGCCCTCCGCCCTGATCATGCCGCGGCCCTCCACGGGCGGTTGTGCCACCAATCGGCGTCGCGCCGGAAGCGCCCTGGCACGCGGCGGACGGTTGCATCCGTGCGGGCGAGCCGCCACCATTGGGTATCGCTGGAATGACCGCATGCGGATCCTTTGCCCCTCCTGCCAGGCTGCCTACGAGGTGCCGGACAAGCTGCTGAGCAGCGGTCCGCGGAAGGTGCGGTGCGCGAAATGCGGCGGCGACTGGATGGCCGAGGCGGAACCCGAACCGGCGCCCGTTGGCGGGGAGGCGGAGCCGGAGATGGCGCCCGCCGCGCCGCGTGCGCCGGAGGGGCTGCCACCCGAGGATGACGAGCCGGACCTGCCGCCGCCACCGCCCGTGGTGCCGCAGATGCAGCCGGCCGGTGGCGGGGCGGAGCCTGTGGTGCCGCGGCCCGAGGAGAAGCTGGTACCGGAGCCGGGCGAACGCCCCT
>CAMDAM010000358.1 GCA_945888575.1 Asaia bogorensis | reverse complement strand
GCGAGGGCGGCGGGTTCCGGGGGGATGACGGCGACGGCGGCGCGCAGGGTTTCCGGGGCGCGGAACAGGGTGTGGGTGCCGCCATGGGCCTTTGCGGCGGCGGCGACGGCGTGGTGGGCCTCGGTGGTGGCGGGGCCGGCGATCCAGACGAGGCCGCCGCCCCAATCGAGGAACCAAGCGGCGCCGAAGGCTTGTTCGAGGCTGGCGGCGACCTGGGGGCCCTTGGAGGGGCGGACGGAGACGCGCCAGATCGCGCCTTGCATTCCGGCGAAGGGGGCGCAGTCGCGGATGGCGGTCCAGGCGAGGCGGGACTGGGTGTCGTCCAGGATTTCGACCGGGCCGAAGGGGGCGAGGTCGGTGCGCAGGCGGTCGGAGCGGTAGGCGATGGAGGGGGCGAAGTCTTCGAGGCGGACGAGGGTGGCCGGGGTTGGGCCGAGGCCCGGGATGAAGCTGGCCTGGGCGGCGGGGAGATGGGCGGCGCCGGAGACGGCGTAGGGGGAGCCGAGGGCGGCGGAGAGGGCGGCGACGGCCTGTTCCGGGGCGAGGTTGCGCAGGACGAGGGTGGCGCGCTGTTCCGGGGCGGGGGCGACCTTGAGGGTGATCTCGGTGAGGACGGCGAGGGTGCCGTGGCTGCCGGTGAGGAGCTTGCAGAGATCGAGGCCGGTGACGTTCTTGAGCACGCGGCCGCCGGAGTGGATGGCCTCGGCGGTACCGTTGACGGCGCGGACGCCCATGACGTGGTCGCGCATGGCGCCCCAGGCGATGCGGCGGGGGCCGGAGAGGTTGCTGGCGACGATGCCGCCAATGGTCTGGGGCTGGACCTGACCGAACAGGGCCGTGAAATCAGGGGGTTCGGCGACGAGGTGCTGGCCCTTGGCGGCGACTTCGGCTTCGATCTCGGCCAGCGTGGTGCCGGCGCGGGCGGAGATGATGAGCTCGCTGGGGGAGTAGAGGGTGATGCCGGTGAGGCCGGCGGTGCTGAGGGTCCGGGCGGCCTGGACTGGGCGGAGGAGGCCCGCCTTGCTGTTGCGGCCGGCGATGGCGAGCGGTTCGGACGCGTCGTGGGCGGCCTGGATGGCCTCGATGACGCCCTGTTCGGTGGTGGGGGTCATTCGGCGGCGAGGCCCTTGAGCGGGAAGACCTTGTTGGCGTTGAGGAGCCAGCCGGGGTCGAAGGCGGATTTGATGCGGCGCTGCTGGTCGAGCTCGGTTTCGGTGAACTGGACGTTCATCAGGTCGCGCTTTTCCACGCCGACGCCGTGTTCGCCGGTGAGGCAGCCGCCGACCTCGACGCAGAGGGTGAGGATGTCGGCGCCGAATTTCTCGGCCTTGGCGAAGCTGGAGGGGTCGTTGGCGTCGAACATGATCAGCGGGTGGAGGTTGCCGTCGCCGGCGTGGAAGATGTTGGCGACCTGGAGGTTGTAATCGGCGGACATCTCGCCGATGCGGCGCAGGACGTGGGGGAGCTGGCTGGTGGGGATGGTGCCGTCCATGCACATGTAGTCTGGCGAGATGCGGCCGACGGCGCCGAAGGCGCCCTTGCGGCCTTTCCAGATGGCCAGCGATTCCTCGGCGCTGGTGGAGACCTTGAGGCTGATCGGGTCGTGCTGGGCGCAGATGGCTTTCAGGCGGTCGAGGAGGAAATCCTGTTCCTCCGTTGATCCTTCGACTTCGATGATCAGCATGGCTTCGGCATCGAGGGGATAGCCGGCATTCGCAAAAGCTTCGCAGGCGTGGATGGCGGGGCGGTCCATGAATTCCAGCGCGACGGGGATGATGCCGCTGCCGATGATGCTGTCGACGCAGGCGCCGGCGACCTCGTTGCTGCGGAAGGCGGCGAGCATGGCGCGCGCGCCCTCCGGCGAGCGGAGGATGCGGACGGTGACCTCGGTGACGATGGCGAGCTGGCCCTCGCTGCCGGTGAGGAGGCCGAGCCAGTCGTAGCCGGCGGAATCGAGGTGGGCGCCGCCGATGTCGAGGATGTCGCCTTCGACGGTGACGACCTTGAGGCCGAGGAGGTTGTTGGCGGTGACGCCGTAGCGCAGGCAGTGGGCGCCGCCGGAGTTCATGTTGACGTTGCCGCCGATCATGCAGGCGAGCTGGCTGGAGGGGTCGGGGGCGTAGAAGAAGCCCTGCCCCGCCACTGCCTGGGTGATGCCGATATTGGTGACGCCGGCCTGCACCACGGCGAGACGGTCGGCGTAGTCGATCTCGGTGATGCGGTTCATGCGCATGAGGCCGAGGACGACCGAGTCGGCCATCGGCAGCGCACCGCCGGAGAGCGAGGTGCCGGCGCCGCGCGGGACGACGCGCACGCCTTCGCGGTGGCAGAAGGCCATGATGGCGGCGACCTGCTCCGTGGTGGAGGGCAGGGCCACGGCGAGGGGGACCTCGCGGTAGGCCGAGAGACCGTCGGTTTCGTAGGGCTTGAGGCGCAGGGGATCGCCGATCACGGCGTCGTCGGGCAGGAGGGCGCGCAGGCCGGCGACGATCTCATCGCGGCGGGCGAGGATTTCGGGCTTCGGTGCGGGCTGGGGGAGCATGGCGGCCTCCGGCGAGAGGGGCGCAATGTGAGGGCATGCACCCGGCGGGGCAAGGGCAACAACGAAAGCGCCCTGGAGCGGGGCCCCAGGGCGCAATCAGGTCAGCGCAATCAGGCCAGGAAGATGGCCGCCGCTGTTAGCCCTGGCGGGCCTTCATGCGGGGGTTCTTCTTGTTGATGACGTAGACGCGGCCATGGCGGCGCACCACGCGGCAGTTCTTGTCGCGCACCTTGGCGGAACGGAGGCTGTTGCGGACTTTCATGGGAAGCGGCCTTCAACGCCCGCAAGGGGCATGGATACAGAGGGGGGCGAAGTAGAGGTGCGGGGGCGTTGTGTCAAGCCGCGGGGCTTGGTTCAGCCGATCGTGGCGCCGCCGATGGCGTGGAAGCGCATCATGCGGATGCGGCCTGAATGCATCAGGCGGATGCGGCGTGTCCAGAGCTCGGCCTGGGCGACGACGGCGGCGGCGCGGTCGTGCGCCGGGCGGTCGCGCGCCATCTGGCGGACGAGGTGGCGCCAGCCGAGCACCGCCAGGCGCATGTGGCGGGCGGAAACGTCCTCGGCCACGCGGACGTCGAAGCCGAGGCGGGTGAGGCCGCGGCTGATGGCTTCGGGCTGCGGCAGGATGGGCGCCCTGCCCTCCAGCCGGCACCAAGCGGCGATGGCGGGGTCGGTGGGGTCCAGCGGTTCCTGTGCGACGGTTTCGACCAGGACGACCTGTCCGTGCGGCTTGAGGGACTCGGCGATGGCGGCGAGGATGGGGGGGACGGCGGCGTCGCGGATGGCATCCAGCGCCAGGGCGTGGTGGCTGAAGCGTGGGGTGAAGGCGGGGGCGTGGCGGTTCCAGCCGGTGACGGCGGCGCGCTTGGCCATGGCGGCGCCGGCGCGTTGGATGCGGCGGGCGGCGATGGCGGCGAGGTCGGGATCGGCCTCATGCCCGTTGACCCAGACGCCGAGCTCGGTGGCGAGGAACTGGGCGGGGCCGCCGGGGCCGGCGCCGAGCAGGAGCAGGGAGGAGGCGGCGGAGAGGCCGATGGGGGCGGCCAGGCGCAGCACCTCTGGCCCGCCGCCGGGGGTCAGGAAGCCGGTGCCCCACAGCTCCTCCTCGATGGCCAGGCGGGCGGGGGGCCAGAACGAGGGGGGGCGGGAGGTGGAGTCTGGCGCGGGGGCCGCGACGATGTCTGGCGCGGTGGCGAGGTTTTCCGGGAGGGGGGCGGGCGTGCTCTGGCCTTCCCCGCCGTGGCGCAGGCGCACCAGCCAATTGCGCAGCGCGGAGAGGTGCATGCAGGGGTCCCAGCGTTAACGGGGAGAAGCTGCCAAGCGCGCGTGAACAAAGCATTTATGCCCCCTGCCCCGGTATTGGCCCGCGCCGCCTTGACGGAACGTGTGGGCGGGCCGATGTGGCGCGCAGCAGCGGGAGACGGGATCATGGCGGACGCACCGCAGGGTTCGGGGCGAGGGATGGGGCTCGGGCTGCTCGGGTTCCTCATGATGTGTTTCGCCGTGCTGGGGCTGACCGGGCTGCTGGCGGCGCATGTGGCGCCGTTGCCGCTGGACCGGGCGCTGCAGCGCGAGGTGCTGCTGGACGAGGCGCTGGCGGCCGGCCGGGCCGGCAATGCGGCGGCGCTGGAGGCGCTGCGGGTGCGGCTGGGGGACAGCGCGCAGGCGATCCTGCCGGCCGGGGCGGATTTCGAGGCGAAGGTGGCGGCCGAGCGCACGGCGATGCGGGCGCGGCGGCTGGGTGAGGCGGAGGCGACGGCGACGCGGCTGCGCTGGATGCTGATCCTGGTGACGTTGTTGGCGGCTGGGTTCGGCGGCGCGATGATGCTGGCGGTGATCCGCCACGGGGGGCGCGGTGCGCCGGAGGTTGCAGCGGGGCGCGAACTGCGCTAACCGCATTTTCATGTTCAGCATTAAGACCCGCACGACGACTAAAAAGACCCCCATTCGGGTGTCCTTGGTGTGCGCGCGCTGAACTTTCCCTAAAGCGACGTTCCATAGGCCCCGCCGGACAGGTTGGGGCCTTTTTCATGACATGGCCCCCTCCCCCGGCACCAGCAGGAGAGAGAGACCATGAGCCCCCAGGATCAACAGAGCCTATCCGAAGTCCAACGCCACGCCGGTGCGCGGCCCGCCACCGTGGCCGTGGTGGGTGCCACCGGCGCGGTGGGGACCGAGATGCTGCGCGTGCTGGAGGCGCGCGGGTTTCCGGTGCGTGAGATCCGACTGCTGGCTTCGGCGCGTTCGGCGGGGTCGCGGATGGCGTTCCGCGGCGAGCAGGTGGAGGTGGCGGCACTGAGCGAGGCGGCGTTCGCGGGTGTGGACGTGGCGTTGTTCTCGGCCGGTGGCGAGCGCTCTCGGCGGTTCGCGCCGGCGGCGGTGGCTGCGGGTGCGGTGGTGATCGACAATTCGTCGGCCTTCCGCATGGCGCCGGACGTGCCGCTGGTGGTGCCGGAGATCAATGCCGGGGCGCTGGCCGGGCATACCGGGATCATCGCCAACCCGAATTGTGCGGCGATCATCGCCGGCATGGCGCTGTGGCCGCTGCACCAGGCCAACCCGATCCGGCGCGTGGTGGTGACGACGTACCAG
>CAMDAM010000357.1 GCA_945888575.1 Asaia bogorensis | reverse complement strand
CCCATGGTGGTCAGGCCGGCGGCGGTGCGGGCGGGGTCGTCGCCGGGGAAGCGCATGTTGAAGTCGAAGGCGCGGACGCGGGCGGTGGGGTAGCCGGCATCGTGCAGGATGCGCAGGACGCGGGCGGGGTTGCCGAAGGCGAACTGGCCTGGCTCGTCGGGGTCCGCCGGCGGGGGCGGGGGGATGACGGTGAAGGCGGCCTGGAGGGGGAGGTTCATCCAGGGGTTCTGATCCAGCGGCGCCCAGGCGGCGAAGGCGAAGCGGCCGGCGGGCTTGAGGGATCGGCGCAGATTGGCGAAGGCGGCGACGGGGTCGCCGAAGAACATCACGCCGAAGCGGGAGAAAAGCAGGTCGGCGGGTTCGCCGGGCAGGGACCAGGTGAGGGCGTCGGCCAAGGTGAGGGTGACGTTGGGCGTTTCCGCGAGGCGGGCGCGGGCGGCTTCGAGGATGACGGCGGAGACATCGAGTCCGGTGACGTGGCCGGTGGGGGCGACGGCGTTGGCGAGGGCGAGGGTGGTGCCGCCGGCGCCGCAGCCGACATCGACGACGCGCATGCCGGGGGTGGGGGCGGCCCAATCCATCAGGGCGGCGAGCACGGGGGCGAGGCCGCGTTCGGTGCGGGCCTCGCTGGCGGCCCATTGCTCGCCCATCGGGCCGTTCCAGGCCTGGACCTGACGGGTGTGGCGCTCGGTGGCTGAGTCAGTCATCCGCGAATCCAGTTGGTTGGAGTGTTGTGTTGATGTTGGAACATCGAGGTTGCAGGTCAGACTAGCACCGGGAGGCGATTTTTTCGCGAGGGGGTGGGCGGGACGTGACCGTAAGACCGGCGCGAGGGTGTGGAGAGACACGCGGCGGCCGGGCGCGAGGGAGTGCGGGCGCGGGGACGCGGCTGGGGCGCGGGCTCAGGCGAAGGGGAAGCGGGCGCCTGTCGAGCCTGGCGTGCTGCGCGGGGATGGGGGGTGGCGCTGTGCGGGTGCGCGCTGGGGGCGCGATGGTGCCGGAGGGGGGCGGGTTCCGCCTCGGCGCCGGCGTGCCAGGGCCACCAGGCCAGGAGGTCGCGCCAGGACGTGGCTTGCGCTTCCGGTTGCTGGGGGGTGGTGGGGCGCGGGGTGAGGGCGGGGCGCGGGGCAGGGGCCGGTTCGGGCTGGAGGAGGCCGGCATTGTGCAGGGCCACGATGGCGTCGAAGCGGCGGAAGAGGCCGCGGAGCAGGGCGGCGAGGGCGAGGAAAAGGGGCGCCAGCAAACGGTCGGACTCCGCCCGTGCGACCAGACCATCGGTCAGGCCGGCCATGGCAGGGCCGAGCAGGGGAACGGGGGGTTGCGGGTGCATGGGAGTTAGATATATTATCTATCGCAGCGTTGCAATGGGGCAAGGGAAATAATTTTGCGCTCGGTGGGTGGCGTGACCCCTGCTGTTCCTGGGGCAGCTGGGAATGCCGCTTGGTGCGTCGCTGCCGATGCTGATCGCGGTGCTCATTCTGGGGCTGCCCCCCGCCGGTGCCGCCGGAATTATCCCGCTTGACCTTATTAATGATATCCATCATTGAAATTCTATGATGATGAACGACATCATAAATTCAACGCGGCCAGGCGTTGCCCCTGGGCGGCGACCGGCCGCAACGAAAGAGAGACATCCATGACGGGCTTTGCTGCGAAGCGACAGAAGACGGCGTTCGTGACCGGGGCCTCCAGCGGGATCGGCAAGGCGGCCGCGCTGGCGCTGGCGGGTGCGGGATGGCGGGTGATCGGCACCAGCCGCACCGCGGCGCCGGGCGAGGTGCGGGAGGGCATCCGCATGATCGCCTGCGACGTGACGTCTGACGCTTCTGTTTCGGAGGCCGTGGCGCTGGCCGGTGCCGAGCTGGGCGGGATCGACCTGCTGGTGAACAACGCTGGCTACGCCGTGTCCGGCGCGGCCGAGGAAAGCTCGATCGGCCAGGTGCAGGCGCTGTTCGACACCAACTTCCTGGGGGTGGTGCGGGTGACCAATGCGGTGCTGCCGATCATGCGCCAGCAGGGCCATGGCCGGATCCTGAACATCGGCTCCGTTGTCGGGCTGATCCCTGGCCCGTTCGGCGCCTACTACACGGCCAGCAAGCACGCCATCGAGGGATATTCGGAATCCCTGGACCACGAGGTGCGCCCGTTCGGCATTCGCGTGGCGGTGATCGAGCCCTGGGCCACCAAGACCTCCATCGAGTCCAACTCGCCGCAGGGTGACCGGCCGGTGGCGGCCTATGCCCAGACCCTGGCCCGGTACCGCGCGGCGTTCGATGCGGCGATGGCCGGCGGCGACACGGCCGAGGATGTGGCGGCCACCATTCTTCGGGCGGCGCAGGATCGGGCGCCGAAGCTGCGCTACCCCTCTGGCCGCGCCGCGGCGCAGACCGCCTGGGCGCGGCGGTTCCTGCCGCGGGCCGTGTTCGACCGCACGTTGCGCAAGCAATTCAACATCGACTGAACGCGCCCCAAGCCGACTCCCCGCATCCGGGGAAGGCCCCCATGACGAACGCACTTGCCGCGCCGGGCGTTGCCCGACGCCTGATTTATTCTGACCTGACTGGAGATGTGCCGTGAAGGCCTTTGTTGTTGACGCCTACAAGAAGAATGCCGCGTTGCGCCTTGCCGATATGCCCGACCCCAAGCTCGGCGCGAACGATGTTCTGGTGCGCATCCATGCCACCGGGATCAATCCGCTGGATTCGAAAATCCGGGATGGCGAGTTCAAGCTGCTGCTACCCTATCGCCCGCCCTTCATCCTGGGCCACGACCTGGCGGGCACCGTGGAGCGTGTGGGTGCCGATGTTCGGCACTTCGCCGTGGGAGACGAGGTGTATGGCCGCCCCAGGGATTTCCGGGTGGGGACCTTCGCCGAGCTGATCGCGGTTGATGCCGCGGATGTGGCGTTGAAGCCGGCGACGCTGACGATGGCGGAGGCGGCCTCCATCCCGCTGGTGGGGCTGACGGCGTGGCAGGCGCTGGTGGAGGTGGCCAAGGTGCAGCCGGGCCAGAAGGTGTTCATCCAGGCCGGGTCCGGCGGGGTGGGGACGTTTGCCATCCAGCTTGCCAAGCATCTCGGCGCCACCGTGGCGACGACCACGAGCACCCGGAACATCGAGCAGGTGACGAAGCTCGGGGCCGATGTTGTGATCGACTACACGAAGCAGGATTTCGCCGAGGTGCTCTCCGGCTACGACCTGGTGCTGAACAGCCAGGATGCGGGAACGCTGGCGAAGTCCTTGCGGGTGCTGAAGCCGGGGGGGCAGGTGATCTCGATCTCGGGCCCGCCCGATGTGGCCTTTGCCGAAAGCTTGCGGCTGGGCCTGTTCCTGCGCCTGCTGATGCGGGGGTTGAGTTGGGGGATCCGCCGGAAGGCCAAGGCCCGCAACGTAAGGTTCTCGTTCCTGTTCATGCGTGCGGATGGCGCGCAACTGGGCGAGATCACCAGGCTGATCGATGCCGGCGTGATCCGCCCCGTGGTGGACAGGGTGTTTCCCTTCGCCCAGACGGCCGAGGCGATGGCCTATGTCGATACCGGCCGGGTGAAGGGCAAGGTGGTGATCAGCGTGGTGGGCTAGGCGTTCGACGGCTTGTGCGCCGGCGGTTCGATGGCTGCGTGACAGTCGGCGCGGCAGGCCTCCAGGATTTCGTCGGCCAGGGGGGAGGAATCCGGGCAGGCGCGAGAAAGGATGATCGCGCCGACCGCTTGCGCGATGAGGCTGATGGCCTGGGCCCGGGCGTTGGGGTGGTGTTCTCCCAGCATGCTCTCCAGCGCCGCCACCAGGCCGGCGATGCCTTCGCCGAAGACGGATTTCGTTTCTTCTGGCAGGCGGGCGGCTTCGCCGCTGAGGGCGGCGGCGGGGCAGCCCTGGCCGCGGCCATCCCGGTGCGGACGGGAGATATAGGCGTCGATCAGTTCGCCCAGGGTCCGCCCGATGTAGCGGGCCCCGGTTTCCTGAAACCCCTTGGCGGTGGCTTCGGCGATCAGGGCTTCCTTGGTTTCGAAGTGGTTGTAGAAGCCGCCGTGGGTCAGCCCGGCGCGCTCCATCAGGTCGGCGACGCCGACCCGGTCGAAGCCGCGCTCGCGGAACATCTCCGATGCGGCGGCGACGATACGGTCGTGGTTTTCCTGCTTCTTTTCCCTTGAGATCCGCATGCGGGAGCCCTTTCCAGAGCGCATCAATATTTGATGACAGGTATCATCATAACCTGGACTGTTTGATGATGTCCATCTTCAATGCAGCCGATCCGCCATGCCCGCCGGGGTTTCGCCCAGACCGGGCGCAAGGTCAGGAAGTCTTTTTGCTTCTTTTTCTTCAGAAAAAGAAGGACTTGCTTGCCTATAGCGCCGCCGCGCGTTCCCTCAGGACGTATTTCTGCATCTTGCCGGTGCTGGTTTTCGGCAGGGGGCCGAAGACGACGGATTTGGGCACCTTAAAGCGGGCCATGTTCTCGCGGCAGAAGGCGATCAGGTCTTCGGCGGTGGCCTGGGCGCCGTCCTTGAGGGTGACGAAGGCGCAGGGGGTTTCGCCCCAGGTGGCATCCGGCCGGCCGACGACGGCGGCTTCCAGCACGGCGGGGTGTTTGTAGAGGACGTCTTCGACCTCGATGGTGGAGATGTTTTCGCCGCCGGAGATGATGATGTCCTTGGAGCGGTCCTTCAGCTCGATGTAGCCGTCGGGGTGCCAGACGCCGAGGTCGCCGGTGTGGAACCAGCCGCCTTCGAAGGCTTCCGCCGTGGCCTTGGGGTTTTTCAGGTAGCCTTTCATGACCGGGTTTCCGCGCATGAAGACCTCGCCCATGGTGGCGCCGTCTTTCGGCATGGGGGCGAGGTTGCGGGCATCGGCGACCATGAGGCCTTCCAGCGAGTGGTAGCGCACGCCCTGGCGGGCCTTGATGCGGGCCTGTTCGGCCATGGGGAGGTCGTTCCATTCCTCCTGCCAGGCGCAGACGGTGACGGGGCCATAGACCTCGGTGAGGCCATAGACATGGGTGATGTGGAAGCCGCGTGCCTCGATGCCGGCGATGACGGCGGCGGGCGGGGGCGCGCCGGCGGTCATGAATTCCACGGTGCGGGGCAGGGGTGGGAACTGCGCGTCCGGCACGTTGATCAGCATGTTGGCGATGATGGGGGCGCC
>CAMDAM010000356.1 GCA_945888575.1 Asaia bogorensis | reverse complement strand
CTGCCAGCTACGTGGCGCAGGTGGCAACGCCCGAGCCTGCGTCTGTCGGCATCCTCGCCCTCGCCATCGCCACGCTTGGCGGACTGCGCCGGCGCCGCTTGCCTTCCGCCTGAACCCAGCCACCATGCCGGAATTGGCATGGGAGGCAGTGCAATGCGCGTGGGCGTGATCGGATTCGGGGCCTGGGGAAAGTTCCACGCGCGCGGCTGGTGCAGGGTTCCCGGCGCCACGCTGGCCGGCATCGCCGCCCACGGCGAGGTTTCCGCGTCCGAAGCGGCGGCCGAGTTTCCCGATGTTCCGATCCACCGCAACCTCGCCGCCCTGCTGGAGAGCGGCGTGGAGGTGGTGGATATCGTGGCGCCCAACCACCTGCATGCCGCGATGGTGCTCGCGGCGCTGGAGGCCGGTTGCCACGTGGTGGTGGAGAAGCCGCTGGCCACCAGCACCGCCGATCTCGACCGGATCGTGGCCGCCGAGCGGGCCAGTGGGAAGCGCGTGAGCGTGGTGCATGAGCTTCGGGTTTCCGAACAATGGGGGCTGATCCGCGAGGAGATCGCGGCCGGGGCCATCGGCACCCCGATGGCTGGGGTGTATTCGCTGTTCCGGCGGCCGTTCCGGGGCGGCAGCACCGGGTGGCGGCATGATCCGGCGCGCGTTGGCTCCTGGATTTTGGAGGAGCCGGTGCATTTCCTGGACCTGCTGGTCTGGTATTTCGCTGCCCACGGCACCCCCGCCACGGTGCAGGCCACGGCGACGCCGGGCACGCTCGGCGCCAATCTGGCGATGACGGTGCGCTATGTGAGCGGTGCCTTCTTCACCGTGACGCAGATCCTGGACGGGTTCGAGCACCATTGCGCGCTGGATATCGCCGGCACCGAGGGCGCGTTGCGCAGCTGGTGGTCTGCCGGGGATGCGCGGGTGACGGAAAGCAATGCGGGGCTTTCGATCCGCCGGGCCGGGGCCGAGGCGCCGGAGACGATCCAGTTCGGGCAGTCGGGCGAGGTGTTCGAGCTGGTGGAGCATCTGCGGCGCAGCCACGCGGCCTTCCTGGCCGGGACCACACCGCTGTCGGCGGAGGAAGCGGCACTCAGCGTGCGGCTGTGCCTGGCGGCGGAGGAATCGGTGCGGCTGGGGCGGGCGGTGGCGCTGGATCGGTAAGTCCCGATGCGGGCATGAGTCGTCGCCGCCGGAAGCGGGGTTTTCACGACGGATTCGGGGTGATGGGGGGCGTGCGGGCGCCAGGGTGGCGCGCGGGCGGACTGGGTCGGGCATAGTGCGGGCGCGCGATTGCCCGAAAGCGACATGCCGCGGTTGGGGGTGCCGCGCATGAGCCAGCCGATCTCGGCGCGCAGCTGGAGAATGCGGCGCAGGGCGTAGGGGTTCTGGGCGGAGTCCAGGTCGTCGCCGAAATCGGTGTTGGTGGAGAAGAGCCAGTCCTGGCGGAGCAGGTGCCGCGTGCGGCACGGGGCCTCGGCCCGCGAAAAGGCGGCGAGCAGGGCGAGCAGCAGGAGCTTCAACGGTGCCGGAATCCGGGCGTGCAGAATCGCCCGCGCCCAGGGGCGCGGTGCGTCGGCTTCGACCGGAGTGGCGGGTTGATGTGGCATCACCGGTTATTATGCCGAACGCAACACCGCTGGAAAAGGAAAAAAACTACGTACGTAGGATAATAGGGCTAGGGCAATGGCTGCGTGTCGGATGGCCGGGGGCGGCGGGGGAGGAAGGAAGCGTCTTCTTTTTTCTGAAGAAAAAAGAAGCAAAAAAAGACTTTATACCTTTGGCTCATGGCCAGTGAAACCGAGAGCCGGGGTTCGGCGCGATATACTTCTTAGCTCCTCTCGTAATGACCGGGGAAAGTTCGGATACGAAGTTTTAAAAGTTTTTTGGTTCTTTTTTTCAAAAAAGAACCGCTTTCTTTACTCCGGCAGCGGGATGAACTCGCGCTCGTCAGGCACTTGTTGGAACCGCCCCGCTTTCCAGTCGGACTTGGCGGCTTCGATACGGTCCTTGCTGGAGCTGACGAAGTTCCACCAGATGTGGCGGGGACCGTCCATCGGCTCGCCACCCAGCAGCAGCAGGCGGGTGGGTTTCAGGGCGCGGAGGGTGATGGCGTCGCCGGGGCGGAACACCAGCAGGCGCATGGCGCCGTGGGTGATGCCGCCGATGTCCACCTCGCCTGAGAGGACATAGGCGGCGCGCTCGGCGTGGTCGGCGGGCAGCGGGATGGCGGCGCCGGCATCGAGTGCCGCATCGGCGTAGAACATGTCGCTGAAGGTTCGCACCGGAGAGGCCTGGCCCCACATGCGGCCGATGATGAGGCGCACGGCGGCGCCGCGGTCGCGCACGGCGGGCAGGTCGGACACGGCGTGGTGGGCGAAGCCGGGATCGGTTTCCTCGTGCGCCTGGGGCAGCGCGATCCAGCTCTGGAGGCCTTCGATGCGGTGGCCGTTGGCGCGCGGGCCGGGGCCGGTGCGCTCCGAGTGCGCGATGCCGCGCCCGGCGGTCATCCAGTTGACCTCGCCCGGGCGGATTTCCTGCAGGGAGCCCAGGGAATCCCGGTGCACGAAGCTGCCTTCGGTGAGGTAGGTGAGGGTGGCGAGGCCGATATGCGGGTGGGGTCGCACGTCGATCCCTTGCCCCGCCGGCATCAGGGCGGGGCCCATGTGGTCCAGGAAGATGAACGGGCCGACCATGCGGCGCCTGGCGCTGGGCAGGGCGCGGCGGACGGAGAAGCCGCCGAGGTCTTTCGAGCTGGGCTCGATCACCAGGTCGACGGCGCCATCGGCTTCGGGGGAGATGGACGGCAGCCAGCTCATGGATGGGGCTCCGCAACGGCTTGGGCTGCGCTACAGGTGGGATCCGGTGCGGCCGTTGCCAGGGTGGGCGCGGAACAGGGGCATGGGGTGCTGCGGGAACATGGCGTGAGAGAGCGATGGGCGTTGGCGGCAGCCGCCGCGACCGGGGTGCAGGTGGGGGCGGCCATGGTGGCCAGCCGCTATGTGGTGCATGAGGCCGGGCCGGCGACGCTCACTTTGGTGCGCTACGTTGTTGCCCTGCTGGTGCTGGCCCCGGTGCTGGCCCGCATGCCTCGCCCGCGCTTCGGCTGGCGCGATGGCGCGGCGGTGGCGGGTTTGGGCATCCTGCAATTCGGGCTGCTGATCGCGCTGCTGAATATCGGCCTGGTGTTCCTGCCGGCCGTGCGCGCTTCGGTGCTGTTCAACACCTTTCCGCTGCTGACCATGCTGATCGCCGCCGGGCTGGGGCGCGAGGCGCTGACCCGGGCGAAGTCGCTTGGCGTGGCGCTGGCGATCCTTGGCGTGGCCGCCACGTTCGGCGATTCTGTGTTGTCAGGCGTCTCGTCGCGGGAATGGCCCGGCGTGCTGGCGGTGCTGGCGGCGGCCGGCAGCGGCGCCTTCGCCGCGGTGCTGACCCGGCCCTATGTGGCCCGGCACGGCACGCTGGCCGTGGGCGGGCTGGCCATGGCCGCCACCGTGGCGGTGATGCTGCCGCCGGCGCTGGCCGAGGGCATGCTGGCCACCCTGCCCCGGCTTGATGCCGCCGCCTGGGCCGCGCTGCTGTTCATCGGCACGTCCAGCGGCATCGGCTACATGCTGTGGCTGACGGCGCTGCGCCACGCCTCGCCCACCCATGCCACGCTGTTCCTCTCGCTCAGCCCGCCCACGGCCGTGGCCCTGGGCGTGGCGTTGCTGGGCGAGCCCTTCACCGCCTGGCTGGCCCTCGGCCTCGCCCTGGTGGTCGCGGGCCTCGCCGTGGCACTGCTGGGCCGGCCGGCGTGCGATACTCGTCCTCGGTCGTTCTGAACGATGGAGGCGAAGGAAGGCCAGGGCTCTGCCCTGGACCCGCAAAGGGCCGGCGGCCCTTTGATCCCGATTACTTGCTGAATGAGTTTCGCGTCCCATAAATATAACAACCACATTCATCTTTCGCGAGATATGAAATGTCGATTGAAGTAGACGGATATCTTTCTTTCAAAAAGAGCCCTAGGAACGTCCGAAGAATCCGACGACACTACCGGCAAGAATTTCAGCTGGTGCACCGTCTTAATCGTGTTGGTCAGCGTCGCTTTATGGCGGTCACGTGCCCGCCCGACGACAACATTGCCCTATTGGTTTTGCTGCTTTTCGCGAGGACGCTCTCAGCCTTCCAGGGCGCAGCCATAATGGCAGAGCGTGGAATGATAATTGAAGCGCGCACCCTCGCCCGCAGTTGTTTTGAGAGCGTCTTCGTATTGGGTGCACTGGAAAACGACCCAACATTCGTTGATCGGTTGGTGGGCGCTGACAACAGCTATCGAAAGCATGCAGCCGACACACTAAAATCTAACTCGCATCTTTATTCTCACCTGACACCTAATCAAAAATTGGAAATAGAAAAGCTACAAGAATTTCTATCCGACCCTGATACGAAATTAGCTAAGATAATATTTGATCAAGCAGCTAGCAAGGCAGGACTCGACGGCCAATATGAGATGTTCTATAGAGAATTATCTTACAACGCGGCTCATCCAACTGTGGAATCACTACGACAGCATTTAATTTTTGATTCCCAAGACAATGTTGTCAGCTTAAGGTTTGTGCCCGATAGGAGTGAGTTGTCGACCGTCGTAGCTGAAATGACGACTGCTCTTTTTACCGCGCTGGGATTGCTCGATAAACGTTTTCCTATGCCAGAAACCGATGCAGAGTTTGAGGCATGTTGGAGACTTCATTTAGGATTGCGCTTGTCTATTGGCATGGTCGCTCCCTTGAAACCCTAGTGCCAGCAAGGTCCAGGGGCTTGGCCCCTGGCGGGTCTGGGCAGAGCCCAGCCTTACCGGGGCTGGTATTACCGGTGGGTATCGAGCCACACGCGGATACGGCGCAGCCCCGCCAGCAGGGCGGCAAGGTCTTCCCCCTCGGTGGCCTCCGCCAGACCCTTCAGGTCGCCCGCCAGCAGGGCCAGGGCGCGTTGCCGTACGTGACGCCCCGCATCCGTGATCGCTGCGAGCTTACCGCGGCCATCCTGCGGATCGGGCCGGATGGCGACCCAGCCCTTGGCGTGCAGGCGGGTGATGGTGTTCGTCATCGCCGCCTTGGTGACCTGCATCGCCCCGGCGAGGCGCACCAGCGAATGCTCGCCGCCCAGCCGGTGGAAGTGGTTCAGCACGACGAACTGCGCCAGGTTCAGCT
>CAMDAM010000355.1 GCA_945888575.1 Asaia bogorensis | reverse complement strand
GCCCTTCGTCTCGATGTAGCCCGCGGCTGCCGCCCCCGGCCCGACCGTGCCCTTTGTCGACCGGCCGCCGGCGAAGTCGTCGATCGTGATTGCCACGCCGCTGGAGGTGTTGTTGGCCTCGTCGGTCTCGTTGACCGCCCCGGTGGCGTCGGCCATCGCACCGATCCACCATGCACCGCTGCCGATATCCGCCGGCAGCGTGATCGTGGCGTTGTTGTCGATCCCGTCCGACGCGATCAGGATCGGATCCGTGACCGTCGCCAGCACCCTGTCCGATGCCAGAACCGTGGGCGTTCGCGACAGGTACAGCTTGGAGGTCGACGCCAGCGCCGTCAGCGTCCCGTGGTTCGAGATGCGCCACGAAACGGTGGTCTGGCCACCAGCCAGAAGCTCCGTCGCGCCGCTGGTGAGGATGGTGGCTCGCAGGTCCGGCCCCTCCGTCAGCGGCGGCAACACCTCCAGCATCACGGGCGCGGAGGTGTTGTTCGCCTCGGAGGATTCATCGACCACGCCCGCGCTATCGGCCACCACCCCGATCCAGTAGCTGCCGGGTTCGATCTAGGGTGGCAGGACGATGAGCGGGCTCTCCAGGATATGCCCTTGCGCCGCCACCCGGGGATCGCTGATCGCGGCCAGCAAGGTATCGCTCGCGGTGATCGTGGCATCGATGGACAGGTAGATGCGCGACGTGGAGGCATCTGCCAGCCCCGTGCCGATATTCGCAATGCGATAGGTGAGTGTCGTGCTGCCGCCACGCGGGACCGAGGCGGTGGCGAGGGCGAGCGAGTTTGCCACCAGGTCCGGCCGGCCGAGCATCACGAAGTTGCCGGGATCGGATCCGATGGAGCCGGGCCAGATATCCCGCAACCGCGATGTGCCACCAACAGTGCCGTCGGAGACCCACAGTTCCGTGCCTTCGCCGTCGGACGGGTTCAGAGCCGATTGCCGGCCACGGAACACCACCCTGCCATCGCCAAGTGCCGCGAAGTACGGAACGGGCGTGAGGGAGCCGCCTTCGGGGATCTGGAAATTCTCCCTGAGCGGAAATGTGCCTCCCACGGTGCCATCGGTGACAAAGAGCGCGGGTAGCGTGCGGTCATCGGCCGAGCGGGATACCGAAACGAACAGCACATGCCCGTCGCCAGTCGTCAACAGGTTCGAAAATTGGGGCAAGACAGCGTCAAACAGCACAGACGACGATGTGCCGTTGAAGACCCAGAGTTTGAGTTCGTTGTTGTCGTCATTGGCAACAAACACGAAGCGGTCACCGCCAAGGTCGCCCCAGAGGGTGTTGCTGCTGTCGGGGCCGTTCCTCGGGTCGAGCGAGCCGAACCGGCGGAACAGTTCCAGGTCGCGGGCAGCCACGCCGCTGGCCTGCGCCGTGCCTGGCAGCGTGCCGTCTGTGCGCCACACTCCCCCACCGGAGTTGAACAATACGGTGCCGTCGCCGAGCGCGCCGAACGCCGTGCGCACCGACGTGCCTGCAGGCAACACTGTGTTGACATGCGCCGTGCCCGCCGTGGTGCCATCGCTGATCCAGCGGTCGAACGAAAGATACGGATCGCTGCCCGGAACGAAAAGGCTGTGGTCCGGATTGGCAGTGGTCCGGGTCACCAGGGCCTTTCCCGCCCCAAGGGATTCAAGCCCTACCGTATGATCGAGGTTGTCCAACAACAACGTGGTTCCGGCGGGCGTACCATCGCTGGTCCAGACCTGCCACGTCCCACCACCATCGAATGTCTCGCTGATCTTGGCCGCGACCAGGGCGTGGCCGTTTCCGACGGCGACGATCTGGGTGACCGAAATCGCCGATGCCCCGGGAATGAGGTCCTTCACGAGGGCGGTGCCGGCGGCCGTGCCGTCGGTCACCCACGGTTCCTCGCCATGGATACCGTCATTGGCCAGGAACATGGCGCGTCCATCGCCCAGCGGCGTGATCCGCCGCGGCCAGTCATTGCCGCCGCCGGCCCAGATATCCTTGACGAGCACGGTCCCCTCGGCGGTGCCGTCGCTGGCCCACAGCGCGTAGGCGCCGTCCATCGCGGCGCCGAACAGGATCCGACCGTTGCCGAGATCGGTCAGTCCTTGCGGATCACCGGAACGCGCCCCTGGCCGGATGTCCTTCAGCAGGAAGGTGCCGTCGGCAGTGCCATCGGTCACCCAGAGTTCGCGCCAATTTGTGGGCTCACCCGCGGAGAAGAATGCCAATCGTGTCATAATGTAATTCCAAGAAGGCGAGACTCACGGACATTTACGCAGTCGGTACGATTCAACACCCGTGGATAATCGCGGTCAACTTCAGGAGGATTGTTCGAGCTGCCAGGTTACTCGGTCCGCGGTGGCGGGTACTGCCCTAGCCAAGCGGGCGAGCCGCCAGTTCCGCTGCCGCCGCTCTCGCCAGGAACCCGTAGGCCACGGCGGTGAGGAGCCCGTTGCCGGAAAGGTATCCCTCGGCCCGCGCGCCCGACAGGCCGCAGGCTGCCCCGCCCGCAGCCAGCAGGTTGGGGAACGCATTACCATCGCCCCGCAACACCCGCGCCTGCCCGTCCACAACCAGGCCGCCCTGGGTGCGGAACAGCGCGCCCGTGACCTTCACCGCGGCATAGGGCGGGCCCAAGGGCGGCAGCCCCGCGAAGTCCCGGCCGAAACGGTCGCGCCCGGCATGGGCCCACCTGTATGTTCTTGACGATCGGATATCTGCATACATTTAATACAGCGGCGCCGGGTGCGGCAATCGCACCCCGGGCCGAATCTGGGAAGGCGCCTTTGCACGCGGCGGAAACCTCCAAGACCCATCTGCTGTATCTGCTGCTGAAGGAACGGATCACCAGCGGGGCGGTGGCGCCGGACCAGAGGCTGCCGAGCGAGCCGGCTTTGGCGGCGCAGTATGGGCTTTCACGCGTGACGGTGCGCCGCGCGCTGGACGGGCTGGCGCAGGAAGGGCTGATCACCCGCGCCGCCGGGGCTGGCACCTTCGTGGCCCCCGTGGCCGCCCAGGCGCCGATGGTGGCCGACCTGTCGAATGTTCTGGCGCATCTGGTGCAGATGGGGCGCGACACGCGGGTGCGGCTGCTCGCCTTCTCCTATGGCGTGCCGCCCGCGCCGGTGGCCCGCGCGCTGCGGCTGGCGCCGGGCGAGCGGACGCAGCATTCGCTGCGCGTGCGCTACCTGGATGACGTTCCGTTCTCGTATCTCTCGACGCACGTGCCGGAGCGCATCGGCGTCACCTACTCCGAGGCTGATCTGGCCACCCGGCCGCTACTGGCCCTGCTGGAGCAATCCGGCGTGGCGGCAGACAAGGCCGACCAAACCATCAGCGCCACACTGGCGGGCCCGGAGGCGGCCGAGGCGCTGGGCGTGGAGGTGGGCTCGGCCCTGCTTTCGATGACCCGCGTGGTGCTGGATGCGGAGGGCCGCGGCATCGAGCACCTCGCCGCGCTTTACCGGCCCGACAAGCACGCCTTCCACATGGAACTCACCCGCACCGGCGGCGGCAGCGCCCGCCGGTGGGAGCCGAGTTCGCCCGCGCCCACCCCACCCCCGAAAGCGGCCGGCACACCGGCCAAAACCCGAAGGAGACAGCCATGAGCCAGTCGACCCGCCGCACCCTCCTGGGCGGCGCTGCCGCCGCGGGTGGCGTGCTCGCCATGCCCGCGATCCTGCGCGCCCAGCCCGCCGCCGTGAAGATCGGCATCCTGCAGCCCGTCACTGGCGCGCTGGCGCAGGATGGCGAATATGGCCGCCTCGGCGCGCAGATCGCGCTGGATGAGATCAACGCGGCCGGCGGCATCAAGTCCCTCGGCGGGGCCAAGCTGGAGATGGTGTTCGGCGACGCCCGCTCCACGCCCGAGGGCGGCACGCAGGAAGTGGAGCGCATGCAGGGTGAGAAGGTGGCCGCCATCGTCGGCGGCTTCGCCTCGCCCATCGTGCTCGCCGCCTCACAGGCCGCATCGCGCTACGATGTTCCGTATATCTGCGACGTCGGCGTTTCCGACGCGATCGTGTCGCGCGGCCTTGCCAACACGTTCCGCTTCGGGCCGGGCTTCGGCATCGTCACCGCCACCGCCCTGGCGAACCTGGTGAAGCTGAACGACGCGGCGGGCAAGCCGGCGAAAACCGTGGTGATCGTGCATGAGGATGGGCTGTTCGGCTCCGGCATGGCCAAGCTGCTGGGCGACCAGCTGCCGCCGCGCGGCTTCCAGGTGCTGGAGACGATCGCGCACCCCACGCCTTCGCGCGACATGTCCAACGTGGCGCTGCGCATCCGCGCGTTGAACCCGGACCTGGTGATCCCTTCCAGCTACTATTCGGAATTCGTTTTGCTTGCCCGCACCATGCAGCAGCAGCGCATCCGGCCGAAGGGCGTGTATGCCATCCTGAACGGCGCGGCCTCCAACTTCCGCTTTGTGAAGGAATTCGCGGATGCGGCCAACCTGGTGATGGATTGCAACCACTGGGCCGATCCGCGCAAGCCCAAGACCGCCGCGGTGCGGGCGAAGGCCGAGGCTGGGGGCCGCTTCTGGCTCTACAACACGCCGCTCAACTATTCCTGCGTGGCGCTGCTGGCCGATGCGATCGAGCGGGCCGGCTCCTCCGACCGGGACAAGATCACCGCCGCGCTGGCCAGCTCCAGCTTCGCCGGGCACATCATGCCGTATGGGCCGACCCGGTTTGAAAAGGGCCAGAACATGGGCGCGGCGCCGGTGAACACGCAGGTGCAGGGCGGCGACATCAAGGTGATCTTCCCGGACGCCTTCGCCGACGCCAAGCCTGTCTTTCCGGCCACCTGAAGGGATCAGCCCCGGGCCGCCCAGGCCCGGGGCACCAGCGATGCTGCCATTCGACATCTTCCTCTCGGCGATGGCCAACGGCCTTATGATGGGCGCCGTGTACGCCCTCGTCGCGCTGGGGCTCACGCTGGTGTACGGCGTGCTGCACATCATCAACTTCGCCCATGGCGCCACGCTCACGGCGGCGATGTATGCCGTCTACGTGGCCCACGCCACGCTGGGGGTCGATCCCTACCTGGCCCTGCCTGGGCTCGCCGCGATCTTCTTCGCGTTCGGCTACCTCGTGCAGCGCTGGGTGATCGGCCCGGCCAGCCACGGCGACGATTCCAACATCCTGCTCGTCACGCTCGGGCTTTCCATCATCATGGAGAATGCCCTGCTCGCCGGCTTCCGGTCCGA
>CAMDAM010000354.1 GCA_945888575.1 Asaia bogorensis | reverse complement strand
GACAGGATCACGCTGCCGCCATGCCGCACCAGCAGGTCGCTCGCCACGCCCAGCGCCGGGTTGGCGGAAACGCCGGAATACCCGTCGCTGCCGCCGCATTGCAGCGCCACGGTCAGCTCGCTCACCGGGCACGGCACGCGCACCACGTTGTTCGCCTCCGCCAGCACCTCGCGCACGAAGGCGATCGCCGCCTCCACCGTTTTCCGGCTGCCCCCCATCTCCTGGATGTCCATCCCGCGCAGCCGCCCGGCCAGCTTCTGCTCCTGGATCATCCCCGAAAGCTGGTTCACCTCGCACCCCAGCCCGAGCATCACCACGTGCGAGAAATTCGGATGCCGCGCATACCCACCCAGGGTCCGCCGCAGCAGCGCCAGCGGCTCGCCCTGCGCCATGCCGCAGCCCGTCTTGTGCGTCAGCGCCACCACGCCATCCACATTCGGGAACTCCGCCAGCGGGTTCTCCCCGGTCAGCGGGTTCTTGCGGAACGCCATCGCCACCAGCTCGGCCACATGCGCCGAACAGTTCACGCTGGTCAGCAGCCCAATATAGTTCCGCGTTGCCACCCGCCCATCAGCCCGGCGAATGCCCATGAACGTCGCCGGATTGGCCACGAAATCGGTCGGCTTCGCATCCACCCCGAACGCGTAGTCGCGCGAGAAATCCCCCATGCCGAGGTTGTGCACATGCACATGCTGCCCCGGCGCGATATCCACGGTCGCGAACCCGATGATCTGCCCATAGCGCCGCACCGCCTCGCCCTGCGCGATCGGTGCCACCGCCACCTTGTGCCCCGCCGGAATCCGCTGGCTCGCCGCCACACCGGGCGCCACTTCCGTGCCCGGCAACAGCGTCGCACGCGCGATCACGACGGAATCAGCCTCGTGCAAACGGATCACGATGGGCGGGGCCATCTCAACCTCCAAAGCAAGCAGTTCTTTTTTGAAAAAAAGAACCAAAAAACTTTTATTCGTTTGATGCGGGCCTGACCGCATCAAACGAATAAAGTCTTTTTTGCTTCTTTTTTCTTCAGAAAAAAGAAGACTCTTCCTTAAGCGATGCCCTTGGCACCCTTCCGCGTCTCCGCGATGCAGGTCTTGGCGAAGCTCGCCATCATCCCGCTATCGTTCATCAGCGTCACCAGGCGGAAGCCCCGCGCAATGCACCGCGCCGCATCGGCCGAACCGCCGGTGTGGATGCCGGCATAGATCCCGCGGCTCTGGCAGGCCTTCAGGATCTTGTCATACGCCTTCAGGATCTCCGGCTCATCCCGGTCCAGCTTCGCCGGCAGCCCGAAGGACAGGCCCAGGTCAGAAGGCCCGACATAGATGCCCGCGATCCCTTCCACATCCAGGATGGCGTCGATGTTCTTCACCGCCTGCTTGGTCTCGATCATCGGAATGCACAGCGTCTCGGTGTTGGCCGAGGCCTGGTAGGCCCCGCCCTCGCCATACATGCCGGCGCGGAACGCACCGTTGGAGCGGGTGCCGAGCGGCGGGTACTTGCAGTACTGCACCATCGCCTCGGCTTCTTTCTTCGTATTGATCATCGGGCAGATCACGCCCATCGCGCCGGCGTCCAGCACCTTGCCGATGATCCCCGGCTCGTTCCACGGCACCCGCACCAGCGGCGTCACCGGATGCGCCTGCATCGCCTGGAAGCACGCCAGCATCGAGAGGAAATCCTGCGCCCCGTGCTGCATGTCCACAGTAACGGAATCGAACCCGCTCTGCGCCATCACCTCGGCGGAGAAGCCAGAGGGAATGGCAAGCCACCCGTTGACCACCGCCTTGCCGGAGGCCCAGATTTTCGCGACTTTTGTTGGCATGGAGCCGTTTCTCCCGTGAAAAGGTGACTTCACGCTAGGCCCGCCCCACAAACCGGTCAATTCGCCCCGCAGGAGCCCCCATGCCCTACACCGGCCCCGTGATCGACGCCCACCACCACCTGTGGGACCTCTCCCTGGGCGCCCACCCCTGGATCGCGGGCACCGACCCCGCCATGGCCTCCCTCGGCAACCTCGATTTCCTGCGCCACGACTACCTGCCGGAACACTTCCTTGCCGATGTCGGCCAAACCAACCTCGCCGGCTCCGTCCATGTGGAGGCCGCCTGGGACCGCACGCGCGATCCGGTGGAGGAAACACGCTGGCTCATGTCCCTCCCCCGCCCCCGCCGCGTCGCCCACCGCCTCGTCGCCTACGTCGCCCTCGAAGCCCCTTCGGTCGAAGACCAGCTCGCCGCCCACCGCGAAGCCGGCCCCGTCGTCGGCGTCCGCGAAACCATCCGCTGGCACCCCGACCCCGCCAAGCGCTGGACCGAAGCCGGCCTCCTGGACCGCCCCGACAAACGCCGCGGCATCGCCGCCCTCGCCCCCGCCGGCCTGCTGCTCGAAGTCCTGATGAACCCCTACCAGAGCCAGGATGTCGCGCGCCTGGCGGCCGACATGCCCGACCTCCAGATCGTCGTGAACCACTGCGCCACCCCGGTGGACCGCGACGAACCCGGCCTGCAACGCTGGCGCCAAGGCCTTGCCCTCATGGCCGCCCAACCCAACGTCGCCATCAAGGTCAGCAACTTCGGCGCCTACGCCCCCGACAAATCCCCCGAAGGCCTGCGCACCGCCGTCCTCACCTGCGTCGACGCCTTCGGTCCCCAGCGCTCCCTATTCGGCACCGACTACCCCGTCGGCCGCCGCGCCCTCAGCTACGCGGACAACGTGGCCGGCTTTGCCCATGCGATCGCAGGGTTCTCCGAGGCAGAGCAGCGGGCGATGTTCCACGACAACGCGCACCGCATCTACCGATTCTAAGCAAGCGCGTTCTTTTTTGAAAAAAAGAGCCAAAAAACTTTTACGGCCTTGCGCCGGGGCTAGCCTCGGCGCAAACGAATAAAAGTCTTTTTGCTTCTTTTTCTTCAGAAAAAGAAGACTCTTAACTTACTTGCTTCGCCCGCCCCGCCCAGAACGTCTCCCGCAGCACCGTCTTCAGCACCTTCCCGGCTCCAGACAGCGGCAGGCTCTCCGCCCGGATTTCCACGCTCCGCGGCACCTTGAACCCCGCGATCAGCGCCCGACAATGCGCCACCACACCCTCGGCCGTCAGCTCCCGCCCCGCCCGCGGCACCACCACGGCATGGACGGTCTCGCCCCATTTCTCATCGGGAATACCGATCACCGCCACCTCGGCCACGCCATCCAGCGTGGAGATCGCGCTTTCCACCTCGGCGGAATAGATGTTTTCGCCGCCGGAGATGATCATGTCCTTGAAGCGGTCCACGATATAGACGTAGCCGTCCTCGTCCATGTAGCCGCCATCGCCGCTATGGTACCAGCCGCCGCGCAGGGCGGAAGCGGTCACGTCCGGCAGGTTCCAGTAGCCGCGCATGATGTTCGGCCCGCGCACCTGAACCTCCCCCACAGTGCCGCGCGGCACTTCCTGGTCATCGGCATCGGCAATCCGCACATCCATCAGCAGGCAGGGTCGGCCGCAGCTTTGCGCGCGCTGGCCTTCCGGCTCCGCCTGGTGCCGGTCCATGGAGGTGACGATCGGCGCCGCTTCCGTCATCCCGTACACATGCAGCCACCGCACATGCGGCATCGCCCGCTTGGCCCGCTGCAGCACCGCATCCGGCATCGGCGAGGCGCCATACGGAATCACCCGCAGCGCCGAAAGATCGAACGACGCGATCTCAGGGTGGCTCGCGGTCGCGTTGATCATGGTGGGCACCAGCAGCGCGTTGGTCACCCGATGCTTGGCCATCTCCGCCAGCATGTCCCCGGCATCGAAGCGCGGGATGAACACATGCGTGCCGCCCACGACCGTCACCGCGAAGGTCGATGCCGCATCGGCCAGGTGGAACATCGGCCCGGCATGGATGTACACCGTGTCGAAGCGATAGCCGGCGGCCGGGATGATCTGCGCCGCGTTGCCCACCAGGTTGCGGTGCGTCAGCATCACGCCCTTCGACCGCCCCGTGGTCCCGCCGGTATAGAAGATGCCGGCCACGTCATGGTCCCCAGCATCGCCGAACCCCGCGGGCCGCTCGGCCAGCAGGCTTTCCCACCCGATCATGCCCGCCGGCACCTTCCCCTCGCCGATATGCACCACGTGCGTCACCCCCGGGATCTGCCCGGCCAGCTTGGCCGGCATCTCGGCGAAGGTGTCGTCCACCAGCAGCACCTTGGTGCCGCTATCCTCCAGCATGAAGGCGATCTCGGGCGGGGCGAGGCGCGTGTTCAGCGGCACCATGATCGCGCCCAGGCCGGGGATCGCGTACATCGCCTCCCAGTAGCGGTCGCTGTTCATCGCCAGGATCGCCACCCGGTCCCCCGCCGCCAGGCCCAACCGCCCTAGCCCGCCGGACAGCCGCGCGATCCGCTCCGCCACCTCGCGCCAGGTCCACCGCCGATCACGGAAGATGGTGGCGGTACCGCCGGCGTTGATTGTGACCGCCCGGTTCAGCCCCTGGATCAGCTGCATGGCGATGCCTCCTGTATTCCCTTGGGAGGCAAGGTTATCGTCCGCTGGCGGAACGCTCAATCGCCGTTTCAGTCTTCCGCCGGCATCCAGCCATTGCCCATGTAGCAGGCGCGGCGCTCCTGCCGGCGGGGCCTGTCATGGTCGTCCACCACCGTCATCACCGGCGGCTCCCACCAGCCGCCATACCAATTGCAGCGGCCGCGCGCGTCGCAACTGCGCTGCGGCGGTACGTAGCGCGGCGGGAACATCATCTCCTGGCGCAGCGCCGGCGGCCAGCGGTCGTTGGCATGGGCGGTGCACTGCGCCTCCATCACGCGGAACTCCGCCTCCGTCGCGCCCGGCTTCTGCCAGCGCTCAGCACACCCCGCCAGGGCGAGCCCCGCCACCAACAACACCCCCAGCCTCATGCCGCCTCCGCCAACACCATCCGCCGCTTGGGCACCGCGCCCGAAGGCACTGCCGCATACATGTCCTTCACCGCCTCCGTGATCGTCACCCCCGCGAACCCCGGCAGCCACCGCCGTCCCGTCCGCTCCCACAGCCGAGCCCCGCGCTGCACCAGGCGCAGATGGGTGGGCGGCAGGAACAGCGCCACATCGCGCCGCTCCACCCGGAACATCGCCCCCGCCATCAACCGGCCCACCTGCCCCGGCGAATACGGCGTGCCATGCCCGAAGGGCGTGCTCTCCACATGCGCCCACATCCCGCTGCGGTTCGGCGCCAC
>CAMDAM010000353.1 GCA_945888575.1 Asaia bogorensis | reverse complement strand
TCAAGACGTGGGAGAGTAGGTCGCCGCCAGGTCTTCCAATGCACCCAACATACAATCCAAATCACCCACGCGGGGTGGAGCAGCCCGGTAGCTCGTCAGGCTCATAACCTGAAGGTCACAGGTTCAAATCCTGTCCCCGCAACCAAATTAGCCCGTCAACTCAAAAGGTTGGCGGGTTTCGTGCTTCCAGAGCCATGCGTCCCGGAGTCCTCTGGAAGCACTGTGGAAGCAAGAGGGCGCGTAGTCCTGCGAATACCAACCTCACGAAATTGTGATTGCTGGCGTTCCGCACGGTCACGAGTCGCGGGTCGGTAGCCAACCCTTCTGCCGGAATGGCTCCAGGTTCGCCCCAGGCGGCGCAAACCAGCCTCCGGTGCGGTAACGGGCGCCGAGATGCAGTGCCAGCTCCTTGTTGCCGAACGGTATGTTGAGCGGGGTGCCATCGCCCGTGGGAGATTGGCGCTCATCCCTGACGCCCGCGGCTCCACGAGTGGCCTTCCTCCGGCTGATCTCCAGCGTCTTCGGAACTCGTGGCGGAGTGGACGTTTGAACCCTGCCCGCGCGGTCACCGTCCGATCCGCCCCGCTCCGTGGCTTTGGTGATCTTCGCGGTGGTTGGTCGCCGCCGCGGAGTCGGCTGCTTTGTTGGCCCCGTTCCACCCTCGCCAGGCAAGCCCGGGTCACTGCTCGTCCGCCGCGGTCTCTTGCCGCCCCGCGCCCCCGGGCTAGTCTTGGAAGACACCATCGGCAGCGGGATACCATCCGATGGGGTGCCAACCAGAAGCCGGTTGATGATCCGCATGGCTTGGCCGCAAACAGCATCGATCGCCTCGTCCGCACGGCGGCGTCCATACAGGACCTCATCGAGCAGGAATTCGAGTTTCGCCGTCACCGCGGGATCGACCAGCGCCTGGTCGGACTTCTCAAGCACACCGAACAACGCCAACCCCCGCTCGGTCGGCACGATATGCTTGCCATTCGCGATCAGCATTTCCTGCCGCTTGAGGCCCTGGATGACCTCGCCGCGAGTCGCCGGCGTTCCTATTCCCTTTGCCTCCTTCAGCCGTTCGCGGTGCTCAGGATTCTCCACAAAGCGCCACGCGTTCGCCATCGCGTCGATCAGCGTGCCCTCATTGTATCGGGGGGGCGCCTTGGTTTCCTTCGCTTCCACCTTGGGCTCGCGCAGCTTGACACTCTCGCAGTCGCGCAGCGTCGGCAGCGTCTGGCGCTCATCGTTCTCTTCGCCATCACGGCTATCGTTCTCGTTCTCCTCGCCAAAAGCCGCCCGCCAGCCAACCTCGATGGGCTGGCGCCCCACCGCACGAAACGCATGCCCCTGGACATCAAGCAGCGCGGTCGTCTGGCGGTAGCGGTAGTCCGGCATCAAGGCCGCCAGATAGGAGCGGGCGACGATCATGAACAATCGGCGCTCGTCCCCTGACAGACGCGGCCAGATGGTCCGTAGGTCGTCCACAGTGTTCCCGTTGGGGATGATTGCGTGGTGCGACACTCCTTCGAGACCTTTGTCCCAGAAATGTCCTGACTTGCCTCGGCGGATGATCGGCTTCGGCGGCATCGGCAGCGAGCCGAACGATTGCCCAGCCGTGAGCGCCGCCACGATCTTGGGCACGTCGGCGATCAGGCTCTCAGGGAGATAGCGAGACTCCGCCCTGGGATAGGTAATCAGCTTCTTGCCGTTTCCGTCATAGAGCTCCTGTGCGACCTCGAGCGTCTTGGCGGCGGTCCATCCGAACCGTGAGCCGCAATGCTTCTGCAGCGAAGGCAGGTCGTGCAGCCGCGGCGGTGCCTGGCGCTTCTCTTCCACCTTGACCGATAGCGGGCCGGTGAAACCGTCGGCGCGGGCGGCGATCGCTGCCGCATCCTCGCGCTTTAGAATTCTCTCCGGCGGGGCGTGCCGCATGATGAATATCCCACCCTCTGCCTGCGCCGTCGCCGTGACCTCGAAGTAGGTCTCCGGACGGAAAGCCCGGATCTCCAGTTCGCGCCGGCAGACAATTGCGAGGGTGGGTGTCTTCACGCGGCCGACGCCGATCACCGCGCGCTGACCGCGGCCAATCAGGACGGTCGCGGTGCGGGTCAGCGAGAGGTTATAAATCTGGTCGGACTGCTGGCGAGCCACCGCAGCCGCATAGAGGTTCCCATAATCGACATTGGGCTTTGCCTTGGCGAAAGCGTCGCGGATGGTTTGGGGATCCTGAGCGGTGAACATCACCCGCATCACGTCGCCTCGGAAGTGGCAGAACTCGAGGATCTCTTGGCCGATCAGCTGGCCCTCGCGGTCGCAGTCGGTCGCAAGCCAGACGCGCCGGGCCGAGCGGAGCGCTGCCTTGATAGCCTGGAGCTTGCTCGCCTTGTTCCCGCCCGCCGCCGGTTTGGTTCCGAAGAGGCCCTCGGGACGCAGCAGAACCGCGGTCCATTGCTTCCATGCCGGGTTCACCTCCTCCGGCTCGCGCAGGGTGATCAGGTGCCCCTCGGCGGGCAGGATCGGGCCATAGCGGTTCCCGACCGCGGCACGGACGTCCCTGGCCTGGCTGCTCTTCTCGGTGATGACGAGGTCGCTCGACATATGGCGGTATCTTGCTCAGGACCAGTGGCGGCGAAGTAGACGATCGGTCACTTTAGGCGGCGGATGCGACGGCTGGCACGAAGTGCTGCGGCGACATCGCGGTTTGTGCGGTCGAGGTTGAAGGCTTCTGGATCGAAGCGACCGCCGCACCAGGTCAGGATCTCGCGATGCTCAGAATGGCTGGTGTCGGAGACTATATGGAGGAACCTCTCGTACTCCGAAGTGCCGCCGACATCCTCGGGCGGACGGGCTCGCGCGCCAGCGATGCAGGAGGCACTGCGCGGTGCGGGATCAAGGGCTATCAGCCGCTCGAAAGTTATGCGGTGCTGCCAGTTGTCACCGAAATCATAGACGTAGAGGAAGCTTTGATTGAGCGTGTGGCCGAAATCACGAAGCCGAACCTCAGTCTCATCAAATGAACGAGCGTCATTTTCGTAATCTGAGTCGCCGATTTGATCGGGATGGCCGTAGCGCAACCCGCCGATATTGAACTCATGGAGGTGAGAATCGGTCCAGCCGAACGCCGCCTGGATGACCCGGTGCAGTTGGCCGAGATGGAAGCGCCACGGGACGACAATCTGGCGCCAGATTGCCGGCTCGATGTCGAGCATGGTGACGCGGAGCTGCGCGGCGTTGATCTCTTCCCAGGGCATGTGGTCATTGTGACCGAGAGGCGGGCTGTCTGAAAGATGGTGGATCGGAGGTGTCGGCAATCCAGGTGTTGACCTGTGCAACGGGCACGGACCGCTGGGCGCCCCTACGTCCCACAGGCATCGAAGCGTCGCAGCGGCCAGCCTCCCATGGGGAAACGCCGGCAGTTAGGGGACTCTATGTTCTTGTATTGTTCTTATGGGTACGATAGCCTCTGGCTATGCCCGAACCCCGCCTAAACCCTCTTCAGGAAGATGAGCTCGCCGCGATCCTTGCGGCCGCGATTCTTGACGGGAGAGGCGGTTGCATGTCGCGCGACGCGGAGGGCTACCTGGCCGGGGTGTGCGCCAGGTATCTGGTGGATCGACTAGCACTGGCTGGCGTAGTGGCTGTGCGCAATGCCCGCTGGACTGGAGGCGACGAAGGTGACGCAGGCGCTTCGGCGTTCAGCACCGAGTGCCGAGATGTTCGAGCCGCCGGTGTTCTCCACATGGATGACAATCGTTCACCTCAGGAAGATTAGGGATCGCTGATGTCCGGGACGCGTCAGATTTTTCTCTGCGATGCCGTTGCGGCGGTGAAAGACGACAAATTGTACATCACCGTCTCCAAGATAAACGATGGGGTGGAGTTCGAAACCGGTCGGGGCGACGTGAAATACGGCTCGCCGCGCCGCGAATGGACCCCAGAGTTGATCAAGTACGAGATCGCTCGGGCATTCGGCGCGCGGTCCGTCGAAATCTGTCCGCTGCCAGGGCAGGGGGCTGCGGTGGAGCTATTCGAGGCCACGAAACCCGACCGCGTGCCCGGGTCGGCATCGGAGCGCCCGGTTGAGGGATCGAGCGCACTGAACCGCTGAACGACCGGATGTTGGTCTGCCCACCACGGGGAAGACCGGCGCCATGCCATCGACGACACCGGATTCTTCGCCCGCATGGCGCCGCACGCGGCGAGACACGGGACGTTTGACGGTGTGACTGATTCAGCCGACCGCGGGCGAGAGATCGCCCGCAATACTGAAGCCGAGTTCCAGTTATGCAGCAAAGGCCGCAGGATCGGTCACCGCGACGTTCACGGTCGCGACCGCCGGGCCATCAAAGGTTGGAGGTGCGACGTGGCGGCATTGACCGGCTTTCTCCGCAATACGCCAGCAGCGTCGCTGCGGGATTATTTCCAACATAGCGGGATCGCGCTGCCGGTCCCGGTGAACTGGAATGCACCAGAACCTGATGTCGTACGCCCGCTGTTGCACGCCGTCGACGAGATGGACGATGCCACGCTGGCGCGCGTGGTCAACGACGCCGAGCGTGTCACGACCATGGCGGACGAGGCAGGGCAGGCGGCTCTCTACGCGGTCACCACCGAGCACCACCTGCTTGACGACCAGGCAAACGGCCACGCGCGGGCGATCTGGCTGTTCATGAACCACCCCGACAGCTTTCGGCATGCCGAAGAGGTCCGTTACGCCGATGACAAGCGTTACGGCAGAATGTGGGACGCCTTCGTTGGCCAGCCAGGCTGCGCCGTTGCGCGCGATACAGCGGCGGTTGGCGCGTTCGAGCGCGCGGTTGCGGAGCATTTCGGCAGCCGCAACGTCGAGACCGAAATCTGCCACCGCTCGCGGCCTGCCGCGGATGGTACCGACGCCACGCTCATTCAGGCGGCCGTCTACCGTGAGGGGCGCACCGGCGACGTGCTGGAGTTTGTCGATGGCCGCCTTGCGCGCCGCCCGCATAGGCCTGTGATCGAGGCAGCACTGACCTATGAGGCAGCGACCGGGACGATCGAGGTCGTGGCGGCCGCGCGCGAGACACGCGAGCAATTCGTCCGGCTGTTCGCCGAGCACCTGTTGGGCACGGCCTTCAAGGGTGAGAGGCTGCGGGTGCGTCAATACACGCTCGACCAACTGCTGCATCCCTTCGATTTCCCGACCGACGCGGCGGACAACATCGAGGCGGTTCGGGTCACCTTGCTGCGCCTCATGCCGCTGGACACCCAAGGGGAGCGCATCACCCTGGA
>CAMDAM010000352.1 GCA_945888575.1 Asaia bogorensis | reverse complement strand
GACCCAGTGACTCAGGAAGCTAGGCCGAATACCGCCGCCGCTCCTGTTCCCGGTTCCCAAAACCTTTGCTTCATCACGGCGATACGACCTGCCGATGTTGTGGAGCATCTGGGGCAATGTGGAGTGGCCATCGTAGAGGGGCCTGCAGCCAAGGTTGGCGCGCTCGGACCGCTGACCTCTGTTTATTGCCGGGATCCTGACGGGAACCTAATAGAGATTGGCACGTACCTTCGGGATTGAGAGTATGCACCCTCGATTGGCATTTGGAATAGTGTCTCTAGTGCTATTCTTGCTTTGCATTCCGATGGCAAATTGGATGATTGGAAATGTAGGCACGTTTTGTGTGCCAAGCGGTCCCTGCCTGGTGCCAGTTGCACCAGGTGTAATGGCACCATCGGGTGTTCTCATGGTTGGGTTGGCACTCGTATTGCGCGACATCGTCCAGCGATTACTGGGCGGCGTCTGGTCATTGGGTGCGATACTCGTCGGGGCCACATTATCTTTCTGGCTGGCTCCTTCGGCACTCGTGATAGCTTCGGGTGTCGCATTCCTGTTGAGCGAACTGGCCGATTTTTTGGTCTACACACCCCTTCAACAGCGTCGCCTGCTGCTGGCCGTGGTTGCGTCGTCGTTTGTCGGTCTTTTGGTGGACTCGACAGTCTTTTTGGCGCTTGCCTTCGGTAGCCTCGAATACCTACCTGGTCAGGTGATGGGCAAGATGTGGGCGCTTCTGGCAGCCTATCCGTTGCTGCAACTGGTGCGTCGGGTTACGGTCGTAGCGAGTTGATGAAAACGAAAGACTTCGACTTCGACCTGCCTCGGGACCGGATAGCACAGGAACCGGCTGATCCGCGAGATAGTGCCCGTATGCTCCACGTGCGCGGCGATGGGTTTCACAATCAGGTCGTCGCCCAGCTCCCGACCCTGCTGCAACCTGGCGACCTGATGGTGGTGAACGACACCAAAGTGATGCCGGCCCAGTTGCTTGCCCGGCGCCAAGACGCGAGAATCGGCATTACGCTGGACAGGCCCAATGCGCAAGGGAATTGGCATGCGCTCGCACGGAATGCCCGGCGACTGCGGGCTGGGGACCTCCTCTCGTTTGAAGGCAGCACGGAGCTCGAGGCGACGGTCATTGGTGGCAACGACAATGGGACCGTGATGTTGCGGTTCAATCTTGACGGTGCGGCATTTCGAAGTGCCTTACAAGCGGCCGGAGCACTCGCATTGCCACCGTACATTGATCGGCCCACAGGTAATTTGGAGCGCGATGTGAACGACTACCAGACTGTATTCGCGGCGCGGGAAGGGGCCGTGGCGGCGCCTACTGCTGGCCTGCACTTTACACCGCGATTGCTTCAGGGGCTGCGCGAGCGTGGTATTGGTATTGTCACTGTGACTTTGCATGTGGGAGCCGGTACGTTCTTGCCTATGAGAACCGAGGATGTCTCGGCGCACCGGATGCACTCAGAACGCGGCGAAATCAGCCACAATGCCGCGATGGTGATCAACGCGGTGCGTGAGAATGGGGGGCGTATTCTGTCAGTGGGAACCACGACGCTACGTTTGCTCGAGACAGCTATTAAGCCCGACGGCAGGGTTACGCCCTTTTCAGGTGAAACCGCGATCTTTATCCGGCCTGGTATGCCAATTCGTAGTGTCGATTTACTTCTCACGAACTTTCACCTGCCACGCTCAACACTCTTTATGCTTGTATGCGCGTTTGCAGGCACAGATCGTATGAGGGCAGCTTATGCCCACGCCATTGCCGCAGGATATCGGTTTTTTTCCTACGGTGATGCGACTCTTCTGGAGCGCGCATGACAATTTCTTGGGTGACAGAGGCTGTTGACGGGCACGCCCGCGCAGGAATTTTGTTGACGGCTCATGGCGCAATACCGACCCCAGTCTTTATGCCTGTGGGCACCGCTGGTACCGTGAAGGCGATGACTGCGGATGCTGTGCGGAGTACTGGGGCGCGCGTGGTTCTCGGCAACACTTATCATCTGATGCTGCGGCCAGGTGCCGAAAGAATAGCGGCGATGGGCGGGCTGCACCGGGTAATGGACTGGTCGGGGCCGATCCTCACTGACTCCGGGGGATTTCAGGTCATGTCTCTGGCAAAGTTGCGTAAAATCGATGCGGATGGCGTCACTTTCCAGTCCCATCTCGACGGTAGCCGCCACAGGCTTACCCCAGAGTACTCAATTGATATCCAGCACAAGCTTGATGCGACGATCTCTATGGTGCTCGATGAGTGCACTCCCTTCCCGGCTACCAAGGATCAAGCGAGTGCATCGATGAAGTTGTCACTCAGTTGGGCAGCCCGCTCGCAGCAGGCGTTTGTCCAGCGTGGCGGCTATGGGCTGTTCGGTATCGTCCAAGGCAGTGTCTACCCCAGCCTGCGGCAACAGAGCGCTGAGACCCTCGTGAAACTCGGCTTCCCCGGGTATGCCATTGGTGGCCTGGCTGTTGGTGAGGGCCAAGAAACCATGTTTTCCGTGCTCGATTGTACCGTACCGTTCCTCCCGGATGACAAGCCAAGATATTTGATGGGCGTAGGAACCCCGGGCGACTTGCTCGGAGCAATCGCTCGGGGCGTCGATATGTTCGATTGCGTGATGCCAACCCGCGCGGGTCGCACCGCTCGAGCCTTTACATCTCTGGGCGTGTTTAACCTTCGGAATGCCAAGTTTGCGACCGATGACCGCCCCCTCGACCCAGGGTGCCGGTGTCCAGGATGTTCGAAACATACCCGGGCCTATCTTCATCACCTGTTTCGCTGCCGCGAGATACTTGGTCCCATCCTACTGACATGGCACAATCTGACGTACTATCAGGACCTGATGCAATCCGCACGTGCGGCAATCCTCGCTGGTCGGCTGTTGCAGTTTACTGCTGACACTCGCCTGAGTTGGATGGAGGGTGACAAGGGGCATGCGTGAGCAACTCGATGGGCTAACACAACTCGGGCAATCGGTCGGTATTCCAACTTCGCCAGAGGGCGCAGTTCTGGAGCGTGTACGGAACCCCAGTCCGGGTAACAGATACCTGATTCGCTTTACCTGTCCCGAGTTTACGTCTTTGTGCCCCCTGACAGGACAACCGGATTTCGCACATATTGTATTGGACTATGTTCCTGATGAGTGGATAATAGAGAGCAAATCACTTAAAATTTTTCTTGCCAGTTTTCGTAACCATGGTGCCTTCCACGAAGATTGTACAATGACCATTTCGCAGCGAGTGATAGCCCTGCTCGCACCAACGTGGCTGCGTATTGGGGCATATTGGTATCCACGTGGTGGAATACCAATCGACGTATTCTGGCAATCTGGAGCGCCCCCTAGCGGAGTCTGGGTGCCCGATCAGGGTGTTCCCACATATCGCGGGCGGGGATAGGTGGGAATTCAACTTGCCACAGCAATTCGCGATAGGGCGCTCAAGCTAGGGTTTGATGCCATCGGCTTCGCTCGAGCTGAGTTGGGTGTGGAGGCAAGGGCCCACCTGCAGGACTTTCTCCTCGCCGGGCGGCACGGGACAATGGGTTGGCTTGAACAGCGGGTTGAACAGCGGAGTGACCCGCGTAGCCTCTGGCCCGATGCTCGAACCGTTATCTGCGTTGGGATCAATTATGGACCCAAGAACAACCCCCTTGAGATCATTTCCCAGTCAGAGAAGGGAAATATTTCGGTCTATGCCCGCAATCGCGACTACCACGATGTGATGAAGGGGATGCTGAAGCATCTCGCTCAGTTTGTGGCCGCTCGAGGAGCCGCTGGGGTAAAGGTGTTTGTCGATACTGCGCCAGTCATGGAGAAACCGCTCGCCACTGCCGCGGGGCTCGGGTGGCAAGGAAAGCACACGAATCTTGTTTCGCGTTCCTTCGGGTCTTGGCTCTTCTTGGGTGAGATATACACGACGCTTGATATCCCCGCGGATCCCCCTGGGCGAGACCACTGTGGCACTTGCAGCCGTTGTCTAAGGGCTTGTCCTACGGACGCATTCTCAGCGCCATACCGCCTCGACGCTACCAGGTGCATCTCCTACCTTACCATCGAACATCGTGGTCCCATCCCGCCGGAATTTCGGGCCGCAATGGGCAACCGAATCTATGGCTGTGATGATTGCCTTGCGGTCTGCCCCTGGAATCGGTTTGCCCAGGTGTCGGGGCATATGAAACTTACAGCTCGGGAAGACTTGGCTGGACCGCTTCTGGCGGAACTGGCGGCGATGGACACAACAGCCTTTAAGGCACGCTTCTCGGGCTCGCCCATCAAGCGGATCGGCCGGGAGAGGTTTGTGCGGAATGTGGCGATCGCAATAGGCAATAGTGCTCTGCGGGATCTGCGACCATCTGCACATATCCTAGCGAATGACCGGGATCCGGTGGTGGCGGAGGCAGGCCGTTGGGCTTTGGAGCAGCTCGTATCGTGAGTTGGCTCATAAAGCGCAGTTTTACCGTCGCTGGCCATCGCACTAGCATCGCTTTGGAAACTGAGTTCTGGCAGGTACTGGAACGCTTGGCGGCCAGGCAGGGGCGTAGCCTGGTTAAACTTGTCTGCGAAATTGATGCCGATCGTTCTAGTGATCGGCCCCTTGCATCATCCTTAAGGGTCTACGCCCTTAACGCTACACGTTAACGATGAGGCAAACATTGCGCGGCTTGATAGGTGTCAGGGGCGGGGCTGGCCCGTCCCTTCGGAAAACCCCGAACGAGGCCGCTATGTCAAAGCATATTGCCCCATTTCAGTCGTCAGAACTCTTCCATTGGCCGCAGTCGGCGAAGGTCAGCCCTCTGATGCTCTGCGACCATCTGATTCAGGTTGCTCAGGAGGCTGAGAAGGCCGGCTATGTACAGACGGCGTCGCATTTGGTTGCTCTGGTCGACCGCCTGTTCGACGTTGCGCCTCACCATCACTGAGCCCCATCGATGGCCATGACGGGACAGTGTAGGATCGAAACACGATGTCATACCAACCCTCATGGCGGGTGACTCACGAGAGGGATTCCCCGAGGCGGCGTTGATGTGATTCACCGTGGTGAGCACCGGAGGCTCGCCATGCCGAACGCCATCGCCCTTCGCTCGGACTTTACGGCTGCGGCTCTGCGGTGCCTTGCGCGGCGCAGCAAGGACGGCGCCCAGGCGCGTCGCCGTATCCATCCGGCGAGCACCGCAGGCGCTATGATCATGCCGGGGCTTGTGACCGGACGGCCTTCCAGTTCCAGGGCAGGAGGTCACCTAGGCGCGCGGCCGGGTGATCATTGATCCTCGCCAGGACATCGGCGAGCCAGGCACGCGGAT
>CAMDAM010000351.1 GCA_945888575.1 Asaia bogorensis | reverse complement strand
TGGGAGTGGGGGCGGAATCGCGGCGTGCGGGCGCTTCGGGAGCGGGCACGCGCGTGGAGCGCCAGAGGGAATTGCGGCGGTGGAAGCGGAGGGGGATGGCACCTTCCTGCGATGCGGCGGGGCGGTACAGGGAGACCCCGTGCGCCGGGGCAGGAAGCTGGCCGGCCTGCCATTCCCGGCAGATGCGCTCCAGGGTCACCAGCACGCGGATCAGGGCGGCGATGATCAGAACCTGGATGGGCGCGGACGCACCTTGCCCCTGCGCAGCGCGGAGCTCTGCGATCATGCAGCTGAAATGCCGGTCCAGGGGCTGCGGTTGATGATGTGTCATGCCGATATACTAACCGACACCCTCGGTCGCCGGCATAGGAATGATTGCATGGTTGATCGGCGTTAGACCGGTTGACGCGGCGATTCCGAGCAGTGAAATGATCGACCGACTGGCGGCGGAAAGACGGCGGGCTAAAGCCCGCCCTACGGGTCGGTGCGGAACATCGCGAGGGTCGATGGTTTCGCCGGTTGGTTTGATATCCGGAAACACAAAAGCCGGCCTGATGAAGGGCCGGCTTTCGGGACGTCTTGCAGGACCGGCCGGGCGGATGGTTGCATCCGCCCGGTGGCTTGGTTAGCGGGCCGGCTTGATCTCGAGCGCCTGGATCTCTTCGTCCTGGCGGGTGGTGTAGGTGACGCGGTCGCTGCGGCCGGCGCTGACGGTGCCGAAGGCGAGGGTGGGAATGACGTGGTTGCGCTGCACGACCATCTCGCTGACCTGCTCCAGCAGGGCGCGGCGGGCGGGCTCGTCCAGCATGGTGCGGGCGCGCTGGATCAGCGGATCGATCTCGGGGTCGCTGATGCCGGTGACGTTGATGGAGCCGAGGTTCTTTTCCTTGTCTGCGGTGTGGATGACCGCGCCCATGAAGTAGCTGGATTCACCGGTGAGGCTGCCCCAGCCGGCCATGGTGAGGCCGAATTCGCGCTTGGCGCGGCGCGAGAAGAACACCGCCGAGGGATAGGCGGAGACGGTGATCTTCAAGCCGATGCGGGAGAACTGCTGGGCCACCGCCTCGCAGATCTTGGCGTCGTTGGGGAAGCGGTCGTTGGGGCAGGTCAGCTCGGCCTGGAAGCCCTGCGGGAAACCGGCTTCGGCGAGCAGGGCGCGGGCGCGGGCGACGTCGTAGGGGGCGGGCTTGATGCGCGGGCTGGCGCCGAACATGCTGTCGGGCACCGGCTGGGTCATCTTGACGGCCAGGCCTTCCATGACGCGTTCCACCAGGGCATCGCGGTTGATGGCGAGGCTGAGGGCTTCGCGCACCTTCGGGTTGCGCCAGGGATTCTGGGCCAGCGGGTTGCCGGCATTGTCCTTCACGCCCTGGGGCTGGTCCTGCCCGACTTCGGTATAGACCATGTAGACATAGGCGGACGGGCCCGAGAACAGCTTCATCTTGGCGTCGGACTTCAGGCGCGAGACATCGGCGATCGGCACGCGGTTGATGAAGTCCACGTCGCCGGCGAGCAGGGCGGCGACGCGGGCGGGGTCGCGGGCGATGGGCTGGATGCGCACGGTGGCCCAATGCGGCTTGTCGCCCCAGTAGCCATCGTTGCGGGCCAGCATCTGCGGCGCGCCGGGGGACCAGGAGACCAGCTTGAAGGGCCCGGTGCCGTTCGATGCCTTGCCGGAGTTGAAATCACCGGTGGGCTGCGCGCCCTTCGCGGCGGACATCATGAAGACGTTCGACAGGTTGGTGGGCAGCAACGGGGCAGGACCGTTGGTGATGAAGCGGACGGTCAGCGGGTCCACCACCACCACTTCCTTGATCTGGTTGGTGTAGACGATATAGGAGCTGGGGTTGCCCGGCAGGGTGGGGATGCGGGCGAGGGTGAACTTGACGTCCTCGGCGGTGAAGGCCGACCCATCGTGGAACTTCACGCCGGGGCGCAGCTTGAATTCCCAGGTGGTGTCGTCCACGACCTTCCAGGACAGGGCCAGGCTGGGGACCAGCTGGAGGTTCACATCGCGGCCGACCAGGGTGTCGTACTGGTTGCGCATCGCCTGGGTGTTGTTGCCCAGCAGGTTCCACTGCGGGTCCATCGTGTTCGGCTCGTTCTGGATGCCGATGCTGAGGTTTTGCGCCGCGGCGACGGTGGAGAGGGTGGTTGCAAAGGCGAAGGCGAGAGTGGCGAGTTTGCGCACGCGAGTGGTTCCCTGAATCGGCGTTGCAGGGAGCGTAGGGGAGGGTTGCACAGGGATCAAGAGAACGAGCAGGAAGCGTGTTCTTTTTTGAAAAAAAGAACCAAAAAACTTTTATCCGTCTGCACTGCGCCCGACGGTGCAGGCACGGCGCAAACGGACAAAAGTCTTTTTGCTTCTTTTTCTTCAGAAAAAGAAGATTCTTGCTTTCTTAGGCTACCTGATCCGCGAGCAGCCCAAGGTGATAGGCGCTGTCGCCCCAGACGTGCTCGAACACCATGACGCGGCGGAAGTAGTGGCCGACGGCGTATTCCTCCGTCATGCCGATGCCGCCGTGCAGCTGGACCGAATTCTGGGTGACGAAGCGGCCGGACTGGCCGACGCCGACCTTGGCCATGGAGATGTTGCGGGCGCGTTCCGCGGGGTCTTCCTCATCCACCATCATGGCGGCGAGCATGGCCATGGAGCGTGCCTGCTCCACCTCGATCAGCATGTCGGCCGCCTTGTGCTGCAGCACCTGGTTGGTGCCGATGGGGCGGCCGAACTGCACGCGGGTGCGCAGGTAGTCCAGCGTCATCGTGTGGGCGGCTTCGCAGGCCCCGACGGATTCGGCGGCGAAGGCGGCGATGCCGGCCTGGGTGACGCGCTCGATGGTGCCGAAGGCGCCGCCCACGGGGCCGAGCAGGGCTTCGGGGCCGAGCTTGACGGTGGAGAGCGAGATCTCGGCGGCGCGGGTGCCATCGCGCATGGCGTAGCCGCGGCGAGCGACGCCGGGGGTGTTGGCGGGGACGAGGAAGAGGGTCAGCCCCTCCTTGTCCATCCGGTCGCCGCCGGTGCGGGCGGAGACGACCAGCATGTCCGCACAGTCGCCGTGCAGGACGACGGACTTGGCACCTTCCAGCACCCAGCCGTTGCCGTCTTTCGTGGCGGTGGTGAGCACGTCCGTCAGGTCGTAGCGGGCCTGCTGCTCGCCATGGGCCCAGCCCAGCTTGAGCGAGCCGTCGACGATCTGGGGCAGGATCTCCCCTTTCTGCGCCTCATTGCCGGCGTACTTGATGGCGCTGCCGCCGAGGACGACGGTGGCGAGGAAGGGTTCGACCACCAGCGAGCGGCCGAATGCCTCCATGACCATCATGATGTCGACGGCGCCGCCGCCGAAGCCGCCGTATTCCTCGGGGAAGGGGAGGCCGAGCAGGCCGAGCTCGGCATACTTCTCCCACATCTCCTGGGACCAGCCCTGGGCGGACTTGATGTAGCCGCGACGCGCATCGAAGGCGTAGCGATCTGCCAGCAGGCGGCTGACGCTGTCGTTCAGCAGCCGTTGGTCTTCTGTGAGTTCGAAATCCATCAGAGCCTCAGGATCGCTTTGTTCAGGATGTTCTTCTGGATCTCGTTCGTGCCGCCGTAGATGGAGGCGGCGCGGAGCATCAGATACGGCGGCGCGGCGTAGCCGGCCCATTCCGGACCGATCTGCGGCTCATTGTCGCCGGACTCGCGGTTGAGCAGGTCCAGCTCCTTGGCCCAATCGGGCATCGCCAGCGGGCCGGCGATGTCCATCACCAGCTCGGCGGTGTCCTGCAGCAGCTCGGTGCCCTTGATCTTGAGGACGGAGCTGAACGGATCCGGCTTGCCATCGGAGTTGCCGGCAGCCTTGGCGACGACGCGGAGCTGGGTGAGCTCCAGGGCCTTGGCCTGGACCTGCAGCTTGGCGACGCGCTGGCGGAAGCCGGCATCCTCGATCAGCGGCTTGCCGTTCTGGCGCACGTCGCGGGCGAGTTCCTGGGCGTAGTTGATCCGCTCCATGGACTTGCCGAGGCGGGCGATGCCGGTGCGCTCGTTGCCCAGGAGGAACTTGGCCACGTCCCAGCCCTTGTTTTCCTCATAGACGCGGTTGGCCACCGGGACCTTCACGTCGTCGAAGAAGACTTCGTTGAGGTGGTGGCTGTTGTCGATCGAGATGATGGGACGGACGGTGATGCCCGGCGTCTTCATGTCGATCAGCAGGAAGGAGATGCCTTCCTGCGGCTTGCGGGCGTTGGGATCGGTGCGGACCAGGGCGAAGCACCAGTCGGCATGGTGGGCGGTGCTGGTCCAGATCTTCTGGCCGTTGACGATGTAGTCGTCGCCCACGCGCTTGGCGGCGGTTTTCAGCGAGGCCAGGTCGGAGCCGGAGCCGGGCTCGGAGAAGCCCTGGCACCACCAATCCTCAAGGTTGGCGGCGCGGGGCAGGATGTGGGCCTTCTGCTCCGGCGTGCCGAACTGGATGATGACCGGGCCGATCATGGTGAGGTTGAAGCCGTTCACCTCCGGCGCGTGGTTGATCTGATTTTCCTCCTGGAAAATCATGCGCTGGGTGGGCGACCAATCGGTGCCGCCGTATTCCTTCGGCCACTTGTAGGTGGCCCAGCCCTTCTTGTTCAGGATCCGCTGCCAGTCGACGATGTCCTGCTTGGTGGGGCTGTAGCCCAGGCGCAGGCGCTCGCGGGTGCGGGCGGGCAGGTTCTGGCGAATGAAATCGCGGACTTCCTTGCGGAAGGCGACCTCTTCCTCGGTGAAGCGAAGATCCATTGGGTTTCCTCTCGCGCCGTGACGCTGTTGCCAGGGATTATGTGGGGTGGTTTGGCGGGGGGCAAGGGTGGGGAGGAAGCGCGTTCATTTTTGAAAAAAAGAACCAAAAAACTTTCATTCGGTTGCCTGCGGCGGGCGCCTCGACCGCCTGCACGGGCGGCCGAGGCGCGAACAAATGAAGTCTTTTTGCTTCTTTTTCTTCAGAAAAAGAAGAGTCTTGCTTAGAGCCGCAGCACCGCCTTGTTGAGGATGTTCTTCTGAATTTCGGTCGTGCCGCCGGCGATGCTGGAGGCGCGGTGCATGAGGTAGGGTCCGGCGGCGTATCCGGCGTAGTCTGGGCCGATCGGGGGTTCGTTCTCACCGGACTCGCGGTTCAGCAGGTCGAGTTCCTTGGCCCATTGCGGCATGGCGAGCGGGCCGACGGCATCCATGATGAGTTCGGAGGTGTCCTGGCCGAGTTCGCCGCCCTTGATCTTGAGGAGGGAGGAGAAGGGATCGGGCTTGCCGTCAGATTGCTGCATCATCTTGGCGACGACGCGGAGCTGGGTGATTTCGAGCGCCTTGGCGCGGATTTC